>VFZX01000463.1 GCA_016871015.1 Acidobacteriota bacterium | reverse complement strand
CTGGAGGCCAAAATCGGGAATCCAAGGCGTTCCGGCAGCCTGGCAACGAAAAATCGTGCTACGCAACAACCACACTTCGACCGGCGGCGATGAGCGTTCGCCCGTCAATTCTCGGACAGGCTCCTAGGCTTTTGCTGTCTGGGTTGAACTGGCAGTACAAAATGAATGTCTCGGTTTGGCTGCATTGTGTCTTCCCGGCCAGCGGCAATACCTAAAGGATGCGAGAACATGTCCACTCCTTGGAATTCTGCGGTCCTGCTCCTGCTGATCACCGGCCTGGCCTCGGGCCAAGCCAAGAAGGGCGTTGCTAAAGCAGCCAACCCCACGGCGCCAAAATTCAAAGCCATTTGGGAGCCTGTCCCATTCAACAAGGACATCGAACTCCGTTCGGTTTTCTGTGTGGGTCCTGAGACCTGCTGGGTAGCAGGCAGGAAGTCGACAATTCTGTTCACTTCCGATGGCGGCAAAACCTGGAAGGTGCAGTTGGGCGGCGATCCCGAATCAAACGACGAGGACCTCGCGGAGATTCATTTCCTGGACCAGAACCGCGGTTGGGTCCTCACCGGGAGCGGCCGCGTGATGGGTACCATCGACGGGAATTCGTGGGCCCAACTGGGTAAAGTCCCCTCAACCGCAAAGGCGCTTTCGTTCGTCAGCCCAACCGCCGGTTTTGTCGCCGACAACAGCGACTCACAGACGCGAAGCCACTTGAATCGCACCACGAATGGCGGCAAGAGTTGGACTCGCGGGGATCCGTGCGACCTGGAAACCACGGTGGAGGGGCTGGCTCGCAAACTGGGCTGCATGGTTGGGGTGGCGCAATTTGTCTCGCCCACGGTTGGTTTCATGGCCGGTGCTGCTCCCTTCAATATGGGAACGTCGATGGCTCTTTTCTCCAGAACTGCTGACGGCGGGGCAACGTGGAGCCACTCGGTGATTCCCGACACCAAGCACAAGGTCGACTCCATCCACTTCTGGTCGGAGAGGGACGGCCTGGTCTTACTGGCCAGTGGCGCAACCCACTGGACCGCGGATGCCGGAGCGACGTGGACCGGTAGCGCGAATCCGCCCTCCTGGCGCAGCTTCTACGCCTCAGCCGCTGGGAAAATGCTGGTCGGCGTGCACATTACCGGACGCCAGATCGGTTACTCGTTCAATGGCGGCAGGTCGTTCAGCTCCCGCCCGGCGAGCCTTCCCACCGAGCCTACCGCGGTGACGTTTCCCGATGCGACGCACGGCTACATAGTGGGCCGGCACGGAATGGTATTCCGCTATCGCATCGTGCCCATCGACTACTCCACTCCCGGGATGTTCGCCGCCGCCGCGCCGCCCCAGTAGGGTAGGCGGCAACGCGCGGACCAAGCTACTTTTCAGCAGCGATTCCCAGTTGACGATAACGGACAACGGGGCTCGGAGTTTTCTGGGGCTCGGCGACCAGGATGCGCTGGCCGTCGGGGGTGACATCGAACCCGGGAGACGTGCCTAGAGTGTGAAACAATGCCTTCGGGGCCCGGCTTGCAATACGCTACCGTTGACGGTGATGCCGACGGACATGATCGTTCCTCTGGGATGGGCGAAGAATAGTTCCTTGCCGTCTTTGCGCCAGCGGGGTTGAACGCCGCCGTCGGTGGAAATCTGCCATTTCCCGCGATCCTTCGGGCCACCCAACTCCGGAGGCTTACCGCTGTCTGCCGGTCAAGTAACGGGTCTCGCCACCGCCGCCTGGATCGGGTTACCGGACAACGGTCTGGTTGTGGTTGAGGTCGCGCCCGCCCGCCTTCACCGCGCTCCTCACGCGCAGCGTTTGGTTGTGGTTTGGGCTGAGCCCACCGGCCTTGACCGCGCTCTTCACACGCAGCGTCTGGTTGTGGTTTTTGTCAAGGGCGCCCGCATTCAGCTTCGTCTTGATCTTCATGATTGTCTCCTTAGGATTTTGATTTGAGAGGCGATCGCCTCTCACCCCTTGATGCGGCAAATGCGCGTGCAACCGCTCACGCGGATTGGAAATTTTCTTTCGGCTCGATCTCCGCCACCGCCGCCACGCAAGCCCCCGTGTACGGGTGGCTGACCCCGAGCGCGGACCGGAACGTGTCTAGCGCCTCGGCGAGCAGCGCACGGGGAGACTCCAAGTCCCCGAGTTCTCCACATCCTCCAGGTAGGTAGGCGGCGTTGAGGCCTTCGGGATCCTGGCCTCACCGGGTTCGATGCGTCCCGCCTCTACGTCGCGGGGGGCAATCCGGCCCGGCCAGGTGTGCTGGAGGAGAAGACACGATTCGGGATTTTAACCACGCTAAGGAGCGCGGTCGCGCAGCGGGTGTGGCGCGGACGGGCGTGACCACAGGCTCGCCATGTTCGATGCGGACGCGACGATTCTCCTGCCATCATCGGTTGCACCGGCCAACTTTTCGAGTTCGGAGCGGAGGTGCTTTACGAACTCCTTACCGTCCATCGGAATGCGGGTTCGTTCACCATAGCTGCCAATCTCCCGTGGTCCGTGCTCAGGTCTGATGCAAGCTTTTGGTTGCAGCCATACTCGTTGCAATCCTGTTTGCTTCACGCCGGATCCCGCGCAGCATTCCATCGAAGACGATGTAATGTAGGGGGCTGACTGCATACCAGTAGAGCATTCCCAGCAAACCCTTCGGTCGGAAACGCGCCACCTGCTCGATTGTGCACCTGCCGTTCTCTGCAGGTGTCACGCGGAACTCGAGCAAAGCATCTCCGGGTAACCTCATCTCCGCCCTCAGCGCCAAGCGCCGGTTAAGCTCAAATCCGACCACGCGCCAGAAATCGATGGCATCTCCATATGCAACCAACTCTGAATCGCGACGCCCACGCCTCAAGCCGGGTCCACCGACAAGGCGGTCCAGCCAACCTCGAATTGTCCACAGCGCGTTTGCCGCGTACCATCCGTGGCTGCCCCCAATCCGGCACACCGCCCGAAAGGCGGCCACAGCGGGAGCCTCGACCATCGCCTGCCTTCTGTCTATGAAGGAGGCACCGCCAGCCCAGTCCGGGTCTCCCGGAATCGCCCCAGCCATCGACCAACTGGTCTCGACCTCATTTCGGGCTACTTGCGCTAACGCGGTTCGAATTGCACCCCGAACTGTGATCAGATCCTGGGGAATGAGATCGCGGATTCGATCCTCTCGGCACACAACCGGATTCTTCAGGCCTTCCGCCAGAGGTTTGGCGATGTCGTGCGTTAATGGCGTGATGAGATGAATCCAGTAAGAACTCAACTGCGGAGATAGGATGGGGACCGGGATGATCCAGCGGCGCTTAAGTCCCAACTCTTCCGCCATGATTCTCATAATATCGCGGTAGCAAAGCGCCTCGGGCCCACCAATATCAAAAGTGCGTCCTTTAGTTTCAATAACATGAAGGGCATCCACCAAATAGCGGATCACGTTGACTACCGAGATCGGCTGGCTCAGGGTGTTCACCCATCGCGGGGTGATCATGACCGGCAGGCGTTCTACCAGGTATCGAAGAATTTCGAATGAAGCTGAACCGGAACCAATGATCATCGCGGCTCGAAAGACGGTTACGGGAACTCCACCCGCACCAAGCTCATACTCGACCTGGCGGCGCGAAGTAAGGTGCTTGCTGAGATTTGGGCCTGTTTCACCAAGGCCGCCCAGATAGAGGATCGAGCCAAGCTTCGCGCGCCCTGCCGCGACTCCGAAGTTGCGAGCCAGACGGCCGTCATATTCTGCATATTTAGAACCCGCCGAGGTCATCGAGTGTACGAGGTAATATGCCGCCGCGCACCCTTCCAGGGCCTGGACCACAGACTCGATGTCATCCAAATCAGTTTGCACGATCTCCATCCCCGGCCGATCGGACCAAGAACGAGCCTTCAATTTTTCTGGCGAACGCACCAAACAACGAACCGCATAGCCGGCGTCCAACAGAGCTGGAACGAGACGGCCACCGATGTACCCGGTGGCCCCTGAAATCGCAACTCGCATCATAGCGTGGTTTTGGCCGGTAGGCTGCATTTGGAATCGTCGTCAGATCGGAGTAAACGGGAATCTACAGTTTAACAGGGAAGCGAACTAACCGCCAGGCGACGAAAACTCGCAATCCAGGGAGAGCGAGTTTTCGGTGGGGCCATAGGTCCAAGAGGAACCGGCACAAGGTTGGCAAGTGATCGGACCGAAAGTCCACGGAGTGACCCGAACCTTGAATGTGCACCACGCGCCCTAGCCGTTCGATCCGTAGATCAATGTCAAGGGCGGGACGGAGCACTTTCGTCTTTCGTCCGAATCTTCACCGTACCGTTGATCTTCCATAGGGCGTGAACCGCGGTAGGCGAAGCGGAGCTAGGTATTTGCACTTCCAGGTTGTGCATTTCATACGTGATTTCGGCACCACGGCCGGTCAGTTTGTCGTAGAGGCCGATGGCCAAGTCGGGCCAGCTTTGGGCTTGGGGGTTGTTTTGTTCCACGCTTGTTTGATGGCTGCCCGGTAGCGAAGGCGGAAAATATTTACTCCCTCGAAAGCACGATGAACCGGCTTGCGCAGGCTGCGATCCCGGCTTGGAGGCCCTGACGGACTAAGGGGCCGCTACGAGCCACAGGTGTGCGTGACCGCGATATCATCGACTCGGCTACTGCGGGTTTCTCGTAGAGCCGTAGGTGGCTGCGGAAACGGGCGAACGCTGGCGTTCGGCGGCAGGCGCCTCAAGTAAACCAGGGTTCGCTGCGAAGCGCACCCGCGGACGGCGTCGAGCGGAACTCTGGTTCAGTGAGCGGAATGGCGGTCCACATCACCGGGATCGTGTCTGAACGGAAGCGCGAAACGGCGAGAAGGCAAGCGTGGGTGAATCGAACCACAAGCGAGTGTTCCCCTGAAGCGAAAAGAGATCAAGTGCCGATTGGATCACGCAAGCAGGGCGGAGAAATTCGTGGCGTGACGCTCCATTCGTTGGCGAAGCATCTGGCGGGCACGGGACAGACGGCTCTTTACCGCCGCCTCGGTTATTCCCAAACGGGAGGCGACCTCTTCGGTCGACAGCTCTTGGATATCGCGCAACTCCAGGACTTCTTTGAACGTCGAAGGAAGCAAGCGCAGTTCGCGGCGTAGCTGGTCAGTCATTTGCCGATTGCCCAGAGCGCTTTCATGGCCCGCAGAAAGATCGGCCGGCTCCACTACTGGGCCATCATCGCGGCCAAGGTCAAAAGATTCAAGGTGGGCGCGGCGTGACGCCCGAAGATGCATCAAGCTGTGATTCGCAACGATCGTTCGCAGCCAGGTGGAGAACTTCGCATCGCTTCTAAAACTGCCGAGCGCTTGCCATGCCTTTAAGAACGAATTCTGAACCTGATCTTCCGCCTCCTGCCTGTTCTTCACGATTGACAAAGCTAAGCGCATGGAAGTTGAAGCGCTGCGCCGGATCAACTCTTGGAAGGCGGCTTGATCCCGTGATTGAGCCCGCCGGACCAACTCTTCTTCGCTCATCTCAGACAGAGCAACGGGACACTCGTTCATAATCTAACGGCCCTCCTTGCAGATTGATTCGTAGCATGGACGGTCCGCCGCGCTGTCATGCCGGTATGCCCGAGCGATCAAGCCTCGATCGACGAGAAAGACTCCTGGCATTTGGGTCGCGTCTGCAGAGGGCCGTGAAAAACCGTGCCCTCGTACCACGCCCGCCACGAGTCCCCTGATCCACACTTTGGGACCAAACAGTTGGCGCCATGTACCTGTGTTAAGACCGAAAGCGCGATACAAC
>VFZX01000462.1 GCA_016871015.1 Acidobacteriota bacterium | reverse complement strand
CGAGTGTGGAAGACTCGACGGCTGTGATTGTCATGCGATCGCCTCCTTGTGGAGGCAATCGCCCTAAAACAGGATATCACAAAAATGTTCTTAAGTGAATAGTATTGGGCCTAAGCCAAATCGTCCTGAGGCAGCCGCCGTGACAGCGCGACAGCGAGCCAGCCGCCCAGAATCGCAAGAGCAAGTTTGGTGTTGAGTTATTCGCTGAACCAATGGGCCACGGGGTCCGCGCGGTCTATTGTCGCCTTGGTGCTGACGCCTCAGCCCGAGCCATCAACCGCGAGACCGTAGCTGGGTGGACCTTGAACAGCCGCGCAGCGTCCGCACCGGACTTGTCGCCCCTGGCAACCATGTTCCGGATCTCGGACTGCTGTTGGGCGGATAGCTTCGGGCGACGTCCTCCAATCCGGCCTTCCTGACGGGCGGCCTCCAGTCCAGCCTTGGTTCTCTCGCGCAACATGGCACGCTCAAACCCGGCGAACGCGCGGACCATCTGCATCATCATCCGCCCTGCCGGAGTCGTCGTGTCGATGGCTTCGGTCAGGCTGCGGAACCCTGCTTTGGCGTCGCCGAGCCGCTCCATGATGGTGAGTACATCGCGAAAGGAGCGGGATAACCGGTCGAGCTTCCAGACAACCAAAACATCTCCCTTCCGAAGCTGATCGAGCAGCCGATGAAGTTCAGGCCGGTCCCAACGTCCGCCGGACGCTTGCTCACGGAAGATCCGCTTGCATCCAGCGGTCTTCAGCGCCGCCACCTGTGCGGCGGTGTCCTGGTCATCAGTGGAAGCGCGAGCGTAGCCAATCAGCATTGCGTAAAGGTATCGCCATTCCGTATCGTAATGCAATGTCTTTTCGCAACGCAAGAACGCCAGAAAATGCGGTCTCCGCAACCTTGCGTTCTGCGCGTTGCGGACCTGTTCGAAGTGGACGCAGAGGGCCGGATCACGTCCCAGGAGAATCACTACGATCCCCGGCCGGCCATGGTGACCCCGCTCAATGGAACCCAGTAGGATCTCGCGTATCATGGGACGATGGAGCCGACACTGACCCGCCGCTGTTTTGCGCTTTCCCTCAGTGCTGCCGCGATCGCGAACGCCCAGGCGCCTGCGACCGGTTTGGCCTCCCTCTCGCTGGCCGAAGCTTCGCGCCGCATTCGCGACCGCTCCGTGACTTCCACCCAACTGGTCGAGGCATGTCTGGCGCGAATCGCCGTATTCAACCCCAAGTTGAACGCGTTCATCACGGTGCTTCGGGCGCAAGCACTCGCGCGCGCCCGGGAGTTGGATGCCGAAGTCCGTTCCGGGAAGTTACGTGGGCCGCTTCACGGAATTCCGATTGCGCTGAAAGACAACGTCGACACGAAGGGCATCCGCACCACGGCGGGCAGCGCGGTGTTTGACGAGCGGGTTCCGGAGGAAGACGCCGAGGTGGCGCGCCGGCTCGCTGCCGCCGGAGCGGTTCCGATCGGCAAGACAAACCTGCACGAGTTCGCCATGGGCGGCACGAACGCCACGAGCTACTACGGGCCGGTTCGCAATCCCTGGGCGCTCGAACGCAATCCCGGCGGGTCATCCGGAGGTTCCGGCGCCGCGGTGGCCGCTGACCTGTGTTACGCCGCTCTGGGCACCGACACTGGCGGTTCGATCCGAACGCCCGCGTCTTTCTGCGGAATTGTGGGGCTCAAACCCACGTACGGTCTTGTCTCGATTCGCGGTATCGTGCCGCTGACTTACTCGCTGGATCACTGCGGTCCCATGACGCGGACCGTCGAGGATGCCGCGATCATGTTGAACGTGATGGCCGGATACGATCGTCTGGACATCGCCAGCGTCGAACACGCGCGGCAAGACTACGCCGCCTCGATAAAGCAGCCGGTCAATGGCTTCCGCATCGGGATTCCGCGCGCGCCGTCCTTCGACTTGCTTGACGAGGACGTTTCCAAGGCGGTGGAAGAGGCGATCGGCGTCATACAGAAGCTGACGAGGTCCGCCGCCGATTGCACGCTGCCTTCCACGCGAGACATCTCGATGAGCGGCGAGACCTATGCGTATCACGAAGATTTCCACACGAGGAACTCGGGACGGTACATGATCCCGACACGCCGCTTGCTCCAGTCCGGTGCGAACGCGAAGGCGTATGAATATGTGCAGTCCCGTTGGAAACTCGAACTGCTGCGCCGCACCATCGACGACTCGTTCCGCGAAGTCGACCTCGTGGTGCTCCCGACGCGGCGAAGGACTCCGCGCACCATCGACGCCGCAATCAAGCGGGAGGAGAGCGATAAGTTGAGGAATCCGGAGCTCGAGAACACGGGACAGTTTAACCTGTACGGAATCCCGGCGATTTCCGTGCCTTGCGGATTCAGCAAGACGGGACTTCCGATCGGGCTGATGATCGCCGGTCCGCGGTTCTCGGAAGGCCGCGTGCTTGCCCTGGCGCATGCCTACGAGCGCGCCACGGAATGGCACAAGCGGAAGCCAAGCCTGACACCGGACACGCCAGTGCCAGCGTTGACGCCCACGGAAGGATAGACGCCGGCGTCGCCACCGTCGATCTTGGCCTGGTCTGGATTTTGATCGACTCGCGGATCGGGAAATCTTTGAACAGGGACACGTCGAAGTTAAGGACCGAAGAGGATATTGCGCCCGGTAATCAGTGGAACCGCGAGCGTAGCCAATCAGCATTGCGTAAAGGTATCGCCATTCCTTATCGTAAATGCAATACCTTTTCGCAACGCAAGAACGCCAGAAAAGGCGTCCGATGCTGCTATTCTGGGTAAACCATGGCACCGTCCCGCGACCGCAAGGCTCAACTCATCACAGTCTCCGCGACCTACTTCGAAGCGCTAGCCCGAAAGAACTTCGACGCCGTCCCCTGGACCAACTCTGTCGTCTTCCGGGGCCCACTGGCACCCGGTGGAGCGGAAACCCCACTGATTGGCAGGGAGGCGGTGCTGGCTTTCTTCAATGCGATCGGCCCCAATCTCGGCGAGGTGCGCATCGTCGGACATTTTTTCAACGAAGATCTCACAGCCATCATGACCAAAGCCGAGGTAGGTGTCGTGCAGCCCCCTTGCGTTCTGCGGGTTGCAGACCTGTTCGAAGTGGACGCCGAGGGCCGGATCACGTCCCAGGAGAATCACTATGATCCCCGGCCGGCCATGGTGACCCCGTCCACTGAGACGTGACCGTCATAATCCCGCGTGCCCTCGCTCAATGGAACGTTTCGCGGTGGGGCGGTTGGTTCTTTGCGGGCGTTCGACGTGCACCGCGATGGCCCAGATTCCGGATGGTCAGACTTTCCACTCTGCGGACCCGTTTGGCTCCGGCTTCGCCGGGTAGGTAGAGCGTCCTGAACCGGAAGCAAGTACGGGCAGGCAGATATCAGTCACATTCAGCCGCAAGCGGGCATTGACGCGCGCAGTGTGATAGATCTCCACTGCTGGCACACCGATCAGTTGATGCTTCGGCAATTGGGTTACGCGCGGGAAAATCGCCGCGTAAGCCGCGGGCAGCGTGGCGAACGGTCCTGCATGCGTCGTCACGGCAAATTCCCCGCCTTCGAACACTTGATGCCCGATCATGCCTTTTGGGGTAAAGGCTGAAGGAACGACTAGGGCTGCGTCGAATCGCAAGTGCTCCGGCCGTGTCACACCTGGCGCATCGTGGCCGATGCCCATCCAAATGCGCGGTCCGGCAAGACCTTGATTGTTGGCCCAGTCCTCGAGAGAGTCGAACAAAGTGTCGGTTACCGCTTCGTATGGACCGGTATGGCGGATGAACGCCAGATTTGCCCGCTGCAGTCGCCGGACCTTGGTTCCAGAGATGGAGTACGCGTCATCCATCTGCTCCGCCGCAAGCGCTGGACGCTCTTGCATCTGCGTGCGCACCCAGGTGCGGTAGCTGCTGGGCGCCATGCCAAAGCGGCGGCGAAAGGCGCGAGTGAAAGTCTCATGATTCCGGAAACCGCAATCGAGAGCGATTTCGAGCAGCGTCGCGTCATGGATCAACAGCCGGAATGCCGCGCGCTCCAGCCGAAGCCGCGCGACGAAGTTCTTGGGTGTCTCACCGACCTGTGCCTGGAAGGTGCGTTGAAAATGCGCAGGCGACAGCAATGCCTTCGCGCTCAGCACCTCAAGGCACAGATCCTCTTCGAGATGCGTCTGAATGTAGACGAAGAGGGCAGGACTCATCCGTGCTGCCCACCCCACGCGCAGGCGCCGAGTTTGGTGAGGTAACTGAGGCCGATCAGGACAAAGGGAGCGTCGACCCAGCTTTCGAGCATCGCCACAAGTAGCGCGCCGTCGATCACGACAAAAGTTGCGAACAGTGCGAGGGCAGTGGGCCGCGATCTCGCGATCCAGCGGCTGGATGCGTAGAAAATGGGCGCGCCAGCGAGAAGGGAAACCCACGGGCCCGCCGTCTGAGCATGTGCTTGGTACGCCGCCGTTGGCTGCCCGGGGTTGATGAGGTAGCTATAGATGGCAACCCATCCAAAGGCGGCCGCGATTTGCGTGACTTGGGCGATCACTGATCCGGCGATGGCGCGTCCCCAATGTGGCTTCATGCAGTTAGTCTACTCGGGTGCTAACGGCTTGTCTTGACGATTCTTGCGATCTGGCATTTTAACGGTACGGCGCCCCGGCTGGTACGGTCTGCCGCGCGGGTTGCCGCGGCGATAGAATAGCACTGACCGGTACCCAGTGCGATGTCCATGAACTCGAAAAGGAAAACTCCGACGACCGTTTCCGACGTTCTCGAACTGCTCCACGCAGAGCGCGACGAGCGGGGCATGCGCAACTGGGAGAAGCTGGGCTCAGGCACCGCAGGGAGGAGCAGTTACGGCATCGGCCTCACGCGGCTGCGCAAGATGGCCAAAGAGATTGGGCGGAATCGGGAGCTCGCGCAGGCGCTTTGGAAGTCCGATGTCTACGACGCAAGAGTGATCGCACTTCTCGTCGACGACCCCGCGCAAATCACACGCGACCAGGCCGAGAAACAGGTTGAGGAGTTGGCCGGTGGCATGCTGGCACACGTGTTTGCGTCCTGCGATGCAACGCTTGCAAAGACATCATTCGTGGTCGAGCTTGCCGAACGGTGGGTCAGAAGCGCCGACCCCATACGCCGTGAGTGCGGCTACGGGCTTCTGTATGAGGCGTCGAAGTTCTCCGGTAAGAAGGCGCCTGACGAGGCGTTCTTCCTCGCCTGTGTCAAGCGCATCGCGGACACGATCGGAGCAGAGTCGCAGAAGGTCCGCCTGGCTATGGGCGTGGCGCTGATGGGGATCGGAAAGCGGAGTGCTGGGTTGAATAAGGCGGCCCTGGCGGTTGCGCGGGCTGTAGGGCCGATCGAGTTCACCTCCGCCAGCGGGAAGTGCGAGCCGTTCGACGTCGTAAAGCACCTGACCACCGACTGGCTGAAGAGGAAGTTGGGCTAAAGGATCACGAACTGACTCGCATTCCGCGAGTCCTCATGCGGACCCCCACTACTATCTGGCTCCGATGCATCTGCACCGTGAATCCGACGTTCTTGACCTGTCTCAACTAAGTGGGGAACCCGAGATTCATATGCCGTCTCACTGGCTAACTGTGACAAAGGTCAGGTACGTTGGCTGCTTGAACCTAAATCCGGCAGTTGGAAGCGGCTGGAAGGGGCACTGGAGCAGGCGGATCGAGGGGGATCTTGGCGAATTGCTGGAAGATCGAGCGCAAGATGCGGCACCATCGTTGATAAGCAGTCAACTGCTC
>VFZX01000461.1 GCA_016871015.1 Acidobacteriota bacterium | reverse complement strand
GGTCGATGGCATCCAGTTTGACGGTGGAGGAGATTGTGCCGCTCGTGGAAGCCCTCCCGCCACCCGAACGTGCCCGATTGTTGCGGTTGATCACCAACCTCCGGCCTGACGATTCGTCGATCTACCGGGCGATCCCACCGGCGCGCGAGGAATTCTCTGGCGACGCGGACCCTCTGGCGTGGGACAGTGAAGGTTGGGAGAATCTCATTGAACCGCGGTGAGATCCGTTGGTACACGTTTCGCGGTGCGGTGTGGTTATGAACACGAGGAATCAGACCGGCGCCACCGAACGTGTAACCGTTCTAGACAGTGAAGCCTCCGTCGCGGATCTTTGTGCGCAGCAGCGAGCAGAGCAATTTTGGGACCTGACCGCAAGCGAGCAGCAGGGTCTTCTGAAAGCGCTTGAGTCCGCGGGAGAAAGCAAGCTCGGAATCGATGGAGTCTTCCCGGATGGGGCGTCGTTTCACTGGGACGCTGCTTTGGAATCCACCGTTGAGGTGACTCCGGACGGACGCCAGTTTGCCTTTGAGCTTGAAGGCCCCCAACTGATCCGCACCCACGAGTTGCCGGTGACCGTAGGCTCCAACTCATCGGTGCCGGGGGACATCGCCTGGCGGGGATAGAGAAGCCGGCGGTCCAGCGGACACGCGGAGCCGGGTTGGATCGCTGCCCCGGCGCTACCGGAACTGGTCGAGCAGCTTGCTCAGCGCTCCTGACCCCGGACACAGCTTTGAATACGGCACGTTCACCAGCGGCGTCGCCACCGTCTGGCTCATCTCATGCATGTCCGGCTGGGACTCGTCGACGTACAACAGCCCCGTCACCACCTCACCCGCCGCCGCGCGCTCCCGCAGGTAGGCCGAAACCTTGCCGCGGTCGGTGGGATCGTAGTCCTTGGGCACGGCGGTGAAGCGCAGGACACTGCCGTCGTGCATCGTCACCGACGTGACCCCATTGGTCCCGATCTGCGCCAGGATCTCCTCGGCGGGCGGGACAAAGTCGGTTTCGATCGGCCGCACCATGCTCTGGCGCGAGGCCAGGTAGCTCTTCGTGGATCCCTTGTGGTCGTTGAACGTCACGCAAGGCGAGATCACGTCGATCAGCGCGAAGCCCCGGTGCGCCACCGCCGCTTCGAGGACCGGCACCAGTTGATCCTTGTCGCCTGAGAAGCTGCGCGCAACGAACGTGGCCCCGATGCTCAATGCCATGGTCACGGGGTCGATCGGTGGCATGCGGTTCGGATCGCCCTTCTTGCTGGTGGATCCGATGTCGGTCGATGCGGAAAACTGCCCTTTCGTAAGTCCGTAGACGCCATTGTTCTCGATCACGTAGACCATCTTCACGTTGCGGCGGATGGCATGGCACAACTGGCCCAGGCCGATCGACAGCGAGTCGCCGTCGCCGGAGACGCCAATGTAGACCAGGTCGCGGTTGGCCGCGCTGGCGCCTGCGGCGATCGACGGCATGCGGCCGTGCGCCGAGTTGAATCCGTGCGCGCCGTTGACGAAATAGGTCGGCGTCTTCGAGGAACAGCCGATGCCGCTCAGTTTGGCGATCCGGTGGGGCTCGATCGACATCTTCCACAGCGCCTTGACGATCGCCGCGGTGATCGAGTCGTGGCCGCAACCGGCGCACAGGGTCGACATCGCCCCTTCGTAATCGCGGATCGTCAGGTCGAGCTTGTTCCGCTGCAGGCTGGGATGCTTGGCTACGGGCTTGGCTATCGAGGGCACGGCTACTTGGCCTCCACTTGGGAAAGAATCCGGTCCACCACCGAGTTGGCGCTCAACGGGAATCCTCCGTACACACAGATCGATCTCAATTTGTTCTTGGCGACTGGGGTTTCGAGCAGCAGCAGCGACTTCAACTGCGCGTCGCGGTTCTGCTCGACAACGAAGCAGAACGGATGCTCCTCAATGAAATCCACCACCGGATCATCGAACGGGAATCCACGGATGCGCATGTAGTTCGCGTTGATGCCGCGGTTGGCGAGCAGTTGCATCGCCTCGCGGACGGCGCGGTCGCAGCCGCCGGTGGTGATCACGCCGAACCCGGCGCCCTCGCGGCGCTCGATCACCGGCGCAGGCACGAACTTGGCCGACGCCTTGTGCTTGCGTGCCAGACGGTCGATCACTTCCTGGTACTCGTCCGGGATCTCCGTATATCCGCCCAACTTGTTGTGGCCGGATCCACGGATGAAGAACGCGCCCTTCTGATGGACACCGGGAAGGGTCCGTGCCGCGACGTGGTTTTCGTCTTCAGGAGAATAGCGGAAGTACTTGGGCATCTGCTCAAGCTGTTCGGCTGTCAGCACGCGCCCGCGGTCGGGGACATAGCTGTCGTCCCAGGCCATCTTGTCGACTACCCAGTCATTCATGCCGATGTCGAGATCGCTCAGCATGATCACGGGGGTCTGGAATTTCTCTGCCAGATCGAACGACTTGACCGCGAAGTCGAAGCACTCGGCCGGATCGGCGGGGATCAGCAGAATGTGTTTGGTATCGCCATGGGAGGCATAGGCGCACTCCATCAGGTCGCCTTGCTGGGTGCGGGTGGGCATTCCGGTCGAGGGACCGACCCGCTGCACGTCGACCAGCACCGCCGGGATCTCCGCGTAGTAGGCGAGCCCGAGCAGCTCATTCATCAGCGACACGCCCGGGCCTGAGGTGGACGTGAAGGCGCGCGCGCCGTTCCACGAAGCGCCGATCACCATGCCGATCGCCGCCAGCTCATCTTCGGCCTGGATGATGCAGTAGTTGTTGGCGCCAGTCTCCTTGTCGCGCCGGTACTTGGCGCAGAAGCGGGTGAAGGCATCCATGACCGATGTGGCCGGTGTGATCGGATACCAGGCGGCGACCGTCGCCCCGGCGTAAACGGCGCCGAGCGCGGTGGCCGTGTTGCCGTCGATCAGGATCTTGCCCTGGTTGCCGTCCATCTTGGCCAGGTGGAACGGGAGCGGGCAGTCGAAATGCTTCTTCGCGTACTCGTAGCCGATCATCACCGACTTGTGATTGGACTCGCGCAGCGACGGCTTGGCCGAGAACTTCCCCTCCAGCAACTGCTCGATGAGGTGCATGTCGATGTCGAGCAGCGCCACCAGGGAGCCCGCATAGGCGATGTTCTTCATCAGGATCCGCTCGCGGGAATCCTGGAAATGCTCACCGCACATGCGCGCCAGCGGGACACCGACGTAGTTGACGTCGTCGCGGATCAGGTGCGAGTCGAGCGGCCACGACGAGTCGTACAGGAGGAACCCTCCGGAGCGGACCTCCTTCACGTCGCGCGCGTAGGTCTGCGCATTCATCGCCACCATCAGGTCGTACTCGAGGGCCCGCGCGGTGTGTCCCTCGCGGTTCACGCGGATCTCGTACCAGGTGGGCAGTCCCTGAATGTTGGACGGGAACAGATTCTTTCCGGACACCGGGATGCCCATGCGGAAAATGGCCTGCATGATCAGGCCATTCGCGCTGGCGGAACCGGTGCCGTTGACGTTCGCCAATTTGAAGGCGAAGTCGTTTACACGGTCGCGTAGGAGTTGGTGCACACTGAGATTCCTGCGAATGGAATGAGAACGTCGGACTTCTGCATGTCCCAGGCAGCGGTCGGGCAGCGCTCGGCGCACAGCCCGCAGTGGACACACACGTCTTCGTCCTTGGCCATGATGCGGCTGGTCTGGGGCAGCGCATCGGAGACATAAAGCGCCTGGGTCAGGTTGATCGCCGGAGCCGACAGCCGCCCCCGCAGATCCTCCTCGCCGCCGTTGCGCGTGATGGTGAGACACTGCACGGGGCAGATGTCGATGCAAGCGTCGCATTCGATGCAACGCTTGGCGGTGAACACGGTCTGGATGTCACAGTTGAGGCAGCGCTGGACTTCGCGCGCCGTCTGCTCGGGATCGAACCCGAGCTCCACTTCGATGTTGAGCTTCTGGAAGCGCTCGGTCAAATCGACGTGCACCATCTTCTGGCGCTTCGACGGATTGTAGTCGTTGTGGTAGCTCCACTCACTAAGACCCATCTTCTGGCTCACAATGTTCAGCCCCTGCGGAGGGCGGCTGGTGACGGGGACGCCCATGCAATGATTGTGAATCGAGATGGCCGCCTGGTGTCCGTGTTCGACGGCCCAGATGATGTTCTTGGGTCCGAACGCGGAATCGCCGCCGAAGAACACACCGGGGCGGGTTGACTCAAACGTCGTTTCGTCGACCTTGGGCATGTCCCACTTGTCGAACTCGATGCCGATTTCCCGCTCGATCCAGGGGAAGGCGTTCTCCTGGCCGATCGCCAGGATCACGTCTTCGCAGGGCAGAATCACGGTCTCAAGCACCCTCGAGTTGCGGGCTTTGGCGTCCCATTCGAGCCGCTCGAACTCCATGCCCACGAGCCTGCCGTCCTCGATCACGAACCGCTTGGGCGCGTGGTTGATCACGATTTCGACTTGCTCTTCTTCGGCGTCTTCAAGCTCCCATGGGGACGCTTTGAAGTAGGCCCGCGGACGCCGCGCCATCACCTTGATATCGTTGCCGCCGAGGCGGCGCGAGGTCCGGCAGCAGTCCATGGCCGTGTTGCCGACGCCGATGATCAGCACCTTCTCGCCGATCTTGTCGATGTGTCCAAACGCAACCGATTCCAGCCAGTCGATCCCGATGTGAATGCGGTCCGTGTCGTGGCGGCCGGGAATGTCGAGGTCCTTGCCGCGTGGGGCTCCGGTGCCGACGAAGACGGCGTCGTAGCCCTGGCCGAGCAGGTCCCTCATGCTGGTGACGGGCGAGTTGTACCGCACATCGACGCCCATCTCGAGAATGTCGTCGCACTCCTCCTGCAGCACGCTCTCCGGAAGCCGGAACGACGGGATGTTGCTCCGCATCAATCCGCCGGGCTTGTCCTGCTTTTCGAACAGAGTGACGGAATAGCCGAGCGGCATCAGGTCGTTGGCGACAGTCAGTGACGCCGGACCCGCGCCGATCAGTGCGACGCGCTTACCGTTCTTGGTTTCAGGAGCGGTGGGCAGGAACTGCTTGTACTCGCCTTTGAGGTCGGCCGCAACGCGCTTGAGGCGGCAGATCGCCACAGGCTTTTCTTCCACGCGGGTGCGGCGGCAAGCCGGTTCACAGGGGCGGTCGCAGGTGCGTCCGAGGATGCCGGGGAATACGTTCGACTTCCGGTTCAGCAGGTACGACTCGGTGTACTTGCCCTGGGCGATCAAGCGAATGTACTCCGGAACGTTCGTGTGCGCCGGGCATGCCCATTGGCAATCTACAACTTTATGGAAATAGTTCGGATCCCGAACATCCGTGGGAGTCAACTTGGGTCCTTTCGATGAAAACCGCCCGGAGAGCCGGGCGGTGGAGCGTGACTGGTAACCCTATTCTACATGTTGGCAAGCGGCCTTCGCTTGCCTCACATCCCCCACACGTGGATGTCGCGTCCGGCGGTCTGGCGGGAGAAGCGGTAGACCTTTTCGTCCCAGGTCCGGCTGCTGCGCTCGAAGATGATCAGATGTCCTTCGGCGGCGCCGACACGGTCCAGGTATTCGGCGGTCTGTGTCAGGCCCTGATCGAGCAGCTTTTCCGTGGTCACGCCGCGGCTCACCTTGACCTCGATCACGGCGCGCTGTTCACCGGCGGCGTGCTTCCAACGGATCAGCAGGTCGGTCCGCATGCGTCCGAGTCCGTACTCGCGTTCGATGTATCCGCCCCCGTTGATGATGCGCTGGAGAAAGGCTTGCAGCAGCAATTGGGGTCCGGACTCCTGGTAGT
>VFZX01000460.1 GCA_016871015.1 Acidobacteriota bacterium | reverse complement strand
CGCCGTGAGAGCGGCGGCCGGATCGCCTGGATTACGGTCAAGGACAGCCGCGGGCGGGTGGTGGCCCAGTGTGGGAATCGGGTGACGGGCCGGTTGGTGGTGGGCAAGTACCCGGCCTTCGTTCCGGCCAAGGCTCGCTCCCTCCGGCTCGTCTCGACGGCTCCCAGTGGCCTGCTCCCCGCAACGATCGAGATGGCCGCCTGGCTCCGGCCGGTGCGCGGCAACGGGACTGCGGTACGATGCGTCAGTGGTCACGATCGGATTCCTGCTCTACCCCCGGCTCACGCAGCTCGATCTCACCGGTCCATATGATGATCAGTCTATTTTGCCGCGCCAACTCTCCCGCGCAGGAGTGTCAGCGCGTACTCGATGTCCCGGTCGGACGGATCGAGTTGATGGGCGGCCGCCAGCTCGGCCACCGCGCTGGCGTTGTCGCCAGACTGAGCCAGGATGAGGCCGAGGTTCTTTCGGAGCAGCGCCCGTTCGGGGCACTCCCCGCATACCTCGATCGCCTCGCGCAGCCCGCTGATGGCCTTCGGCCAATTCTCCTCCTTGGCCGCCCCCAGGGCGAAGTTCGATAACGTCCGCGCCCTTCCCGCCGTGAGCGAGTCCGCCTTAAGCCCGCGCAGTTGCTGGCCATACTCCCTGGCCCCGGCCGGATCCCGCCCCGACATGACCTTCATGAGCGCGAAGACTGCCTGAGTGTTTGCCGGATCGATCTCCACGGCTTTCTTGAGGTGTTCCACGCCCTCGCTCTCACGGCCTGTATCGATCAGCGCCTTGCCCAGCTTGTAGTGCGCGGTGGTATCGGACCAGCCGAGGGCAAGGGACCGTTGGAGGTACCCGGCCGCCTTCTCCGGCCTGCCGAGACTGCCTTCGGCCATGCCGAGCATCATCCACGCCGGGGCGTGGTCTGGCCGCAGCGACGTGGCCCGTTCCAGCGCAGCCTGCGCCTCCTCGAAACGCCGCAGCTCATAGAGGGCCCGCCCAAGATTGTAGTGCGCCTCGGCGAGCCGGGGGCTCAAGCGCAAGGCCTCCTCAAACTCCTTGATGGCCTCTTCTTTCAACGAGAGATCCGCCAGCGCGATTCCGACGTTGAGACGGCCGACGGGCGAGTTGGGTTGGAGCGCGGCCGCACGGCGAAGCACCGGAAGTGCATCCTGGTAACGGCGCTGCCGCATCATCGACATTCCAAGAGCCGTGAGGACCGCCGGGTTATCGGGGTTCAGGCCGCGCGCCCTCCGCAGTACCGCCTCGCTCTCGGCGAAACGCGACTGCGCGATGAGGGTCAGGCCGAGGTTCAGGTATCCCGCCACTTGCCCGGGATCACTTTCAACGGAGCGGCGGAAAAGCCGCTCGGCGTCCGCGGTCCGGCCGGACTGCTGGTACAACACTCCCAGGTTTGTCTGGGCCGCGGCGAAATCCGGCTTCAGCCGGACTGCTGCTTCGAGCTCCGCTTCCGCGCCCGCCCGCTGCCCCAGCTTCATCAGGGCCAGCGCCAGATCATGACGGACCGCGGCATCGCCGGGCGTCATTGCCAGAGAATCGCGATATGCCTGGGCCGCCCCGGCGAAGTCGCCGGCCCGGGTCCGCTGGGCGGCAAGGCGGGCGAGGGCGATCCCAAGGTTGCCGCGCGCGCGGGCGGATGATCCGTTGAGCGCGACGGCGGAGCGGAACGCGGTTACGGCGCACGGGAAGTTGGCGCGGTCCAGGAACCAAAGGCCAAGGGCGGTATGGGAGTCTTCAGACGGCTTCGCCCTGGCCGCCGCAGTAAGCGCCGGTGGACCATCGCAATCTGCCGCTGGTTGTGCCCCGGCCGGCAGCATCTGGAGGATCGCCGCGGCCAGGGCTGGAAAAACGCGAGGCACCGCTCAGAACAGGATCTTCCCACCCAGTTGCAACTGCCGCGGCGGAACCTGCACGCCGGTGACCAGACCGAACGTTCCACTCGCCCGGTTGGCGTTTGGCGCGCCGAAAATGGGTGTGTTGAAGGCGTTGAAGGTCTCCAGGCGAAGCTCGATGCTCGTCCTCTCGCCCTTGAGCGGGAACCGCCGGAACACGGAGAGGTCGAAACGGCGGACCCAATCCGGCCGCAGACTGTTTCGTCCGAGGTTGCCGAAGCTAAACTGATCCGGCGCGCGGAATGCGTCCGTGTTGATCCAGCGCTCCGGGGTCGGGTTGCTCACCTTGTGATCTCCCACCAGGTTCGCGCGCAGGTAGGTGCCGCTGTTGAAGATGTTGGCGATGTCCCCGGGCACGGTGACATGGAACGGGATTCCGTGGCGCAACGCCATGATGCCGTTGAACTGCCAGCCGCCCGCAATGTAGTCCAGGACTTTGCTGTTCGTGGCAAGGCGCTTGCCCTTTCCAAAGGGGACCTCATAGACCCAGCTAACGACGACGTTTTGGGGAACGTTGAAGGCGGAAACACTGCGGTCGTTGTTGAGCGCATACTCATTCTGCACCGAACAGGCTTCGGCCCCGAAGAACCCGGAACAGGCGACGTCAATCGATTTGGACCAAGTGTAGGCGGCGGTGGCCGCCAGACCGTTGCGGAAACTGCGCTTCAAACCTACCTGCAAACTGTTATAGTTGCTGCGGCCCGTGGATTTCTCAAAGAACGTAGGACGCATGTAGGGGAAACGCATCCGGTCGCGCGGGTCTCCTGGCCCGGGGCGGACGGCGGTGTTGAACCGGCCACCCACCGACAGGTCCCGGCTGCCAGAACCGACGTAGTTCACTTCGAGGACGGTGGACTGGGCCAATTGATGCTGCACGCCGAAGTTCCACTGCATCGAATAGGCCTGATCGAACTCCGGGTCGACGAACCACCACTCCTGATTGAACGGCGTGGGATCCGGAACGCCGGAGGCGCCCAGCGAGGGGTCCTGTCCCGTGACGCGCGGGAATGGCCTAGCCGGAGTCGGATCGTTCAAACTGCCGAGGCGGGTGACGGAAACGTCCGGCCAAGTGCCGCCGACGCCCCGCATGCTCTGGTAGATTCCGGCCCACGTGTCGTAGAAGAGTCCTCCGGAGAAGCGCAAGGCGGTCTTGTTGGAAAGCCGGTAGGCGAGGCCCACGCGCGGACCCCACATGGCGCCACGGCCGTTAAACAGCGTGCCTCCGGAAACGGAGCGCACGTTCGCGGGAAGCCTGCCATCAGGCGTCGGGATGCACGGCGCGCGCTGCGAGGGGCTGCAGGCGGGCGGCGTGTCGAAGATCACGTACTCGCCATTATCGGTGTTGCCATTGCCGGAAAAGATGTTGCCCTGTTCGCGGGTCCCGTACTGTGGCACCCAGGCGTTATCGAAGCGAAGTCCCAGGTTCAGGGTGAGCTTCTGGTTCACTTTCCAGGAATCCTGGATGAAGAGGCCCAGATTGCCACCGAACCGGAGCGACTCTACGATGTTGCGCCGGGTGGAGAAATTAGCGGCGTTCAACAGCATCGAAGCCATGGCGTCGCCAGTGCTCGCCGACCGGTTGAGGTCCGCCGTCTCCCGCCGCGTGAAATCGACACCATGGGAAGCCTGCTGCCGGGTCATGGTGGCTCTCATGAAATCGCCACCGATCTTCAGGGTGTGGCCGCCGGCGACCTTGGTGTAGTTGCCCTTGATCTGCCAGTTGTCGGCCGGGCGGTTGGGCGCTATAATCGGCGTCCCGCCGAAATAGTCGGCGGGGACGAATGCCGAGATGATGGTGCCCAAGCGGTACTGCACCAGCTCAGGCCCGAGTCCAACCCTTTGAATCAAATCAGCCGGCACGTTTTCGAACGCCGTGGCCGTCGGTATGTCGCTAACGGACTTTCCGAACTGGATCTGCAGGGTCGAGGTCGGATTCACGATATGCACCCAACTGGCGGACATGTTGTATGAGGTCTGCTGTGACGTGGTGACCAGGTTCGTGCGTCCACCGGGGCCCGAGTCGGCCTGATCGAGCGAGCTATAGCGGAACCACACCGTGTCCTGGGCGCTGAAGTTGTGGTCCGCCTTGACTTGCCACTCCTCCTGATTGAGCCTGCGGGAGCGGGTGTTGAGGGCGTTAAACCGGGCCTGATCGGTGACCACGGGCAGCGGTACCCCGGTGCCGCTGATGTAGGCGAGCACCCGCTGGTCAATGCGGCTGGTGGGGATCCTGTTGGCGGGGAAGGGATCCCGCAGGAACGCTCCGCTCGCCGGGTCCTGCTTGGTTGTCAACGGGTCGAAAATGTCCCCGCCGCGCTTCTCGGGACCGCTGAAGTCGCCTCGCAGCATGGCCTCCGACGGAACCTGGAAGTACTGCCGTGCCGGGCTGCGGAAGCGGAACCCTTGGTAGGCCCCGAAGACGAACGTCTTGTTCTTGATGACTGGGCCGCCCCCGGTTCCGCCGAATTGATGCTGCTTGAACGGGTTGACCGTCGCCTGGTTAAACTGGCGGGCGTTGAAGGCGTCGTTCTTGCCGAAGTAGAAGCCGGTGCCATGCACCTCATTGGTGCCGGACTTGGTCACTACGTTGACCGTGCCGCCGGAGCCGGAGCCGAACTCGGCGGAATCGTTGTGCGACTGCAGTTTGAACTCCTGAATGGCGTCGATGATCGGCGGGACGGCCCAGGCGTTGCCAAAGGTCTCGAAGTTCGCGACGCCATCGAGCATATAGACATTGGTCCGGTTGTTCTGGCCGTTGACCGAGGGGTTGGTCGCCTCTCCGATTCCCCGCGTGTAGCTGAGGGACTGGCTGCCCGGAGGGTTCACCGTGACGACGCCCGGCTGGAGCATCATCATTTGGGTGAAGTTGCGGCCATTGAGCGGAAGGTCAACCACCTGTCTCTCCTCCACCACCTGTCCCAATTCGGCTGTGGAGCTCTGCACCTCAACGCCCGCGGCGACAACGTTCACGGTTTCCGCAACGGCACCAACGGCCAAGGTGAAGTCGAGAGTCGACGTCTGGTTCACCGTGAGCGTAATCCGGTCCGCGCGCTTGGTGGAGAAGCCCTGCGCGGAAACCGTGAGACTGTAGGAGCCCACCTGGATGTTCTGAATCCGGTAGTTGCCGGAATCATTGGTCCGGCTGCGGATCTCGATTCCGGTCTGCAGGTTTGCCAGCACCACCTCCGCTCCCGGAACCACGGCGCCGGCCGGATCGCTGACCGTGCCCAGAACGGTTGCCGTTGAAACTTGTGCGAAAGTGACGGCTGGATTGATGCCAGCGAGTACGGCCGCCGCAAAAACGGCGACGCTCGATCGTCCCATTGAAGTACCCCCCATTAGCGTTGGTTGCCCGACGTCTTAGCAATGAGACTATACACGGTCCGCCCGTGGAAGTCAACGCTCGCAGACGCCGTGTAGCAGCAAAGTAGAAATGTCCCCGGAGTGCCAGTGGATCGGGTCGGTCTGCACAGGTTCGCTGATTCTCGGCGCGGCGGGACTCCTCCGTGGATTCCGCGCTACGAGCCACTGGCTGTCGCGCGACCAGCTTCCCTACTTCGGCGCAACGCCTGTCGAGGAGCGCGTGGTGATCGACCGCAACCGGATCACGGCGGCGGGAAGTGCTCCGGAGAATTGCCATCGGATAATCGATGGACCATGTGGTTCCCTCTGCGCCAGGCAGTCCAGTCGTGGCAAACAGCCAAGGGCCCGGCGTTGCTTGCAGCGACGGCGCTGGCGATGGGAATCGGCGGTAAGCGCCGTGCTGTGGAAACCCGTGCCGTATCCGGGCGGTGAGCGGTCGCGGCGGTGATGGGATCCAGCACCGCTGAACCGGAGTCGTTTTGAAGCCGGTTCGCCAT
>VFZX01000459.1 GCA_016871015.1 Acidobacteriota bacterium | reverse complement strand
CGCAGGCACTGGCCCGCCCTCGGAAAGGGGATTCTGATCAAATCCGGCACGGGAGTGAGGCGTTGGTGTACACTGTCGGGGTCCGGGAGACCCAAAATGGAAATCCCGGTTTAGCTCAGTTGCCGCCCGATCCCGGCCGGGCGTTACCCTGAAAACGTGCGGCAGCTTCTTCCACTTCTCGCTCTCAGCCTCCTCCACGGCCAGGATACGTTCACCGGCGTATCCCGGATTGTCGCCATCGGCGATCTGCACGGCGACCTCCCCCAGTTCCGGGCCATCCTCCGTGCCGCCGGCCTCACCGGCGAAAACGGCCGCTGGACCGGCGGCGCCACCCATCTGGTCCAAACCGGCGACGCCATCGACCGCGGCCCCGATTCGCGCGCCGTGCTCGACCTGCTGATGAAACTACAAAACGAAGCCAAAAAGGCCGGCGGCCGCGTGCATGCGCTCCTCGGCAACCACGAAGCCATGAACATCTACGGCGACCTCCGGTATGTCACCCCCGCCGAATTCCTCTCGTACAGAACGAACCCAAATACGCCCGAGGAGGACGGCCAGCCGCCCGGTTACGCCGCCCACCGGCGCGCCTTCGGCCCCGAGGGCGCCTATGGGCGCTGGCTCCGGAAGAACCCCGCCGCCGTCATGATCGACACCACCGTTTTCCTGCACGGCGGCATCGGGCCGGCCTATGCCCGCACCCCGCTGCGCGAGATCAATCGCCGCATTCGCGACGAACTGCGCGGCTTGACGAAGATCGAAACGGCGGCCGATCCGGAAGGGCCGCTCTGGTATCGCGGCCTCGCGGCGGCGGAGGAGTCCGCGCTCGCCACTCACCTCGACGATGTTCTGGCCCGCCTCGGAGCCACGCGGATGGTGATCGGCCACACGCCAACCACCGGCACCCTGGTCACACGGTTCGGCGGGCGCGTCGTGCTGATCGATGCCGGCATCTCGAAGGCCTACAACCACCGGGCGGTCTGCCTTGAAATCACCGGCGGGCGCCTCTTTGCCGTCACCCCGGAGGGCCGCACACCGCTGGACGCTCCGCGTCCGTAGTAGCAGAAGACGCTCCGCGTCCGTAGTAGCAGAAGACGCTCAGCGTCCGTAGTCGTAGAAGATCACCGCCTCGCCCCGCGCCTTGGCCTGATTTTCGAAGTGTTCCACAATCAGATCGCGCCGCGCCAGCAGCCCCTTGATCTCTTCGCTGTTCAGGTAGCCCTTCATCTCCGTCTCAAGCGCCGCCCGGTCCAGTTGCTTCAGCTTCTCGAACAACGCCCGTTCGCAGCGCACCAGATTTTCCCGCCGGTTGAGCTTGCGGGCGATGCGAAACGCCCGCGTGTGGTCGATCATCCAAAGTTTCCAGTCCCCGGTGATCACCAGATTGCCGCCGTTGCGGTCCGTGTTGTGGATCAACTGATCGAACACCCGGACAATGTTCATCTGCCGCGACCACTGTTCCGCATCCGGCGGCTGCGCCGCGTCCTTCACGCGCCTTGTCTCATCCATCGCCACGCCGTCCACCCACCAGGTCACCGCCGACGTGGTCCCGCCAATCTTCCGCTCCACCGACACCGGAACCATGCCGCCGATTCCCAGCAGCCGGGCCAGCCGGTATCCCGCGATGTTGAACTTATAGGAGTCCTTGAAGTTCATCTCCGTGGACTGCGATGTGGAAAACTCCGTGCGGGCCTCGTTGATCCCCTGAACGTGCGCGTCGTGTGTGACCTGCCCGTCGCTGAGCGTGACCCGCGTGGTGCCTGTAATGCCCGCGCCCGCGCCGCGCGTGCGAACCACCTTGGCCGTCTTCAGGAACTGCTCCTGCTCGCCGGGGCTTAGCGCGGGGGTGGCATTCTGAGCCACCCCCAGCTTGGTCCCAGGCAACGCGCAAAGGACAGGAAGAAGGAAACGGGTAAAACGGTGCATCGAAAACCGGGCCTACAGACCCAGTTTAGCCGCGATCGCCTTCAGCAGGGCCCGGTCCGTGCCCGTGAATCCGCTGCGGTCCGATTCGTCCGGCACGCTGGTGTCGCGCACCATCACGCCTCCGAAATCGAGATAGATCTCCTCGTTCGCGTTCAGCGGACGCAGCGGCACCGGCACTTCCGGCACGTTCGCGCCGGGAACGTTGGCCAGGCGCGGCGGAATGTTCACCGTGGCGGCATGCTCACGGCTCAGCAGCATCGGCTCGAGCGCCGGCTTGCCGTCGGGTCCCGTGAGAGGCTGGCCCTGTGGACCCAGCGCCACCACGTTGTCGTAAACCACGTTGCGCCGCGGCGATTCGGCCGCCTTCGGGTCAAACCACAGCTTCGGCGCACGGCTCGCGTCGAACGCCGGCGCGGGGTTCCCGGTGGCCTTCTGGAAGTCCTCCACGGTAGCGTACACCGGAAAGAGCTGGAGTTTGGTGATGGAATATCTGGCTTGCGCCGGACTGTTTGGCATGCGATGTTTCTCCTTAGCCTGATTCTACTGCGCGACCGCGAATCGAACAGCGCCAAATTCCTCGTACAGCGTTGAAAAAGAGGTGAAAAAAAAGTTTCACCGCCGGTGACCGCCTTTTCTTCTCCTAAATAAAATGAAGGAAACCCGATTCTGGTAATTTGTACCCATGGCCGCCCGCACCACCCCTTGCCCTCCCCGTCCGCCGGCGCCTGGACATCGAAGGTGAGGCGCCGCTTCGGCGGGTGGGAAGCTCTGCTGGCCTTCCTCTGTCTGTGGATCGCCGCCGTCGATCTCCGCTGGTGGTTCGAATACACCCGCCGCCTGTGGGAGCCGGCCATGCCCATGGTGATGAGCGACGCGGTGAGCGGCCCCACCCGAGTCAATGCACCCACGGCCCGCTTTCAGGCGGCGGGGGCCCGCCCATTCGACCGCATTCTGGCCGTCGATGGCCGGCCCGTCGAAACGGTGATCGATTACCGCCGCGCCGTCTTCCGGCGCCAGGTGGGTGATCAGGTAACCGTGCGCCTGCAACGGGGTTCAGAGCAGCCGTTCGATGTCACGACAACGCTCGAAGCACGGCCGCCCATGCCCGCCGCCGAATGGCTGCCAAACATCCTGGTGGACATCGCGGGACCCATGTTCTGCCTGCTGGTCGGCATGTTCGTTACCTATCACCGGCCCCGCGACCCGGTGGCGCTGGCGCTCCTCGCCCTGCTGATCGGCACCGCCAATCTCACCTTCAGCGACCCCCAGTACCGCGCGCGTCTGGGCAACTGGGCCACCGTGGTTCTTTACGCCCTGCCCGGGGCCGGCCCCCGGCTGATGGCCCTAGGCTGTGTCTGGTTCGGCGTCCTCTTCCCCGACGGCCGTCCGCTCCGGCGCTGGGTGGCATGGTCCGCCGGCCTCGTCAGCCTGCCTCTTCTACCAGGCGCCATCGCCGCGGCCTTCTACGAAGTGGAGCGGACGCACGGCTTCGGCTGGGCCGCCGGCTGGGCCGTGTTCCTCCGCACCCCGTCCCTGCTGGCTTGGATCAACATTCTCGCGGCCGTCGGGATCGGCGGCGCCAGTCTGTTTCTCAAGTACGGGCGCGATCCGCGCCGCGTGCGTTTCGTCGCCATCGGACTGCTGATGGGCCTGGCGCCGCTGCTCCTGCTCTACTCCACCACCTGGATCCTGCAGCGCAACGCATCGGAACTGGTGGGCGCGCGCGGAGATCAGCTTGTCCGCCTGATTCTGTTGATGGTGGCGCCCTTCACCCTGGCCTACGCCGTGCTGGTCGACCGCACCATCGACATCGGCGTCGCGCTGCGGCAGGGCCTGCAATACGCCCTGGCGGCTCGCGGCGTGGCGTTGATGCGATTGCTGTTCTTCGGCCTGTTGGTCTGGTTCGCCACCTCCGCGGGCGCGGCCATGCCCGGCTGGCAGCGCGCCGGCGCTGTGATTGGATGTCTGGGCGCGATGGCGTTGGTGGAGCGCGCCGCCGCCGGGTTGCGCGGCTGGCTGGATCATCGCTTCTTCCGCGAGGCGGTCAATGCCGAGCGACTTCTTCAAGAGCTGGGAGCGGAAGTCCAGCATCTCACCGATCCGGCACACCTCGTCGAGAAAGTGACCGGCCGCATTCGCCAGGCGCTTCACGTGGACCATGTCACCGTGTCCCTGGATCCCTCACCGCGCGCTTCGGGCGAACTGGTCCTGCCGCTCAGTTCCGGAGGGCGTGAACTGGGCGTCCTGGCCCTGGGCGCCAAGCGATCGGAGGAGCCGTACTCGCGCGCCGACGTCCAACTGCTGGAGGCCGTGGCCCGGCAGACAGGTCTGGCGCTGGAGAACGGGCGTTTGGCCGAATCGCTGGCCGCCGAGGCCGCAAGCCGCGAGCGAACGGCCCGCGAACTGGAGATCGCTCGTGAAGTGCAGCAGAGGCTGTTCCCCCGGAAGCCGCCGGTGGTGGAAGGGCTGACCCTGGAAGGTCTCTGTGTGCCCGTCCAAACCATCGGTGGCGACTACTTCGATTACTTCGCCATGCCCGATGGCTGCGTGGTGCTGGCCATCGGCGATGTGGCCGGCAAGGGGATTCCCGCGGCGCTGCTGATGGCCAGCGTCCAGGCAGCCGTGCGCGCCTTCTGCGCCGGCGGCGTGGCCGGCCTGGCGGAGCTGATGACCAAGCTGAATCGTGTGATCTACGATGCCAGCCCGGCCAATCGATTCGTCACGTTCTGGATCGGAGTGTATGAGCCGGGGCCGCGCCGGCTGCGGTATGCAAGCGGCGGGCACAATCCGGCACTGCTGGTGCGCGGCGCGGGCGGCGTGGAATGGCTGCGCACGCCCGGCGTGGGGTTGGGATTGTCACGCACGGGCCGCTTCGCCGAGTCGGAATTGCTGCTGGAACCGGGCGACCGTCTGCTGCTCTACACCGACGGCGTGACGGAGGCCTTGAACGAACAGGGCGAGGAGTTCGGCGAGCCGCGTTTGGTGGAAGCGTTCGGGCGAAGTGAGGGCGCGGCGGAGTTGGTGGAGGAGTGTCTCCGCTTTGCCGGCAGCGCTCCGCGGCACGACGACCTCACGGTGATCCGCGTGGCCGTTCTCTGACCGCCCGCCTCACTTGGTAACTTGGTAATCTCGTCAGCATGGCTTGGTTTCCAAGCTGAAGTTACCGGGTCAAGAACAACAAGAACAAGAAGATGAGCGGCGCAAGTGAACAGTTCCCCTTCGATGTCTTCCTCAGCCACAGCGCGAAGGACAAGGAAGTGGTCCGGGCCCTGGCGGAGAGGCTGCGCCGGGACGGGCTGAGGGTCTGGTTCGACGCCTGGGTGCTAAAGCCGGGCGACCCCATCCTTGCCGGAATCGAGGACGGGCTGGAGCGCTCGCGGGTGCTTGTGTTATGCATGTCCGCGAACACCTCAGGCTCGGAGTGGGTGCGGTTGGAGGCGGGCACCTTCCGGTTTCGCGATCCGTTGAACCGGGACCGCCGCTTCATTCCCTTGCGCCTCGACGATGCCCCCGCCCAGGGCTCTCTGGCGCAATTCCTCGCCATCGACTGGACGGGACCGCGCCGCGAGGAGGAATACGCAAAGCTGGTCGAAGCCTGCCGTCCGAAAGAAATTCCGCTGACGGCGGGACAAAAGACGACTAGGGAGAGCCTGCTCGAGAAGATCGTCTCGCTGGGCCACACGGAGCGCGTCGGAAGCGTGGCGTGGAGTCCGGACGGCCAGCGCGCCCTCTCCGGGTCCGCTGACAATACCGTGCGGCTGTGGGAGGTGGAGACGGGCCGCTGCGAGCGGGTGCTGGAAGGCCACACCGACAGCGTCTGGAGCGTGGCGTGGAGTCCGGACGGCCAGCG
>VFZX01000458.1 GCA_016871015.1 Acidobacteriota bacterium | reverse complement strand
CGCTGTCCCCCGGTTACCCTTCGTTTGTGTCAACCGCCCACCGGCACACTTGTCAAGGATGTCTCCGGTTCGCACAGGGTACGCGTACACCGTCAGGACAGGCACTGGGCTGTGCCTGTGCCCACCCGGAACCTTGAAAAAACGCCGCCGCCGCCGCGGTGCTGCCCGTCACCCGGGTCAGCCGCTTCAGCAATTCGCGGCGGTCAAATGCGCCATCAATGTACAGGTGCAAGAGGCTATCCATCTTGTCCTGTTTGGTTTTAGGATTTTTGAAGTCTTCCCACATCGCTCTGTATGGTATCTCAAAATCGATGACGGGCGCTTGTCAAAAAGCGCATAAGCCGCGAAGGGCCACCACTCGAGAAAAGGAACTCGTTGTTACGTCTCCTCAGTCTCCGCCTGGACCTCCCAGACCAGGGCCAGGTCCAGCACAAACCCCTCTACCGGACCTTCTCCAGCGACCGTTGGCGGAGCCTCCAAGACCTCAGGATCCCGGCCGGGACGGTAGATGGTGACCCGGCGGTACGGCGGGTCGACCAGCCAGGCGAGCTCGGCCCCATTGGCAGTCCACTCTTCCATCTTTCTCCGGAGCCTGCTCAAGCGGTCGCTCGGAGAACGCAACTCGATCACGAACTCCGGGCATACATGCCAGATTTTGCCGCGCTCGGACTTGGGGACCGCCGAAGCCCGTTCCCGGGAGATCCACGCCGCATCCGGCGCCCGCCGTGCGCCGTTCGGAAGTCCAAACGTGGAGCTGCAGTCGAAGAACCGGCCCCGGCCAGTCCGCACCGCCCAATGCGTGAGCTGGGAAATGATCCAGGCGTTCTGGGTGCCCGTATCCGGGCCTGGAAGGGGCATAATCTCCAGTTCTCCCTCCGCAGTCGATTCCACCCGGTATTCGTCATGCTCGTCGCAGAACGAAAGAAATTCGTCGTCCGTCAGCCGTGGGCCGTCGAGCAAGACCGAACTGTACGCGGAAATGTCATCTAGCACCAGCATGCTCTAATGATATTCCATCTACATATACGCCGGCACGGGGATCCCCAGCACATCCAACACCCGCTCCAACTGCCTCCGGAAGCAATCCGTCATCCACAACAGGAACGTCCGCTTCTCGAGGTCCGGCTCATGGATCACCGGATAGTCGTGATAAAACCGGCTGAACCCTTGCGCGAGTTGAAACGCGTACTTGGCGACATGGGCGGGTTCGCCGCTGGCAACCGCCCGCGCCACCGCCGTGTCCACCTTCGACACCGCTAACGCCAACTGCCACAGATTCTCATCCGCCAGGTGCCGCCCGATCGCCTCCGCACCCAGACCTCCGAAATCCGGCAGCGAGCCCGTGCGGCCTTCGTACTCGCGCAGGATCCGGCGCGCGCGGACCGCGGCGTACTGAACGTAGGGTCCGGTGTCGCCCTCAAAGCTCAGCGCCTCCTGCATGTCAAACGCGATCACCGTATTGCGCGTGTACTTGAGCATGAAGTAGCGCAGCGCTCCGATGGCGATCTGGGATGCTACCTCGCGCCGCTCAACCTCGGGCGCACCGGCATGCCGGTCGCTCACCTCGCGCATCGCCGACGCGATCAGCTTGTCGATCAGATCGTCGGCCTTCACACCGAGTCCCTTGCGCCCCGACACCTGGACGTGGCCCTTGCCCTTGTCCTCGTCCGAGAGCTCGATTCCCAGCTCGGCGCACGCACGCGGCGACAGCGCCACCATCTCGTAGGAGAAGTGGATCGAGTGGTCCGCTTGGTTGGTGTAGCCAAGCGCACGCAGTCCCGCCGCCACCACGTCCTGCAGATAGGACTGCCGTGAATCGATCACGTTATACACCGTGGTTCCGCCGCCAAACCCCGGCGCGTCTCCCGGCTGGGGATCAGCCGCGGAGGCCCACACCGGATGCCCTTCCACCGCGCCCGGCCAGGGACGGTAGTAGAAGTCCCGCCCCAGCAGCCCGAACTTCCAGAGCTGATAGGCGATGTCCTTGCCGACATAGGTGACGATTCCGTTCGAGCGCACGATCACCTTGCTGTCGTCTTCGGCAGCGTCTTCTTGATAGTGGCTTCCCGCCATCACCCAGCAGCCTTTCTTCGTTCCCTCCGTCTCCAGATAAATCGCCTCGCGCTGCTTCAACAGCTCAAACGCCTGGGCCCAGAACTTCAGGTGCAGGATCTCGCTCTCGCGCGGCAACACGTCGTAGTGGATTCCCAGCCGGGCCATGGTCCGCAGGTGGCAGCCGACGATCGCGTCAGCGACGATGTGTCCCATGCGCGCCAGATCCCCGCGGCCTTCTTCGATCGCGTGCAGGGTTTCGTGACGCCACGTCTTTTCGTCGGCCGGGGAGTCCTTGAAATGCTGCGACACGCGCGCGTAGAGATCCCAGCAAAGATAGTCGAACTTGTCACCGGACGCCAGCGCCGCCACCTCGTCCAGGTTCTTGCTTTCCAGGAAGTGGAATCCGGCCACGACATCGGCCACCTGGACCCCAGTGTTGTCGATGTAGTTCTGGACCTCCACCCGGTTTCCCGAAGCCCGCAACATCCGGACGAACGTGTCGCCGAGCACGGCATTCCGCAAATGTCCGATGTGCGCCGCCTTGTTGGGATTGATGTTGGTGTGCTCGACGATGATTTTGCCGGGCTGGCTGGCGGCGGGACCGCCCTCGCCCTGCAGCGACACGCCATACGCCCCCCGGTCCAGCCGGATGTTGATGTATCCCCCGCCGGCGATCTCGAGGGCTGCCGCTCCGGGCAGCGCGCCCAGGTCCGTGACGAGCTCCTGCGCGATCGCCCGGGGCGCCTTGCGCAACAGCTTGGCCAGGGGGAAGGCCACGGTCAGCGCGAGCTCGCCGAACCGCGAATCGGCGGGCTCTTCAAGGGCTACATTGATCTCGACGCCGTATCGCGCCTGGATGTGATCGGCAACGAGCCGCTGAAGACTGCTTTGAATTTGATGAAACACGGGAAAATTTCAGTGTACGATAGAACCCTATGCGGACCCTTTCCGTTGCCTTGCTCAGCGCGGCCTCCTTGCTCGCGCAAAACAGCCTGACCCAGAAGGAAATCGACGACGGCTGGATCCTCCTGTTCGACGGGCAAACCACGTTCGGCTGGTATCCCATGGGCGATGCGAAATGGACGGTCCAGGACGGCGCGCTCGTGTCCGACCAGGGTGGCCCGGGCTGGTTGCGCTCTGGCGCGCAGTTCGCCGACTACACCCTCTCTTGCGAGTTCCGAACTGGCGAGAAGGGCAACAGCGGAATTTTTGTCCGCTCGGCCAAGGATGGCCAGCCGCATGTGACGGGCTACGAAGTCCAGATCTGGAACGAGCACCCGAAATTCCCCAACGGCAGCCTGGTGAACCATGTGGCCACCAAGAAGCGGCACAAACTCAAAGCGGACCAGTGGAACCAGCTCGAAATCACGATCCAGGGCGGCCGCTACCAGATCAAGTTCAACGGAACCAGGGTCCTCGACACGATGCAGAGCAAGACCAAGGTGGGCCACATCGGACTCCAGCACAACAAGGACCTCAAGATCGAGTTCCGCAACATCAAGCTTAAGCCGCTCGGCCTTGCGCCTCTGTTCAACGGCAAGGACCTCAGCGGCTGGCGCGAGGTCAAAGCGCCCAAACCCCGCGAGGCGCCGGTGTGGACCGCCAAGAACGGAGTGATCCATGTCGAAAAGGGTCCCGGCCAGCTTGAGACCGAAGCCCAGTTCGACGACCTGATCCTGCAACTCGGCATCCGGACGCACCCGCGCGACGCGAATCACCATCCCAACAGCGGCGTGTTCTTCCGCGGCAATCCGGAGAAGTTCTGGACCGGGTACGAGACCCAGATCCGCAACGAGTTCCGTGACGGAGACCGGACCAAGCCCGTCGACTTCGGCACCGGCGGTGTCTACCACTACCAGCCCGCACGCCGGGTGGTTCCCAACGACGGCGAGTTCTTCGTCAAGACCGCGGCGCTGAGCGGGAAGCATATCGCCGTGTGGATCAACGGATATCCGGTCTCCGACTGGGACGATCCGCATCCGGAGGGAGACACCGTCGCGCGGAACAAGCAGTCCAAGACCGCTGCCGGTGTGATCAGCCTTCAGGCGCATGACCCGACCACGAACCTCGACTTCCGCAATATCCGCGCGGTGAGGCTGCCCCGATGAAGAGACGCTATTTCCTCGCCCTCGCCGGTCTGAGCGCTTGCTCCGGCCCACCGGAAAAGAAACCGATGATCACCAAGGAATCCTGGGGCTCGCTGGACGGCCAGCCCGTGAGCCTCTACACGTTGGCAAACGCGGCCGGGATGAAAATCCGTGTAACGAACTACGGCGCGACCCTAGTCTCAATCGACGCCAAGGACCGCGCCGGCCAGTTCGCCGACGTTCTCATTGGCCACGACGACCTCGCCGGCCTGCGCGACCGCAACCGCTATTTCGGGAGCGTTGTGGGACGCTACGGGAACCGCATCGCCAAGGCCAGGTTCAAACTCAATGGTGTCGAGTACACACTGGCTGCCAACAACAACGGCAACCACCTCCACGGCGGAATCCGCGGATTCGACAAAGTGGTCTGGAAAGCGTCGGAATCAGAAGGACCGGATGGTCCTTCGGTATCGCTTGAGTACGTGAGCAGAGATGGCGAGGAGGGCTATCCGGGCACGTTGACCGTCAAGGTGGCGTACACGGTAACGGCGGACAACGGAGTACGGATCTCCTACGAGTCCACCACAGACAAAGACACCGTCGTGAACCTGACCAATCACGCCTACTTCAATCTAACCGGCACGGGACAAGGCGAGATCCTCAACCACGAGTTGCGCATCGACGCCGATCATTACACGCCGGTGGACGCCGGTTTGATTCCCACCGGAGAGCTTGCCAAGGTGGAAGGCACGCCCTTTGATTTCCGCACACCGATGGCGATCGGCGCGCGGATTGACGCTGACCAGGAGCAGTTGAAGCGTGGCCGTGGATACGATCACAACTACGTGCTGAACGGACAAGCCGGAACACTCCGGCCGGTCATCCGGGTCAAGGAGCCTGTAAGCGGACGCGTGATGGAAGTCTCCACCACCGAACCCGGAGTCCAGTTCTACTCCGGCAACTTCCTGGACGGAAGCATCACGGGCAAGGGTGGCAGGCAGTACAAGATGCGTAACGGATTCTGCCTGGAGACACAGCACTTCCCGGATTCGCCCAACCAGCCGAAGTTTCCATCGGTGGTGCTCAAGGCGGGCGAAGTGCGCAAGAGCACCACCGTATACCGGTTCCTGGCTGAGTAGCTTAGTTAGTTCAGGGAGATTCCGAGCCGGAACGCGATCTGCCGGAGGAAGGTTTCCAGCCGGTCGATCACCGGCCGCGTCATCCGGCTCTGCCATTCGGCCGTGTTCTCGAGTTGGCCACGCATGATGCCGCCGGGGTTGGACTCCGAATGCAGGTTGCAATAATACGCCGCCGGATTGGCCATGATCGCGCGCAGCACCGCGATGTTTGCGGCGCCCTCGACATTGGCCTGGTAGAACCACCGGCCCGAGCCGGCCGCCGCGTCGACCGGTCCCCGAAGACCGGAGTTGACCACCACCGGCCCGGCAGCCCCTTCCGCCGCCCGATGGATGTGCAGCCCCGTGAGCTTCTCAGCTTGACCTAGCCACACTACTGTTCACTTAAGAACATTTTTGTGATATCCTGTTTTAGGGCGATTGCCTCCACAAGGAGGCGATCGCATGACAATCACAGCCGTCGAGTCTTCCACACTCGCAGCGGTAGGCTATGACGAATTC
>VFZX01000457.1 GCA_016871015.1 Acidobacteriota bacterium | reverse complement strand
AACACCGAGTGTCGGAGCACGAGTCGTACTCACTGGGGATCCCGTGTTGCCCAAAGGGGAACGGACCTTCGGCCGCAACTTCAAGACCGAAACGGTCCGGCCTCCTACGGTGGGTTCAATCGGGAACGCGGCGCGGTCGAACCTCCGCGGCCCTGGAATCAACAATTGGGACATCGCGTTGTTCAAGAACTTCGAGGTCCACGAGCGCGCCAAGCTCCAGTTCCGGGCGGAGTTCTACAACGCGTTCAACCACACGCAGTTCAGTTCCTACGATGCCGGCGCGCGGTTCGACGCCGCAGGCGCCCAGGTGAACGCGCGGTTCGGCGAATTCACCGCAGCGCGGACTCCGCGGATCGTGCAACTGGCTTTGCGCCTCACCTTCTGACCTCAGAACAGCGTGTACAAAAACGGCGCGGCGGCCGAGCCCTCGGCGAGCACGATCAACGCGCCCAGCGCGAGCATCACCAGGATTACCGGCAAGAGCCAGTACTTCTTCCGGACGCGGATGAACTCCCACAACTCAGCCAGCAGGGACAACATTTAGAACTGCCTCCTCATCGACCCCGGCGGATCCGGCGTGGCCCAGTAGCTGGCCGCGTCGCGCCGCAATCCGAGCGCGTCGCGCCCGAGCAGCCGCATCAACAGACCCAGGGGCGTGATCACCAGAAAGAACACCAGCGCCATCACCACCGGACTCGTCACGCGGCCGAGCACCCGTCCCAACCGGAACCACATCCTGTTGAACGGCGCCAGGACAGCCGGTGCGATGATCGCGAACGAGGCCAGTGCTACTGCGGCGTACCAGAATTGCGCGATCGCGCAAACCGCTGCCAGCGTCAGTCCGAAGCTTCTTTCAGAAGGCGGGCGCGACTCGTGAAGACTGTCGAGTGGTTCGTGGAAGGCTCTCGACATCACTTCGCCTTCACCCGTTGCCGGTACTTTCGGGCATCCGCCGGACGCCCGAGAGCCTCCATCAAGTCGCCCAGGTTCGCCGCCGCCGCCACTGTCCGCTCGTGCGCAGGACCCAGCGACGACTCGAGCACCGCCAGCGCCCGCTTCAGAAGGACCTCGGCTTCGGCCAGCCGTCCCTGTGCTCCGGTTACACCAGCCAAATTGTTCAGCGTGATGCCCACTTCGGGATGCCGCGGGCCATGGACTTTCTCATGCACCGCCAACGCACGCCGGTAGAGCCCTTCCGCCGCGGCCATCTTCTCCTGGTTCTCCATCAGCAGACCCAGGTCATTGCAGATCACGGCGAGTTCGGGCGAGACAGTCTGGTCCACGAGCGCCAGCGCCCGCCGGTACACCGACTCCGCGCCCGGCAGGTCCCGCCGTTCCTCCAGCACGCTGCCGATCCGGTGGAGCGTCCGCGCCCACGGCGCGGGCTTGCCCTCCTTCTCCCGGATCGCCGCGGCGCGCTCAAGCAGCGGCAATGGATCCCGTCCGCCCAGTTCGGCGAGCAACTCGAAGTCATCGGCGGATTCCCGGATCGCGAGCGCCCGGTCGAGCCACTCCGCCGCCTCGGGCTTCCGTCCGCCGCGTTCCAGGAACCGGGCGAACTGGGCCATCGCACCGGCATAGGCCACTCCAGCACCCCCGGACTCGCCCGCCTTGAGCTCCAGCGCCTGACGGAGTACCCCTTCCATCCGGGCGGGGCTGACAGGATCCCACACCTGGGTGAAGGCTAGCAGAAATTGCAGCACACTTTCATTTTTCGTGAGATTTTTCGCCCCGTCAACGCACTTCATTATATGAGCACTCTTACCGTTCCCTGGAAGCTCCTCTCGTGGCGTCACGAAGTCCCCGTCCGCAACCGGAGATGGAGGGCGATTCTCGACGCCGCCCTGATGGCTCCGGCCTACGCCAGGATCCGGCCCAACCTCGAATGGGCCCGCCATCTGTCGCCTTACCGGGTGGCGGCGGGCTTTGTGGATCCGCTTCCCCTGCCGGATCTATTCGCGAATCCGGCCCTGTACAGGAACCCGCGCGCGGCGGCGCCGAAGCCAGCACCGTTCGCGGCTCCCTGGCCGGGCGCCGTTCAAGGAGCGCTGGCGCTGTGTCCGTGGTTTCCCGTCGACGCCGACGCCGGGATTACACACGATCCGCAGTGGGACGCTGTCCAACGCACGGAACCCGAAGTCCTCGCCGGACCCGCGTCGGCGCTCCTGTCCCTGGCTAGCGCCATGCTCGAGCGCAAGCTTGCACTGCCAACTCTTCGCTGGGGCGTGGTTGGGTGGTCCGGCCCGGGCCGCCCGATGCTCGACGCCGCCAGCCGCGCCGCGCTCTGGTGGGCGTTCCAGGTCCCAGTCGCGGAACAATACCGGGGATTCGACGGCGAGATCCTGGCCGAGAACTGCGAGGCTCGCGACGGCTGGCACATCCAAGAGGACACGGCTCTGTGGGAAGCCGCCAACGGAGCCCTTCCCGGTCCCCTGCGCGTGACCAGCCTTGTGAACCTGCGATTCCCAGCGCTACGGCTCGAATGTGGAATCCATGGCCGCCTGTCGACGGTCCGCTGCGAGTGCGGGCGCGACACGCCGCGCTTGCTTACGAGTTGACCTCGATCACCGCTTGCTCGAACTGATCGAGCGATCCCGTGAAAAAGTGGTCGCGCGCTTCGATCCACCGCATCTGCTTGGCCGACTGGACCGCGGTGTAAAAACGCTCGAAATCCTCCCGCGGACCATACTCGTCGTTCGTGCTGTGCACGAACACCCGCTCGACTGCGCAGTCCAGGTACCGCTCCGTGTCCAGGTGCCGGGTGGGGAACCCCACCGCGAGAATCCGCAGCGCACCGGCCGTATCGCAGCCGAGCTTTTGCACGATCCGCGATCCGAATGAGAATCCGCCAAGGACGTACGGCAAGTCCGGGTAGCGCTCGCGCAACAGGCTGAGAGCCGCCCGCGCGTCGTCCACTTCGCCCACGCCGTTGTCATAGGTTCCGTGGCTGAGATTCACGCCGCGGTAGTTGAACCGCAGCACAACCGCGCCGGCCTTGCGCAGTCCACGCGCCATGCGGTAGACGACCTTGTTGTGCATCGTTCCGCCATGTTGCGGATGCGGATGGCACACCAGTGCGGCGAAGACCGGATCGCGATCTTCCGGCTCTTCCAGCAGCGCCTCCAGCCGCCCCGCCGGACCCGCGACGAACAGCGCCTCGATCTTCCGGCTCAACGTTGCTCAACCACTTCGCTGACGTTCCCGTCCACTTCCACGATCCGGACCACCAGCCGCTTCCGTTTGCCCAATTCCGCCTCGGGAAACTCAAAGCGCGCCGAAACCATCCGGTCTATTTCCTGCTTTGGCGCCACCTTGTCCCGGACCTTGAGCGACTCGTTGTACTTGGGCCCGAGCAGCGGAAAATACTTCATGATCCGCGCCGCATCCACTTCCGCGATCATCGCTCCAGGGATCTGCTTGCCCCCAGCGTCCTGGACCAGTAAGTCCACGGACCGCACCACGAACGGATAGCCCGATGGATTCTTCACCTGGAAGTCCACGAACGCCACTGACGCGCCTTCCTGCGGTGTCCAGGTCCGCACCTTCTGGATCTCGCCTTCGAGGGTGACGTGGGCGTCCTTGGTGGAGTAGACCAGCGTGAAGGCGAAGAAGCCGGCCACGCCCAGCCCGGCCAACAACAGGATCGGTGAGAGCTTCATCCCCGGTTCTTAACCAACGATCCGGATAATCTCTTTCATCGATTCGTGCGACTTCTGGATCTGGATGTCGCCGAAAATGTGCGTCTCCAGCCCGACTTTGCCCTTGTAGCCGTCCTTGACCAGACGCTGGAAGATTGCCGCCCAATCCATGATGTCAGGGTCGAGGAGGCTCTTGCCCTTGATCTGGACGTTGCCGATCCGCTTGGCCGGGATCATCTCGTACCCGTCGGGGAAAGCGACCTCCTTGCGGTTGGCGGCGTTGTGCGGATCCCAGTTGACGCCAATCCACTTGGACGGCAGCATCTTCAAGAGCTTGGCGAGCGCATCCGCCGTTCCCACGTTGCACGCGCCTTCGTTCTCGATGAGCAGCGTCATCTTGTCGTGTCCGGCGATCTCGGCTAGCTCGGAGAGATGTTCGGCGATCCGTGGGAATAGCAGCTCAGCCTCGGCCACGCGCGTGAAGCAGAACACCCGGATCTTGTCAACGCCAAAAATATGGGCCGCGTTGATCGCCTGTCTCAGCTCTTCCTTGCGATTCTCAAACCGCGCCGGATTCTTCTGCGCGCGCGGATTCACCGGTTCGGTCCCCGGCAGCCAGTACTTGCACATGCTCGTGTTCAGAAACGAGACGCCGATCCCGGCATCCTTGAACTCGCGCGCTGCCTGCTTGAGGTCCGCCGCCGGCTGCACGAAATACTCGCCGCGCTTGCCGGGCAGCGACCGCAGTTCGGCCCACTTGAGTCCGTACTGCTTCAAGAACGCGATGGCATCGGCTGGCGTGCGCGCGATCTCGTCAGTGATAGCCGACACGCGGTCGCGTGAAATTCTGGATCCGCCTAGCAGCGGACCAGCCGCGGCTGCCGCGAGCAACTGGCGGCGGGTGAACTTATTCGGGCTTGGCAAATGCACTGTCGGGCGCTCCTGGGTTGATTTTGAGCTCTTGAATCCGGATCTCCTGGGTCTTTTTCCCGCCAGCGGTCCGGATAGACCGGAACGGCACCTTCACTCCGCCCACGTCACGGACATCGGAAAGCGATTCCACAACCTCGTTGCCCTGCGTCACGAAACCCCTTCCCACCATCAGTCCCGTTTGCGGATCCAGGAACAATTTCACCTGGAAGTTCGCCGCCTCGTTGGATATTAGCACGCCCTCAACATCCTTGCCTTCGAGCTTGGACAGCCCCATCGGCTGGACCTGGTATCCCGGCTTGTCCCAGTTCTGCAGCAGCGCCAGATTCTCGCGCAGACCGCTGGCCCGCGCCTCGGCCAGGAACTGCGGCGGAAACTGCTGGACGCCCTGCGGACTCTTCAGCCACACCGCCTTGCCGTCGAACACCTGGACGATCTGGCCAGCCGGGGAATCGGCCACCACGCGGCTGCGTCCGGCCAGGTCCACCAGGCCTTCACCTTTAGTCGTGAACTCTCCGTGCGGAGTCACGATCACGCGTTCCATGCGGGAGAAATAGTTGGTCACCCCCGACAGCGCGGGGCCGCCGTGCGCCTGCCGTGCCTTGGCCATCAGCGCTCTCGCCTTGCCCGCATCCTGGGCGCCCGCGGCGGGCATACCGGCCATCTTTGGCTGCGGGATGCTGATGTCGAGCGTGGTGGCCCCGGCCAACTGATCTTTATACTCTCCGTTCTTGCCCGCAACCAGAATCGCGAACCGGCTCTCATCAATGTACTTCTTCGATACCGCAAGAACCTGCGCCCGCGTCACCTGCCCGATTCGCGGCGTGAGCGTCTCGAGGAAGTTCGCCGGATAGCCGTAGTACTCGTACACGAGCTGCCGGGTCAGGATCTTGCCTGTCGAGTCATAGTTGAACGCGTCGCCCTTCAGGTAGCTGTCCTTGGCGCGTTCGAGCTCGGCGGTGGTGATCTCGGCTTCGCGCATCGACCGGATCTGCCGCTTCATCGATTCAATCGCCCTCGGCACGTTCTTGTTCTCGGTGCCCACCATCGCGCGGAACACTCCCGGAGCGTCGTAGCTGGTGCTGAACCCGGCCGACGCCGCGTAGGCGAGCCCTTCAGTTGTGCGGAGGTTGTTGAACATTCGCGACCCGAATCCGCCGCCCAACACGTTCATCGCGACCGTCATCGCCGGATAGTCCGGATGGCTGGGCAGCATGTCCACCAGGTGGCTCACCTGAATCCAGGATTGCGTGAC
>VFZX01000456.1 GCA_016871015.1 Acidobacteriota bacterium | reverse complement strand
GCGTGGAGCCTCTTTATTATACGTGAAAATGCTATAGTAACCTACCAAAAGGCCGGCACGCCCTAGGAATTGGAAGCCGTTGAACTGCACCGTGCCGGTCACGTTGGAGAGACGCTCTCATGGAGACTTGGCGGCCTGATGCTGGTTGACTTTCAACTGATCGAGAAGGCGCAGCGCGGTGACGACGCCGCGTTCAACCAGATCGTTCAGGTCTACCGAAAGCGGATTCTGGGCACCATATCGCGATTGATTGGACGCCCGGAGGACGTCGAGGATGTCGCGCAGGAGGTATTCGTCCGGCTCTACTACTCGTTGGACCAGTTGCGGGCTCCCGAGGTTTTCGAGCCTTGGCTGTACCGGTTGACCTCCAACGCCGCCTACGATTATCTGCGCCGCCGCCAGAAGCGAAAGGGAGAGGCGAGAATGGCCGATCTCACGGAGGAGCACGTGATTCTGGCCGACGCGGAGGCGGGGGCGAAGCAGGACAGCCAGGACAAGCAGGCGGCGGCCATCCGCGATTTCGTTCACGCCCTGCTGGAAGAAGTGAGTGAGGAAGACCGGGTTCTGCTGCTGATGAAGGAAGTCGAAGGATTGTCGTTGAAAGAGTTGCAGGAAATATACGGCTTGAAGGAGAACGCGATGAAGGTCCGCTTGTTCCGGGCCCGCCAGCGGGTGCTGAAGGCCTACGAAGAATCCAAGCACAAGATTGGGTTTATAATGTCATGGAAGGCGGAATAATGGAAATGCGGGATCAACTGGACCATCTGTTGAGCCGTTACCGGCAATCGTGCCCGGAGCCTGAGGCGGGCGCGGGGTTCACGCCGGGCGTTTGGGCCCGGATCGAAGCGCGGCGCAATTGGATATGGAAGCTGCAGGTATACGCCCGCGGCTTGGTCGGAGCGGCTGCGGCCGCCTGCATGATGCTGGCGGCGATCGAGCTGAGTCCGTGGACCGAAGTGAATCCGCTGTACACAAAGAGCTATCTCGAGGCTCTCGACGACGATGATGCACCCGAGACGTTGACCTACGTGGACGTGATTCATCATCTCGACGGAGGCACCGAAATCCAGTGAAGCGCTCCGGTGCCATCGCGGCGGCGTATCTCGGCCTGACGTTCGTGGCCGGGTCGGCGGTGGGCGGATTCGGTCACTGGATCTACCAGGCGCGGACGGTGCGCGCCGATGCTCGCAGGGCCACTGCCGACGACTACCGGCGGCGCTACCTCCGTGAGATGGAGACGCGGCTGAAGCTGAATCCGGAGCAGTTGGCAAAGCTCACCGCGATCCTGGACAACACCCGCACTGTGTTCCGTGAGCTTTCCGAGAAGCACCGGCCGGAGTACGATGCAATCCACCAGAACCAGCGCGAGCAGGTGAACGCGTTGCTCGACGAAGCCCAGCGGGCGGAGTACGCAAAAATGGTCAAGGAGCGTGAAGCGCGCCGGAAGGGCTTCCAGCGCCACTAGGCAGGGTAGAACAGATGCCCGCGCCGTTCCGTTTGGGCACGGAACAAGTGGCCTTCGGTCGTTGTGACATAAAGAGTGCTCAGATCCGGTCCGCCGAACGTACAGTTGGTGGGCCGCTTGCACGGGACTGGGTGCTGCTCGATCACCTCGCCTGAAGGCGAGAAGACGTAGATCATGGGTCCGGGGCCGCCGAGTTCCCAACCCGCGGTAGCCACAATGTTGCCCTCGCTGTCGAGGACCATACCGTCGATCCCGCGATTGGCGCCAAAGTCGTGGAGGACGGTGGGCGGGCCCAGTCCTCCGCCGTGCGTCACCGGATAGGCGCGAAGCTGCCGTGCCTCGTCCTCGCGGCGCCCGCTCTGGGCGACATAGAGGGTCGCGAAATCCTTGGAGAAGAGCAACCCATTGGGGCGTGTCGTATCGAACGTCACGCGGGAGATAATGTAGCCGCCCGTAGTGATTGGATCCAGCCGGTAGACCGAGTCGTGGTCGAGCTCCTTATTGGCGATGTCAAAGCTCCAGGGGCCCGCGGCGCCCTCGTAGTAGGGATCGGTGAACCAGACCCGTCCGGCGGGATCCAGCGCGATGTCGTTCGGAATGTTCAGCCGTTTTCCGTCAAAGCGGCTGGCGAGCACTTCTACCGTCCCATCCGCGTTGTACCGCACCACCTGGCGGCCGCCGATCTCGCTTCCACCCTCGCAAGCGTAGAGCCGCCCCTGCCGGTCGAAATTGAGTCCGTTCGCGCAATTGGTATTCTCGCGCCAGACCGACACTTCGCCGGAGGCCGGATTGTAATGCATGATCCGGCTCTGTTGAATGTGCGTGAACCAGAGGATCGATCCATCCCACGCGGGTCCTTCGCTGACGCCGCCGTAGGGCGGGGACAGCAGTTCGAATTGCCAAGGCATCCGTACCAGTTTAAGGGACTGCGGCAGTGGACTACCATAGACCCATGGTTCGCCGATTCATTCTACTTTCAGTTCCCGCATTCACGGCGATGGCTGTCGACTGCGATCTGTCCGGATACAAGGAGGCGCCGGGTCTCACCGCCGCGGTCCGGGGCGAGGCAGTGGCGCTCTCATGGACCGGGTCCGGCGGCTCGCAACTGCGCGCTTCGTTCGGGATCGCGGACGCTCATCCGATAATCCGTGAGATGGCCGTCCGGGGCCGTAATGGCGCATGGACCGTGCTGGGACAGGATTTGAAGCCCGAGTTCCACGTTGTGGCGGGCAAGCGGCGGATCTCGAATCAGCAGTTGAGCCCTCTCAAGGAACTGGGATTGACGAGCCCCGAGATCCTGGAACGCGAGAAGTGGAAAGTGTTTTGGGACGCGCCGCTGCAAGTGCCCGGTTCGCCGAACACCAATCCCGGGCTGCCCCGCTCGCCCGATGAGATCCGGCGCGCGGATTCGAAGTTCAACAGCCGTTCCTGTGCGGTGAAGACGGACGGCGGCCGGATCGAGGTCTCGTTCGACGGGCTGAGCCTGGGCATTTTCGCGGGCCGGCTTCAGTTCACCGTCTACAAGGGCGCAAACCTGATCCGGCAGGAAGCCATCGCCAAGACCGAGGAACCTTCGGTCGCCTACAAGTACCACGCCGGGCTGCGCGGATTCCGCACCGGACCCGGCAACCGGGTCGTGTGGCGCGACACGGCACGCGGCTGGCAAAAGTATGAATTCGGCGGCGGACCGAACACGGATCCGGTGGCGCTGCGCGCCCGCAACCGCTTGGCGATCGTTGAGACGGGCGGCGGATCGGTGTCGGTATTCCCGCCTCCGCACAAGTTCTTCTTCGCGCGGGAGATCGAGATGAACCTGGGCTTTGTCTGGCTGCGCAAGGACAACGCCGGTTCCTTCAGCGTGGGCGTGCGGCATGGGGATCGCGAGGAGATGTACCGTCCGTACGGCGTGTCCGACGAACTGTGGAACAAGCGGGTACGCCATGCGCGGGGATTCGCGATGGGGAATTTCGCGCTTTACAACGCGCCTCCGGGAACCTGGCAGAGGATGGCCGTCTACTATCACTTGAGCGGGGACAACGGTCCGGCGGTGCTTCCGCGGGTGATGGAGTACACGCACGACGATTCCTACAAGCCACTGGCCGGATACCAGGTCGCGATCAGCCACTTCCACACGCACTTCCATGAATTGCTGCTCGACGCCGGAAGCTTCGACGTGCAGCCGTCATGGCTGCCGACGTTCCGTGCCATGGGGGTGAACATCGCGATGATGTCGGACTTCCACGGTGACGGCCACCCCACCGATCCGGGTCCGCTGCGGTTCCACGAGCAGCACGCCTACTTCGAGGGGGCGCGCCGGCACTCGGACCGGGATTTCCTGATCATGCCGGGCGAGGAGCCGGATGCCTTCTTCGGCGGCCACTACACGATGGTGTTTCCGCGCCCGGTCTACTGGTCCCATGTGCGGCAGAGCGGGCAGCAGTTCGTCGAGAACGATGCCAAGTACGGCAAGGTGTACCACGCCGGAAACGCCAAAGAGGAGCTGGAGATGCTGGTGCGCGAGGGCGGGCTGGTGTGGCAGGCGCACCCACGGACCAAGGGATCAAGCGGGTATCCGGAGTCGATCCGCGAGACTGAGCACTTCCGCAGTGACCGCTACCTGGGCGCGTCGTACCAATCCCTGCCAGTGGACCTGTCGGAGAAGCGGATCTGCGAGCAGCGGTGCTTCGGCGTGCTCGACGACATGAACAACTGGGGCGGGCCGAAGTACCTGTTCGCCGAGGGCGACACCTACCAGAAGTTCCCTGAGGATGACACCTACAGCCACCTGCTGGTGAACTACGTGAAGCTCGACCGGCTGCCGTCGTTTGACCAGGACTGGACTCCGATCCTGCAGGCGCTGCGGCGGGGCGACTTCTTCGTTACGAGCGGCGAGGTACTGATCCGGTCGAGCACGGTCGAGGGCACGGGCTCCAAGCGCGTGGTTGCCGCCGAGGTCGAGTGGACGTTTCCGCTGGACTTCGTGGAGGTGGTCTGGGGCGACGGCGCAAAGACTGGCCGGGAAGTGATTTCAGCGTCGCACCTGGCACCGTTTTCAAGCCACAAGTTCCGGATTCCGGTGGATGTGAGCGGCAAGAAGTGGGTCCGGTTCGGGGCGTGGGATACGGCGGGGAACGGCGCGTTTACGCAGCCGGTACACGTGCGCTGACGTCAGGAGATGCCTTCTTCGCGCATCATCCGGATCACACCCTCGATGTTCTCCGGAAGATAGGGGCCGAAGTTGTCCCAGCGCCCATACGAAGGTGTCAGCGCGGTGCGCACCGAGGCGGTCATGGCGGCCGAGTTGTCGGCCAGCCCGGCCCGCCGGGCCGCCCGTATGCCCTCCATCAGGTCGAGGAAGTATTCGCGCATCCGCCGGACGTGATCCTTGGTCCCGATGCGCCCGTGGCCAGGGACCAGCGTATCGAAGAACAGATTGTCTTCGATCCACTTCAGCGACGCGATCCACTCGGTAATGTAGCTGTCGTTCAGCGTCCGGAACGGCAGCGACTCGACCGGAATGAAGTCGACGGCGAACATGAGCCGCCGCGCTTCATAGAAGATCACCAGGCTGTTGTCGCTATGGTTGCGTCCGGTGTAGATTACGTCGATGGTGCGGCCGCCGAGGGTGATGGAGGCCTGAGAGTCGACCAGGAAAGTCGGCAGCGGTGTCAGCGGGTTGTTGCGCGCCGCGATTTTCGGCGCCGCGAGCCGGTGGCTCACAACCGCTTCGAGCGTGTCGCTGAAGATCGCGGCTCCGGTGGCGTGGTCGGCGTGCTCGTGGCTGTAGATCAGGTAGCGGACGGGACGGTCAGTGACCGAGGCGACCGCGGCCTTGAACATCTGGGTCGAGCGCGGATTGCCGAGGCCGACAGGATCCGACACGATCACGCCTTCGTCCGTCACGATGAAGATCGTGTTGTGGCCGATTGACCGCCACATGTAGACGTCGGTGGCGACGCGGGTCAGCTCGGCGACCGATTGCGGAAGCGCCTGAGCACGGGCACGCTCAACCATGCCGGCGAAGAGCGAGGTCCCAATCATGTTACGGCGAGAAATAATTTGCATCATCCAACCCCCGGATTGATAGTGAATTTCAAGTAGCTTACCACTTGTGCCGCGCCGGTTCAAGCCAGCATTTCGCGGTGTAGCAGCAAAGTAGAAATGTCTCCCTTCGCGCAAAGTAGAAGTGTCCCCTCGGAGCAGGCTGGTCTCCGGGTGCGTGATAGTTTGGTGGTCGACCGGTGAAGCGGAGACGGGCAATGCTGGCGAGCAACCCGATCGAGGAATAGCCGGCCGGAACTCATCGGACGATAGGGAGAGCGTGTTCCTCCCGGCGCGTTCCCGGGTTCGGACAGGGAGTC
>VFZX01000455.1 GCA_016871015.1 Acidobacteriota bacterium | reverse complement strand
TGAGCAGCGACGGAAAATCGAGCGCCACGATGTTCAGCTTAATCCCGATCCGCGCCAGGTCCTGCTGGATCATGGCCGCCATCCGCTCGCGGGTCTTGTTCGTATTCGTGACTACCGAAAACTCGACCGGCACACCGCCCGCGTCCACCAGCGCCGCCCCCTGCCTCTTGAATCCGGCCTTCTCAAGCCGCCGCAGTGCCGCCTGCGGATCCTGGCGGACGGGTTTCAAGTCGCGATTGACCCAAAACTTGTTCGCCGCGGCCACCGGTCCCGCCGCCGGACCAGCCCGCCCCTTGTAGATCACGCGGCAAATGTCCTCCCGTCCGACCGCCTCCGAGACCGCCAGCCGGAATTCGGTCTGATTGAACCAGGCCTTCTTGTGCGCCGGAATGGGCTATCCGGGCGACAGATTGAACCACATCAACTCCGACTCAAGCGTCGCCCCTCCGTCCTGAAACGTGCCCGCGGTCTCCTTCATCATCCGGTCAAACAAGTCCGGCTCCACGCGGTTGATCAGGTGGACCTCGCCCCGGCGGAACCGCATCAGCTCGATCTCCCGGTTGGGCTGAATGTCCAGCCGGATTGAGTCCAAATAAGGCAGCGTGCGCCCGGAGGAGTCGCGCCGCCAATAGTGCGGATTGCGGCTCAACAGGAGGTGCTGACCCGCCTTGTACTCCTTCACGGCGAACGGCCCGAGCACCGCCTTCTCCTTGAGCGGCGACTTGGACGATAGCACCGCCACCTGATCGAAGACTCCCGGAAGCCCTGCGAGCGGCGCGGGAAACCGCACCGTCACCCGGTTTCCCACGGCCTCCGCCTTGGCCTGTCCTCCTCCGGGAACCCGGAACGCATCGGCCGAAGGCGCGTTCAGCTTCGGGTCGAGCAGGCGCAGAATGCTGTAGACCACATCCTCACCGCTAAGCGGCGTTCCATCGGAGAACTTCAATCCCTTGCGGAGTTCGAAGGTGATCGTGCGGCCGCCCTCGGAGATCTTCCAGGACTCGGCCACCGCCGGCTCGAACTTCTGCGTCTTCCGGTTCAGCCGCACCAGCATCCCCGCGGTCAGGTACCGCACGGTCTCCGATGGCTCGTCCGCCACCAGGTGCGGATCGAGAGTTCTCGGATCGCTCCGCAGGCACATTCGCAGTGTGCCGCCAAAGTTTTGCGCCCAAGCCGAGGCCACAAGCGCGGACAACAGAATCAGTCTCATGAGCCCTCCTCTGCCCGCCGCGGTCCGCCCGGACCCGCGGCCTGCAACGCCGCCATCACCGCTACCAGCAGTCCCGCCGGCGCGAGCACCCACGGGCGCGACGGAATCGAAGCGTAGTCCTGCAGCTCGGTCAACAAGCTTCCGAGCGACGGCAGCGGCTCCGCCACTCCGAGTCCCAGAAGACTCAGGTTCGCCTCGCTCAAAATGAACAATGGCACTGCGAGCCAGAACTGGGCCAAGGCCACCGGACTCAGAACCGGCAGCAGATGCCGCCACAGGATCCGCACGGGCGGGATCCCGAGTGCCCGCGCCTGAAGCAGGAAGTCCGAGTTCCGGACCTGCCGCGCCGCCGCCTGGAAAACCCTTGACGGACCAGCCCACCCAAGCAGGCTCAGCAGCAGGAACGTCAGTGCCGCGCTCGCCAGCGGGGATGTGTTCAGCGGCAGCAGGGCCCGCACGGCAAGCAGCAGGAACATCCAGGGCATGGACAGGAACAGGGTGGCGATCAAAGTTCCGCCGCGGCCGATCCATCCTCCGCGCCAGCCCGCCACCGCGCCCGCAACTGCCGCGAGCATCGTGCTTAACACGGCCGCTAGTGGCGCCAGCAGCAGCGACAGCCGGGCGCCGTAGAGCAGCCGGGACAGGCGGTCCCGGCCCAGATCGTCCGTCCCGAGCGGAAACTGCGCCGAAGGACCCTCTCCCGGATGGTCGCGGTGCTGCTCGGCGTATCCCGACGGCGCCACCCAGGGCGCGGCCAAGCAGAGCGCCGCCACGGTGATCAGGAAAACCCGTGCTGCCCAGGACGCAGCGGTCATGCCGCCTCCTGTTCCCCAGCCACCATATCGCTCACCGTGTTCGCGGCCAGTGTCACCGCCGTCACCAGCAACGTGAGGCTGATCAAGACCGGGAGGTCGCGCCCCGACGCCGCCTTCCACACAAGCTGGCCGATCCCGGAGACATCGGCGAGCACCTCCACCGGGATCGACGCGCCCAACGCCGCGCTCACGCTCACCCCTGCTAGTGCCGCGGTCTGCGGGATCACGGGCACCGTGGTGTGCCGCCAATGGATGATCCAGGGCTGGACGCCGCGCGCCTGCGCCGCCAGAACATGGATACTGCTGGCCGATTTTTCAAGCGCCGCACGAGTGTAGTGGAACACCCGCGGGAAGATCACTCCGGCGATGCACAACGCCACCGGCGCCCTCCAATAGAGCACCGCAAACGCGACCAGCGCGGCCGGAACGCTGAGCAGGACGCCGCTCGCGAGACTCCCCGCGGTCCCCGCCCCGCGGACCCGGAACAGAGCAGCGGCCGCTGCGGCCAGCAGCCCCGCCGTCCACCCGATGGCCAGCCCCTGGGCGATCAGTTTACCAGTGACCGGAGCGCGCTCGGCCAACAGCTCCCGGACCGGCTGCTGGAGTGTACGCGAGTATCCGAGGTCACCCCGGGCGATTGCCCCAAGGTAGCCCAGGTACAGGCTGAACACTCCTTCCCGTGTCTGGCCGGACCGGATCGCCGCAAGCCCCTCAGCTCCGTACCGGGGGTCGATTTCCCTCTCATCGATTTCAAACCCCGGCGCGTACCGTACCAGTACCGTTCCCACGAAGCCTCCCAGCAGAAGCACACCGCCCATGAACAGGAGCTTTCTTGCGAGAAGCATGACAAAGCGCATACCTCTTTCTAAAATCGGCTCCGATTGATCCGATCTTGATAGAGAGATCAAAACCCCTGCGATCGGCAACGGGCACTTAGGTGCAAGACCTGGACCGCGCCAGGGTACAACTGCTTGATTTGGTACACCGGGACTATACGAATGTCGCCCAACTCTGACGAACAACACAGGAAGCGGCTGATCCACCCTATGCGGCAATCCGCGCTGATCGAAACCTACCTCGGCATGACGGTCGTGGTCCACAGCGACCCGATGCGGCAATTGATGCAGCGCATCCAACGCGTGGCGCAGACCACGGCCGCCGTGATCATCCAGGGTGAGAGCGGCTCTGGTAAGGAAGTTGTCGCACGCGCCCTCCATCACTACTCGCTGCGGGCCAGCAAGCCATGGGTGGACGTGAACTGCGCGGCCCTGCCTGACCACTTGGTCGAAAGCGAGCTGTTCGGGTACGATAAAGGCGCCTTCAGCGGCGCGGACTCCAATAAACAGGGCCTGTTCGAGCTGGCCCATACCGGCACCATCTACATGGATGAGGTCGGCGAGCTTGACGCCAAAGCTCAAGCGAAGCTGCTCCGGGTGCTCGACGGAGTTCCCTATTTCCGGATTGGAGGCACCAAGAAGATCGCGGTGGATGTCCGGGTTCTGGCGGCGACGAACCAGAACCTCGAAGAGCTGATCCGGCAGGGGAGGTTCCGTGGTGACCTGTTCCACCGCTTGAGCCAGGTGACCCTCAGCGTTCCTCCACTCCGGGCGCGCAAGGACGACATCGCGCCTCTGGCCGAGTACTTCCTGGGGCGGCAAGACCCGGACTTGCGCTTTTCCCCTGACGCTGTCCGCGCCATGGAAGACTACGCGTGGCCTGGTAACGTCCGCGAACTGCGCAACCTGGTTACGCGCGCTTCGGTGTTCGCCGAGTCGGGTGTCATTCGAGCGAGCGACCTCGCCCTCCCCTCGCGGTACGAATCAGTGCAGGAGCCGCTCGAGATGATCTCGAATCTCGAAGAGCTGGAACGGCGGACGATCCTGCGTGTGCTCAAACAGACAAGCGGCCATCAACAGCGCGCCGCCGATATTCTCGGAATCTCGGTGCGCACTCTGAGCCGAAAGCTTGCCTCCTACGAATCGGAGAAGGAACATGCCTATTCGACGATTGGACCGCACGCAAACTGAATTCGTTGCCGTCGACGACCGCCGGCGCGAGCCGCGGGTGCCTGCCGAGGGCATTGTCCACCTCTATCCGGACGACCCCGGACTGCGGGCGGTCGTAGGCGTTCTGCTGGATGTATCGGCGGGCGGTTTCCGTGCCGCCCACGACTGCGCGGAGCTGAAAACGGGCGACGAACTCGGATTCGTGCATCCGCAGGGCTTCGGCCGCGCCCGCATCATGTGGAACCGGATTGTCGGCGGCCGCCTGGAGAGCGGCTTCCTCGTGCTCACCGAGTCCTGACCGGTTTATCATCGGACTAATGCCCGGCGCAGGGGTTCAAGGGATGCCAGTCCTGCTCGATTTGCGCCAGGTCAGCACCAGCCACCTCGAGTTGCTCCTCGCCGAGCAGAACGCCGTCTGGATGAGCCGCTTCAACTGGGACTTGAGCGCATCGTCGGAGATGCTGATCCGGCTGATTCGAATGCAGAGTCTGACCGGATTCGCCTTGGCCGGAGAGGACCGGGTGGATGGGTTCTGCTATTACGTCACCGACGAACGGAAGGGCCTGATCGGCGACTTGTTTGTGACTGGAACCGGCCCGGAAGCAGCCGAGGGAGAGATCCGCCTCCTCGCCGCGTCGCTCCGTGCCCTGGCCGCCACCCCGATGATCTCCCGTGTGGAGACCCAGTTCCTGATGCTGTCGGCTGGAGCCCGTGCGCGCCTTCCCTACCCCCTGCTGATGCAGCCGTTTGAGCGTTTGTTCCTCAAGCTCCCGGCCAGCCGCGCCGAGGCGCTGCCGCCGCGCAATGGAACCGCCGCGGAGTTCTACAATTGGCATCCCCGCGAGCATGAAGCTGCCGCCCGGCTGATCGTATCCTCCTACCGGGATCACGTCGACGCCCGGATCAACGACCAGTACCGGAGCGTCGCTGGATCCAGGAAGTTCATCGACAACCTGCTCCAGTATCCCGGCTGCGGAAGCTTTTTCGAAAAGGCCTCGATTATCGCCATTGATGCCGTTTCGGGCAAGCTCATTGGACTCGCTCTCGCCAGCCTTGTAGCCTACGATTCCGGACACATCACACAGGTGTGCGTGCTTCCGGAAGCGCAGCGCCGGGGTCTTGGCTTCGAGCTCGTGCGGCGTGCGGCAACTGCTCTCGCCCAGGCCAACTGCCGGAGCATCAGCCTCACCGTCACCGCATCGAACCTGGACGCAGTGCGGCTCTACGACCGGATGGGGTTCGAAGTGGCGGACCGGTTCGAGGCTTTCGTCTGGGAGGGAATCGGACGGTAGCCCGGCTCAACGGCGCGTGACAAGCGTCCCGAGCCACACCGCTGCGAGTCCCGCGATGACGCTTCCGGCGGCGTAAAGGAACGCCGTCCCGAACCAGCCTTCGCGGATCGCACGGTAGATCTCGAATCCGAAGGTGGAAAACGTCGTGTAACCTCCCAGGACCCCGGCCACGAAGAGCAGCCGCAGCGGATCCCGGTGCTGGACCAGCGGCATCACGAGTCCAATCAGGAAACACCCGGACACGTTCACGAGGAACGTGGCCAGCGGAAACCGTCCCTGGAAGTAGTGCGCGACGGCCACGTTGACCAGATAGCGCAGGACTCCGCCGGTGCCCGCGCCGAGGAAAACCGCGACCAGCGACCGGATCACAGCCGGTATGCCTCGACCGACGTTCCGCCCAGCAAACGGTCCCGCTCGCTGCGCGACAGCGAACTGGCGAACTCCAAAACCTGGTCCCGCCAACGGCCATAGGAAGTGGCCACCAGCATCACGGGCCAATCCGAT
>VFZX01000454.1 GCA_016871015.1 Acidobacteriota bacterium | reverse complement strand
GGCCGAAGTGGTGCCGCCAAAGCCGGTTCACCATCACGCGAGCCGTGAGCGGGTGATTGGGTTGCGTGAGCCAGCGCGCCAACGCCAGCCGGCGGCCCGAGGTTCCCTTCCAGGGCTCCTTGACCTGGTAGCCGGTCATGGAAGCATGCCGCAGAATCGATGGCGCGTTGGGCTCCACTTCTTCGCCCAACTGCTGGGCGTCACCTCGCTTGAGAATGAAGACCGGCGACGGGTCTCCCCCCATGTCGTAAAGCGCGCGCAGCATGGGCTTCGGTTTCAGGCGGCCCCGGATCGTGCCGATCTGCCCGCGAATCAGGTCGAGATCCGGTTTGAAGTCCGGGAACCGTTTGCCGAGGGCGGTGAGCGTCTCATCGGTGCGGGAGTCGAGGCCGGCCTTCTCGAGCCATGGCGCCGCCCGGTCCCACAGAGCCGTTTCCAGCCGCTTGATTTCGGCTTCGAGCGGATCGTTGTGCAGGCGTACCGCCTCGCGTTGGTCCGCGAGCGACAGGTCCAAGTCCCGTTCGGAGGTCTTCAACCAGTCATAGGGATCGTAGGCTGTCTGGAGAATCGCGCTCAAACGGTAGTAGTCGCGCTGCGGAATCGGATCGTATTTGTGGTTATGGCAGCGGGCGCAACCGATGGTCAGCCCGAACAGCGTGGAACCGATTACCTCGATCTCGTCGGCAACGACATTGACTCGTTCGGGCACCGAACCGTTGGCGGACGAGTAGGTGGGATCGGACGCCATGCGGAGGAATCCGGTGGAGGCAACGCGGTCGAGTTGCTCTTGCGTCGGCGCACGCCACTGCCTGTAGTCCTCCACTTCGTCACCGGCCACCTGTTCGATCACGAACTGGTCGAAGGGCTTGTCGGCATGGAAGGCGCGGATGACGGCGTCGCGGTAGCGCCAGGCGTCGTTACGCGCGCGATCGTCCTCTTTGATGCCCTCCGAGTCGGCATAGCCGGCGGCGTCCAGCCACATGCGAGCCCAGCGTTCGGCGTATTGCGGCGAATCGAGCAGCCGGTCCACCAGTAGCTCGTAGGCATCGGTTCGGGCGTCGTTCAGGAATTCTTCCGTCTGCTCCGGGGTGGGAATCAAGCCGGTGAGATCCAGATACAGGCGGCGCATCAGGACGCGCCGGTCCGCCTCCGGAGACAAGCCCAGGCCTTTGGCTTCGAGCTTGGCCAGCAGGAACCCGTCGATCGGGTTGCGAACCCGTCGCCCGGTGTCAAGCACGTGCGGCAAGGCAGGCAGCCGGGGTGGCTGAAACGACCACCAGTTACGCTCGGCGCCGGAGAAACGCACTTCGGCCAGATTGGGCGGCGGGACGGGCGGACACCCGGTGGCGATCCAGGCACGCAACGTCTCCACCTCACCGGAGTCCGGCGGTCTTACGTGGGCATTCGCCATCAATTTGGGCGGAGGCATCGTACCGTCGGTGATCTTTCTCAGGATGAGGCTTTCTTCCGGGTTGCCGGGAATCAGCGCCGGACCCGACTTGCCGCCCCGCAGCCGCGAAGCCTGCGTCCTGAGGTCGAGGCCCCCCTCTTGTTTCCGTTTCCCGTGGCAGACCACGCATCGCATTTGGAACAGCGGAACCACGTCCGCTTCGGTGACGCCGGCCAGAACGGGCTTCTGTGCGTCGATCCACTTCCGGATCGAGGCTACGGAGGATTCGTCGAGCTTGCGCCCGGGCGGCATCTGGCCGGAGACGATCTTGGCTATCATCAGACTGCCATCGGAGGAGCCCGGCTTGATCGCCGGTCCTGTCTTGCCGCCTCGAAGGGCCGCCTCGTAGGAAGTTAGGTCAAGGTTCCCTTGCTTGACCGCGCCACTATGGCAGGGCAGGCAATTCGTCTTCAAAAAGGGGAGAAGTGTCGAGGCGTAGTCAGCGGCCCACATCGAAGAGGCGGCGCTGAAACAGAACAGCCATCGAAACGCGGATTCCCTCATGGTGAATCCATATCATCTCAGAAACTGAACTTCTGCGCGAACTGCCGTGACCTCGAGTCCTCCAATTCAACAGCATGATCGGCGTCGCGGCCGGCATGACGACCGCTTCTCGTTGCGCGGCTCGGATGGCGCGGAGTGAGATGGACGAACCACTCCCGGACTTGCCGCATCTCATGGGCGCTCCGTGGTACACTGCCGCAAATCCCCCCGGGAGGTGCCACATGCCCTGTAATAAGTCTCTTTTGATCGCGGCGGCCGCCGCGTATTTCGCGTCCACGCTTAGCGCGCAAGGCGATCGCGCCACTCTGACCGGCACGGTCACCGATCCCAGCGGCGCCTTGGTCGCTGGCGCGAAGGTCCGCGCGGTACACGTGCGGACCAACACGGAGCGCGAAACGGTCGCGTCGAACCAAGGCGAGTACACGCTGCTTCAATTGCCGGTTGGCGAATATCGCGTCGAGTTCGCCGCGGAAGGATTCAAGGAACTCGTCCGTTCCGGCGTCGTGCTCAATGTCGGTGTCAGTGCCCGTCTTGACGGGCAGCTTCAAGTGGGCGCGGTGAACGAGTCGATCACCGTTTCCGGACAGGCGAGTCTGTTGCAGACCGAGTCGGCGCGCACCACCACTTCGGTGACGCCGAAGTTCGTGCAGGATCTGCCGCTCGTTGTCGGCGGACAGCTCCGTTCGCCGCTCGACCTCGTGCTCATCGCGCCCGAGGCCAAGAGCACATACAACATTTCGCTCGGCGGCGGCATGGAGGGCGGATGGGACTTGACGGTGGACGGCGTGTCCGCGACGCCGGCGGCGCCGTTCGAGCAGCGTTTGTGGACGATGGTCAACTCGCCGTCCGTCGAGGCAGTGAACGAGTTCAGCGTCGACACCAACGGCTTCAAGGCCGAGTACGGCCACGCCGGCGGCGGTTCGTTCACGTTCGTTTCGAAGAGCGGAACCAACCAGTACCACGGCAACGCGTATGAGTTCGCGCGCAACGAGAAGTTTGACGCGAACACCTTCTTCTTCAACGCCACCGGGCGCAGGCGGCCCGTGCGGAAGCAGCACGACTTCGGCGCGACGATTGGCGGTCCGGTGTGGATTCCGAAGCTCTACCGCGGCCGTGATCGCACGTTCTTCTTCTTCTCCTGGGAGGCGTTCCGCGACCGCAGCGTTCCGTCGTTCGCGCCCACGACGATTCCGCTCGCCGAGATGTACGGCGGCGACTTCACCAACTGGAGGACGCAGACGGGCGCGCTGATTCCGATCTACGATCCGGCGACCACGGCGGCCGGGCAAGGCGGAGCGTTCACCCGCATGCCGTTCGCCGGCAACCGCATTCCCGCGGGGCGCTTCAGCACTGTCGCGCGGAATGTGATTCCCTTTGCGACGATGCGTCCCAACGTGGGTGACCCGACGGGCGTGTTGAATCCGAACCCCCGGCAGAATTTCCAACCGGCCGGAGCCCGCACCGATCCTTGGGACAAGTACAGCATCAAGCTCGATCACCAGTTGCGTCCGAGCCAGCGTTTCGGTTTCCTGTTCCAGAAGAACCGCACTCAGCAGTTGCCGGTGGGAGATCCGCCCGGGCTGCCCCTGCCCATCAACAATGAATTCCAATACGGTGACACTTACACGAATGTGTTCCGCTTGAGCCACGACTGGACCGTGCGCCCAACCATCGTCAACCGGCTTTCGGCGGGCGGCAACGACTGGGGCCAGGTGCGCCGCGCCCATGACGCGCAGTTCAACCAGGGTTGGGGAACCAAGCTCGGCATCAAAAATGTTCCGTCTCCGGATCTGCTCTTCCCGGCGTTCAACTTCGACGGATACCGGACATTCGGACGCGCCGAGTACGGCGGATCCTACAACAAGACGGTGGCGTTCACCGACGACGTGTCGATCGTCAGGGGCTCGCACACGTTCAAGGCCGGCTACACCTACCAGCGCGATCACTACAACGGCTACGGACAACACTCCGGCAGCGGCAACTTCAGCTTCAGCCGCCAGACGACCGGCATTCCCGGCAGCCAGGATCCGAATTCGGGCAACGGCTTCGCGACGTTCCTGCTCGGCATCTATAACTCGGCGAGCATCGAAACGCAGCGCTACGTCTCCGATCAGTGGACCTACCACGGCATGTATTTCCAGGACGACTGGCGCGTGAACAAGAAGCTCACATTGAATCTCGGCGTCCGCTACGAATACATCCCGCCCACCGTGGAAGGCAACTTCCCCGACGGCTACTCGAATTTCGACCCGAACCTGCCGAATCCGGGCGCCGGCGGCCGTCTTGGAGCGATGGTGTTCGCGGGCAACGGACCTGGCCGCACCGGAACACGGACGCTGTACGATCCGTGGCGCAAGGGCATCGGACCGAGATTTGGCATGGCGTATTCGTTGAACGACAAGACGGTCGTCAGGCTCAGCGCGGGCCGTTCCTACGCGAGCGTGAAGAACACGGGCGGCAGTTCGCACTTCCACGGATTCATCGGCTCGGACAGCATCGTGTGGACTGATCAGAACCAGCCGGCGCCCTACCGCCTCGACAACGGCTACCGCACGGATTGGCCGCGTCCGCCGTTCCTGGTTCCGACGTTCAACAACAACACCAACACGCCGTTCTGGCAGTCTTTCGACTCGGGCCGGATGCCCGACTACACGAGTTGGAACCTGAACGTCCAGCGTCAGCTTCCGGCGGAGATGGTGGTCGAGATCGGGTACAACGCGATGATGGGCCACCACCTTACCACGAACCTGGTCAACATCAACCAGGTTCCAACCGCGGTGTGGGACGACTACGTCCGCAGGCTCGGACCGCTTGGCGCATTCAACCTGTTCAATTCCCGTTGGGACTCCGCGCTGGCCGTCGCCAACGGAATCACGCGGCCCTATCCTACGTTCAACGACACGGTGCGTCAGGCGTTGCGTCCGTACCCGCAGTATCAGACGATCAACACGGGCGGCGACGGCGGCGACCGGTCGGGCAACTCGAGCTACCACGCGCTGGTCGTCAAGTGGGAGAAGCGAACCTCCGCCGGACTTACGTTCCTCAACAGCTACGTGTTTTCGAAGCTGCTGACCGATTCCGAATCGATGAACGCGGATTCGGGCGGCTCGATGGACCACTACAACCGCCGGCTCGAGAAGGCTCTCTCGCGCAGCGATCAGACCCACAACCTGAAGTTCAGCTACAGCTACGAGCTTCCGTTCGGAAAGGGCAAGCGGTTCCTTTCGTCCGGCGCCGCGGGCAAGGTGATCGGCGGATGGCGCATCGCTGGAATCCAGAGCTACGCCTCCGGATTCCCCATGGGACTCGGACCCGGCTATGGCCTCCCGCTCTTCTCGAACGGCGGCAACCGCATCACCGTGCTGAGCTACGAGGGCTGGCGCGGCGCGGTTTCGGGCAGCGAATTCGACCCGAACAAGGACCTCTGGTGGAGTCCGCAGGCCTTCAATCCGAACGTGCTCGACGCGCTGCCGTCCGGTTCGCAATTCAAGGGAGCGGCGTTGCGCGGCAGCTTCGGCACCGCGACGCGGCGCAATCCGAAGGCGCGGCAGCCGTGGTTCCTCAACGAAAGCGTGTCCGTCGTGCGGACCTTCACGATCAAGGAAGGCATCCAGCTCGACATGCGCTTCGAGGCGTTCAACGCCTTCAACCGGATTCGCTGGGGCGGCCCCGACAGCACGATCAACAGCAACACGTTCGGCCGCGTGACAACCGAAGGCAACACGCCGCGGCAGATCCAATTGGGCGCGAAGTTCATTTTCTAGCCTCTCTCGATCGGCTAGCGCCAGGGCTGGCGCACCCCCTGTCAGCGCGAAATAGAAAGTTCCGGATGCCGGCAAAGTAGAAAGTTCCGTTTTTGGCATGGTGTGCGGGAGCGGCACGCAGGCCAACGCC
>VFZX01000453.1 GCA_016871015.1 Acidobacteriota bacterium | reverse complement strand
GGTTGTAGGCGCGGTACCCCTTGGGCATAAAACATTATGTACTGGTTTTGTTCTATCCGTTCCCACGATGTTCGGGAATTCTCGGACAGGCTCCTAGCGTCGCCGTACTCTCGCGAGCCTTTAGAATCGTCGACGGCAACATGGCAAAGAACCCCGAGACGAAGGAAATCAATACGCCCACAATCACCGTGATGACGGCTTCGCCCGTCGTGTAGCGTTTCGAGTGATAAGCAGGGGGAAGAGGAGGAGGAGGCGTTGGCACCGGACTCTCAGTATATAATCACGAGCAATGCGTCCCACACGCCGACAGGCGCTTCAATCCTCGCTTGCCCTTGCCGCTTCCGCATGCAACTGGCGCCGGGTGAGCCGGCCAAACATTCTGTTCGTGATGACAGACGACCATGCCAGCGGCCACCTCGGCTGCTACGGCAACCGGATTGTCAAGACTCCCCACATGGACCGGCTGGCAGCCGAGGGCACGCGGTTCGACAACGCCTTCGTCACCAACTCGCTCTGCGCACCCAGCCGCGCCACCGTGCTCACCGGCGCCTACTCCCACATCCATGGGATCCGGGGCAACTCCGAGGCCAAGAACGCGGTCGAGAACATGGACCCGAAAATCCCAACGTACCCACAGCTCCTCCAGGCCGCGGGATACGCCACCGCGATCGCTGGCAAGTGGCACCTGTCGCACGACCCGGTGGGGTTCGACACATGGCGCGTCCTGCCGGGACAAGGCGACTACTTCAACCCGACCTTTATCGAGAACGGCACCAGGAAAAAGTACGAGGGGTACGCCACCGACGTCACAACAGACTTCGCACTCGACTTCCTGAAGCAGCAGACCGCCGCCAAGCCGTGGTGCCTGGTCTACCAGCACAAGGCGCCGCACCGTCCGTTCCTGCCTCCGCCCAGGCTCGCCCGGCAGTTCGAAAAAATCGACATCCCCGAGCCGCCCACTTTCAACGACGCCTACGAGACCCGGAAAGTCGCGCGCGAAGCCGAAGACATGCGGTTTGACGTGAGCCTGGAAGGCGACTATAAGGATCTGCCCAAAGGCCTCGACGCCGCCGCCAAAAAGAAGTGGCTTTACCAGCGGTTCGTCAAGGACTACTACGGCGCCATCCAGGCGATCGACGAGAATCTCGGCCGCGTGCTCGGCTACCTCGATCAGCAGAAGATGACGGACGACACCCTGATCATCTACACCTCCGACAACGGCTTCTTCGTAGGCGACCACGGATGGTACGACAAGCGCTTCATGTACGAGCCGTCGCTGCGCGTTCCCATGATCGTCCGTGCACCCGGCGGACGAAAGGGCGCCGCGCATGAACTGATGACATTGAACATCGACATCGCGCCGACGATCCTCGAATATGCCGGAGTTCCGGTTGCCCCCACCATGCAGGGAACGAGCATGCGCCCTCTGATCAACGGCGCGGCGCCTGTCGACTGGCGGAAATCGATCTACTACTCCTACTATGAGAACTCGTGGGTGCTGTCGGGCAAGGGACTCGAGGCCCGGGCGGACCCAGGCTTCCAGTTCTTCACCCCGCACCGCATCGGCCCGCACCGAGGAGTCCGCACGGCGACGCACAAGCTGATCCACTACTACGCTGAAGGCGACTACTGGGAGCTGTTCCATCTCGAACGCGATCCAAACGAGCTCAACAATCTGTACGGACAACCGGGGAACGAAGCCGTTACCGCCGGGCTCAAAGCCGAACTCGAACGGCTGCGGGGCCACTACCGGGACACCTAAACTGGAGGTGTGCGCCCTGCCCTGCTGATTCTGTTGGCCGCCTCCGCTCTTTCCGGTTCAACACCGGGCGAGCTGGCAGCGCAGATCAAGAAGCTGGAGCTTGATCCGGCCGCCTGTTACCAGGTCCGCGAGGTGCACTTCGCCCGCGAGGACCTGCGCTTCTACCTGAACGAAGGACTACTGATTTTCGCCAAGCCCGTGGCGGGCAAGCGGCTGGCGGCGGTTTTTTCCGGTGCCGTGGAAGGCGGCGACGCGGAGGTCCTGCTGATGCCCCCGTCGCGCGGCGAGCGGCTGTCCTTGAGCTCGTTCACCGGGTCGCCGAACCTGAACGAACATTTCCGGGGCGCGCTGTTCCTGTTCACCGACGACACGGCGGACGTACTGATGCGAGCCATCCAGGAGCGGGGCGAGCCCAAGCCCGCGCTCGAGCGTGGACTCCTGCTCGCCGGACAGTGGAACTCGGTGCTTGGCAATCTTGCGTCGAGCTTTGGCGTCGGCCTGGTCCTGCACCTGCTCGGCGCCGGATCTCCCGGGATGTTCTACGGCGCGATCCAGGGTGCGAAGCTCGGTAACTTCGACGTGTTCCACGATCAGGGATCGAGCGAACAGATCTTCGCGGGCGCGCTCGCCAGTGCCCAGAACACACTGTTCTACGATATCTGGACTTCATTCCCAGCGCGCCCCACCCGCGGGGCGAAGCCAGCGCCGCGGCAGCCAGAGTTCCGCATGGACAACTTCCGGATCCGCGCGCAGCTCGATCCCGAACTGAAGCTCAGCTCCACGGTCACGGCGGACCTGATTCCGAACCGGGGTCCGATCCGCGTGATCCCGCTCGATATCTCCGACCGGATGGCGATCCGCTCCGCCAAGGTGAACGGGGAAGAGGCGGAACTGTTCACGTCGGAGTCCTTGCGGGCGAACCTGGCGCGCCGCAACGAGAGTGCGCTGTTCCTGGTGATCCCGAAGGAGCCGCTTCCCGCCGGAAAGACCGCGGAAGTCGAGATCAGCTATGAGGGCGCCGTGGTACGCCAGTCCGGACGCGGCGTGTACTTCGTTGGTTCGCGTGCCAATTGGTATCCGCGGCCGTTCATTGACTGGGCGAATTTCGACGTCACCTTCACCTATCCGGCGGGACTTCAACTCGTTTTCGCCGGCGACGTCAGAGAAGACCGCGTGGACGGCGAGCTTCGAACCACGCGGCGCGTCACGCCCGCTCCTGTCCGCATCGCGGGATTCAACCTGGGACACTACGAATCGGTGAAGGAGACGCGCGGCAACCTGACGGTGGAGGTGTACGCCAACAAGTCGGTCGAACCAGGATTACGCCGGTCCGGCGCGGATTTCGTGTTGGTTCCGCCGATCACTCCGCCGTTTCCACGCCGCGGCCAGTCCCAGCCCAACATCATCGCGCTGCCTCCGATGGCGATGCCCGATCCCACGCGGCGGCTCGATCCTCTGGCCAACGACGTTGCTGACGCGTTTCAGTACTTCGCAACGCACTTCGGTCCACCGGCTCTGAATACGCTGCGCGTCTCACCGATTCCCGGCAGCTTCGGACAGGGATTCCCGGGATTGGTGTACCTGTCGACCATGTCGTACTTGAATCCATCCGACCGTCCGGCATCGGCTCAAGCCTCTGACAAGGACCGGTTCTTTTCCGAAATCCTCTATGCCCACGAGGTCGCCCACCAGTGGTGGGGCAACGCGGTGACATCGGCTGGGGCGCAGGACGACTGGCTGATGGAGGCGCTCGCCAACTACTCGGCGCTGATGGTGGTGGAACGTAAGAAAGGGGCCAAGGCGATGCAGCAGGCCCTCGACGACTTCCGCCAGAAGCTGCTCGCCCGCGACGCCGAAGGCAAGACGGTCGAATCAGCCGGGCCCATCCGCCTCGGAGGACGCCTCATCAGCTCCCAGGCTCCGCTAGCCTGGCACGCGATCGTGTACTACAAAGGCGCCTGGATTCTGCACATGCTGCGGAAACAGATGGGCGATGATCTGTTCCTGAAGATGCTCGGCGGACTGGCGCGGCAGTACCGGCACAAGCGGCTGTCGGCGCGCGAGTTCCAGGCGCATGCGGCGGGCTACCTGCCCAAGGGGTTTCCCGATCCCAAACTCGAAGCGTTTTTCGAGCAGTGGGTCGAAAATTCGGGGATCCCGGAGATCGAGATGGCCACCCAAGTCCGGCGGACGCCGCTGGGACTGAGCATCACCGTGACGCAAACAGGCGTCAGCAGCGAGTTCAGTGTCCGCGTCCCGGTGGAAATCCAGATCCCACGCGCAAAGCCTCAGATCGTGTGGGTGGCTACCGGACCCGAGCCCGCAACGGTTACCGTACCGCTACGGGCTGTTCCCGGCAAGGTGGCGCTTGATCCGGATTCGTCGCTGTTGATCGCCCGCAAGTGAGGCTGGCCCGGCGTCAACGGCCGCTGATGGTCAGGTGGGGATACTCCCGCGTCTCGCCGCCTTTCGGCGTGCAAAGGATCCGGAGATCAAGGGTCTCTCCCGCCTTCCGCCCAATCGTCGCGGCATTGCCATAGCCCCGGTATCGGGCTCGCCAAACGCCGTCCTCGGTCCGCGAGAAGACCTGCGTGAGCTCGTCCTGGCCGCAGCGCGAAGTGACCCGCAGGCTTGCAGCGGAAGCCGCAAAGACTTCGATCCCGTCGCCGCTCCAGCGTTTATGAATCGACGTCCCCCCTGTCGACGACCCGCCGGACCGCGTCTCGCCGGACCGCGTCTCGCCGTCGGCCGGCTTTGGGTCACCCGTACCACGGCCACCGCCACCACCACCAGACGGGTTCGTGGTTACCCCTTCACCAGGAGGGATCGGCGGCTTGGGATCGGCTGGGGTGCTGGGAGGAAGTGCATCGCAACATGCCCGGTACTTGTTGTAGGCGTCGTTCACCAGCGCTTCCTGCTTCTTGATCAGATCCGCCAGGTGCTGAAGCCTCTTATAGGCGTGGACTCGCAAATCGACGCCGCTGCGGTTCACCAGGATCGCTCCCATGCGGGCGAGGATCTTGGTCATCCCAACGCTGGCCTTCACAATATTTACGCCCTTGGAGACCGGGTTCACGGACGTAGCCGCCTTGGCGCACGCCTTCACCACTCCCTTGGCGTCTTTCAGACTCGCCTTGAACTCCGACATGGCGGCCTTCGATGCCGCGTCTTTCATCTCGCTCCACGTCGCGATGTCGGTCAGCTCCTCGTCGACCTGAGCTTTATAGCCCTCGAGCGTCGAGAGTTCGCGCTCGTAGTCGCGCCAGGCCCTCCAGCAGCGGTCGTCGACCTCCTGGGAAATCAATGCGCCCTGCGTCAGCAAAGCACCCACAACCAGCAAATGGATTCTCATCATGCCTCCTTCCGGCTTTCACCTGCGTTAGGGGGGCGCTCACCGCCAGCGTTACCAGAAAATCTGAGAAAATCTGCGGCCCGGTTGACCGCCTCCGAACGGGGGCAGTACCATATAGTTCATCCGGGATCATTTTCCCCCGAGTTCGATCGAACCCTACCTCCTCGAACAGAGGCTCGGTGAGGGTGTCTCCGGGGAGACGTTTCTTGCCACCGAGCCTCTCGCGCCGTGGGTAAGGTTCGCCCGGAATCGGTCCCTCCAAGTGATCATTCCGCACAACCCAGAGCAACGCTACCGGACCGCCGGTGAAATGCGTACGGAATTGTGGAATCGGGTGGAGGCGGGTCCCGCAAACGGACTCGCCATGCCAAGGGCTGCCGCCAGTCACGTATTGGCGGCGACCGCGGTTGCGGTGACGGTACCTCAGGCGATGACGGTGGCGAATCCTCCAGTCGCATCTGCCTCGTCTTCGGGGTACCGCGCCGCCGCCGCGCGTGTCAGGAACCGGATCCTCCACGCGCGACGTGAGCCATGACCAGCGTCAGGGCCCTGAATCCCTACGTCGCGGAAAGATCAATTGGACTGGATGGCTTCGTTGGGCGTGAAGACGTGTTCCATCTGGTCTAGGACCAATACTGTTCACTTAAGAACATTTTTGTGATATCCTGTTTTAGGGCGATTGCCTCCACAAGGAGGCGATCGCATGACAATCACAGCCGTCGAGTCTTCCACACTC
>VFZX01000452.1 GCA_016871015.1 Acidobacteriota bacterium | reverse complement strand
CAGGCTCCTAGCGGCCCGATGCCGGAAGTCCGCCGGTGTGGCAGAGCAGGCACGCGTTTGGACTTTCGGCCACCCCGAAGCGCCTGGTCATCTCGAGATCGGGGATGTCGTCGATTGTGTGGCTGCGCGCGAGGAATCCGGCGGTGTTGGCGATCTTCGGCATGTGGCAGGACACGCACTGCGCCGCTTCGGTGCCTTTCCTGTGCTTGGAATGATCCGGACCCGGGTGGCACTGGGTGCACATCCGGTCCGGGTTGTCGACGTACTTAAGAGCCTTCAGGTTGGCGGCGAAATCACGGGGGTGCGGATCATGGCAGTGGCCGCAGTGCGCTCCTCCCACGCGATAGCACTTTGAGCGTTCGAACGCCTCGACGATGAAGGTCGTTTCGCGGAAACGGCCGTCGCGGTAGAAGGCGCGGCGGGAGAATTCGATGTAGGGGCGGCTGCGCGCCGGAGAGTTGAACTCCGGCGTCACGCCAGAGTAGTTCATCTCACCGCGCGGACCACGCTGGTGGATCGCCGATTGCCGGTGGCACTGGGCGCAGATCCGGACGTAGCGGGGCGCGTCGAGTTGTTTGAAGTCGACGGGAGGCTCCCACGCGGGCTTTGAGACGCGCTGTCCGGCCTGCATGCCGCGCACGTGTTCCGCGGACGGTCCATGGCACATCTCGCAGTTGACGCCGGGCTCGGCGAATTCGGGCAGCGCGGCACCCTGCTGCGCTAATTGGCTCGTGTGGCACGGAGCGCAGTTGCGCTGATAAAGGGTCGCCTGCGTGAACCCGGTGAACCGCGCGATCACATGCCGGACCGACGCCGGAGGATCGATCTCCTTCCAGTAGTTGATCCACTTCCCGGCCAGCCGGTTGAACTGGATCGGAAACACGTGGATCTCCCCGTTGGGACGGCGCGTTGCATAAGCCTGCTGCCATTTCGATCCGATGGTGTAGTCGACTGTGAAGCGTGCGCGACCCAGCTCGAACCAGTGCCGTCCGCCATCGCGCAAGGGCCGGATTCCGCCTTCCGCAAACAGCTTCCCGTCGAAATCACCAAAGACGTTCTCCGCGCGATAGGGAGCGAACATGCGCGCCATTCCGGTGATCGACCAGGACTTGTGCTGCTGTCCATGGCAGCCCGCGCAGGCGGCGGATCCCGCATAGGCAGCCGGGCGCTGTCCGCTGGCGGGTGGCGCGGCCTTGAAGCGGCTCTCGCGCTCCCGTGCGAGGGCGGCGTTCTTCGCCGACGCCTCAGCCTGGCCCAGCGCGGACTGCGCCTGGCTGACGAGCCGCAGCAGATCGGGGTTTTCCGGCAGGATACGGAGAGAGCGCACCGCGTTATCGAATAAGCAGTCCGGCCGCCGGAGCTCGATGCAACTGCGCGCGGCCAGATCGTGGGCGACCGAGAGGAACGCGGAGTCCGGGTGCTGTTCGAGGAAAGCATTCACGCGGTGCAGGCGCGCGGCAGCGTCGCGCGAAGCAAGCACGGACTCAAGCGCGCGGCGCTCCGCGGGGTTGGCGATCTGGTCCATGAGCCGGAATTGGCGGGGATCGGACTCGAACACAACCGTGTCGATGTCCTGCGCGAGCAGCGCCGCGCCGAGGGCAGCGGACCAGTACTTCCAGACCATCATCTTTAACGAATATCTTACAGTGTGCGCGCATCTGTGAAGAGATTTTCGCCGTACGCTGGATCCATGCAACGAGCTAAACTGCTTCTTGTTCCAGCCGCGATCGCGGCTCCAATTACGTTCCTGTACAGCCAGGACACGACACCGGCGCCATTGGAAAAGGTTCCTGTGGGTGTGGTCGCCGGCCACGCGATGATGCGTTACGTGTCCAACGGCGGATTCGGGGAGGCCATCGGCTACTTCCCGTTCGTTGACGGTCTCGGCAACAACCTGTTCGCTGGCGCGCGCGGAGAAAGGACCGCCGTGCTCACGTTCCGGACCGGCCAGTTCCGGGCCGCCGTGGCGTTGAACTCGAGAGTCCTCTTCATCCGTCCGGTCACCGACTCGGCCGCAGGCCTGGCGTATACCATCTACCACGACCCGGCGCCACTCCGGCGTGACTTCAGCGACCCGGCGACCTTCTCGACCGGCCAGGCTGTTGCGGTCTATACCGGATCGACAGCCGGAGTGGTCTCCATCGAAGGCGCCACGGTCCACTACGCGGCAAGTCTCGAACTCACCTCGAGCCGCGATTTCACGGTGGGCGAGCGGCGCGTGAACCTGGCGAGCATCGCCCCTGCCATCAACGTCCGCGTCACCGGGGAATCGTTGCCGTTCGACGAAGTCCTCAGTGGAAACCCGCTCAACGTTCCACTCGGCGGATCGTTCGTGGCCGCGGCGACCAAGCGTTAATGAACTTTAAGAGGAGAATCCCAATGAATACCCGGCGCAACTTCGCGCTTTCACTCATGGCTGGGGCAGCCGCTACAATGCCTCGCACTCTTCGCGCCCAGGCTCTGGACCTCCGGATCCCGGTAGGCACCATCGCCGGACACGCGGTGGGGCGCGCCGTGGTCGCATCCGACCAAACGATCGAGCTGCTTGCCTACTGCCCGTTCCTCGCCGGATTGTCGACCTCGGGAATCTCGCTGTTCTCGAGCGGCAACACGGAGAAGGGCGCCTACTTCTCGCTGCGGTCCTCGCGCTTCCGCGTCGAGCCGATCCAGAACGGGCGTGTCTTCTACACCCGGATTGTCCCGGTTGGCGCGGACTTCCTCACTTCGCGGATTACGTACCATCCGAGTCCGAACCTCGACTTCAACCGGCCGGAGACGTTCTCCAGCGGCCAGACGGTGATCACGCTGCGCAACCGCGGCGGGTCGATCATCCTGGTGCAGGACGCGACCATCACCTACACGTCGACTGCTGAGGTGCTGGCCACGGAGGACTTCACGTTCCAGGGCCGGCAGCTCAACTTGAAGGACACGGGCGTGAGCACGTTCACAGTGACGCTGTCGGGTCCTGCACCGAGTCTCGAGGACCTGCTCGGCGCCTCGGGATCCTTCAGCATCCCGGTTGCGGGCTCCATCGTTGCAGCGGCCGCGCGGGAGTAAAGTAAGCTGGAAGCATGAGCCCCGCGTCGGCGCGCGACCGGATTCTGGTCACATTACGTGAAAGGATCTTCGCGTACGCGGCATCCCACATAGGAAGGGATGCGGCGGAAGACCTGACGCAGGAGGCTCTCATGGTGCTGGAACAAAAGTACAGCGGCGTGGATTCGCTCGACGATCTCCTGCCGCTGTGCTTTCAAATTCTGCGCTTTAAGATGAACGACTACCGCCGGAAGAATACGCGGCGGGGGGAGTGGGACGCGGTTTCCGTCGAAGATATCGCCCTCGCCGACCGCAAGCCGAACCCGGCGGAAGCGGCAGAGCGGGAGCAGCTTCTGTCGCGGATGACAGCGGCACTCGAGAAGCTCGAAGGGCGGTGCCGTGAATTAATGCGGCTTAAGCTGCAAGGCCGCAGTTTCCCGGAAATCCAGGTCAAGCTGGGTGCGGCGACGTTGAACACGGTCTACACCTGGGATTTCCGCTGCCGGCAGGCGCTGCTCGAAAAGATGGGTGGACGCTGGGAGGTGAGGCGATGACGCCAGATCAAGCCGAAAAACTCCTGGGCGGGTATGCCGCGGGGATCCTCACCACGGAGGAGAGATCCGCGCTGTTTGAAGCGGCGCTCGCCAACCAGTCTCTGTTCGACGCCTTGGCCGATGAAGAGGTGCTGCGCGAGCTGATGCAGGATCCCGCGTCACGGGCGGGGCTGCTGCGCGCGGTGTCAGCGGAGGCCGGGGCAACGCAGAAGTCCTGGGGCCATGGATTGGCCCCGGCGGCCGCATCGGCCCCAGCCCGGCGGGCTCCGCCACCGCCGAAGCGGAGCTGGTGGCATTTCGTATTCGGTCCGGGCGCGATCGCCGGTGCCGGAGCGGTAGCGGTCGCCGTGATCGGATACATCGCGCTACGGCCGGAACCGCAAGTGCGCGTGGCGCAGTCCGAGGAGATGGCACGGAGGGCTCCTGAGACTCCGAGACCCGACGCCGAAGCGCGCCCAGCGGCGCCGCCGCCATTAATGTCCCGGCGCAATGCTCCGGCGCCCGAGCCTACCCGGCCTCCCGCCGGGCCGGCGCCCGCGGCGCTTCCTCCGGGTCCACAGGGAGTTCCGGTCACCGAAGCGCCGCGGGAGGAACAGTTGAGTGTTGCGCGGCAGGAGAGTCCGGCTCCAGCAGCCGCGCCCTCACCTCCCCCGGCTCTTGCGGATAACGAGGTTCGCGAGCAAAAACAAAGGGCCGCAATGGCGCCTGCTTCAGCGGCTGCGCGGCCTCCGGCGTCCATCCGCTACCAGTTCATGAAGCTGACGGCGGAAGGGGGATTCGCGCCAGTGTCGGCGCCGTTCGCGGTCAACGATTCGGTACGGTTGCAGGTGACCCCGGGCGTCTCAGGGACGATGACCGTGTCGGTCCGTGGCGAAAGCCAGGCACTGGTCGTGCAGCGGGTCCAGGCGGGGCGCACCTACGCGGTCCCGGCCGCGGGCTATCTCCCGGCGGCTGCAGGCAGCCGGACCCTGGTAGTGGCTGTTCAACGGCAGGCCAGCGCGGATTTAGGGCCCGCCGGCGGGAGCATCAGCGGGATCCGGGCATCCAGGCGCAAGGCGGAATCGGACTCCGCGGGGCCGGTCACGATCGAGATTCCGGTTGTGTTCCGGTGATTAGTATTAGTAGACCTGGAAACAGAACACTTGCATTGAGCCTTGCGGGCTGATGCAATACTCGCCGTTTTCGAGGTACTGGTTGACTTCGACGCGGAAGAGTCCGGGGCCGAGCTTGTCCCACTTCATGCGCAGCGGACGCGGAGCGTTCTTGGCGCGCTTGGTTCCCGTGGGAACCACCACTTCACGCTTTCCGCCCTTGACGTCCATCTTGTACAACTCGAGTTTCTGGGGTTCGAGTTTCTCCGAGGCAATCAGGAAGATCGGTTCGGCCAGAGGTGTCTTCGCGTTCGACGCCGCACCGGCGACGACATTGGCCACGGCGTCCTTCCGCGGCTCCTCTTTGGCCTCGCCCGTTTCCATCTCGACCAGGTTGGTGGCGTGCAGCAGATACGGCACGTCCGGTTTGGGAGGAGTGGGACCCGTGTACTTGTCCCCTTGTGCGAACAGAAGCGCGGATCCAGCCGCGGCGAGCAAAGCGACACGCATGGCGTTCATTCTAACGGATTGGATGCACTCGCCGCGCGCCCGGTTGCGCTAGCCTATTTCGATGGACCCGGCGCCCCGCGAAATCCCAGGTTGGGATCACTACTACCTCGACATCTGCAAAGTGGTGGCGGCGCGCAGCAAGGATCCTAACACGCAAATCGGCTGCGTGATTGTCGGCCCGGCGCACGAGATCCGGACCACGGGCTACAACTCGTTCCCGCGTGGAATCCGCGACGACATCCCCGAGCGGCTCGTCCGTCCCACCAAGTACCTGTGGATCGAGCACGCCGAGCGCAACGCGATCTGCAACGCCGCCCGCTGCGGAACGCCACTCGAACACTGCACGATCTATGTCGAGATCATGCCGTGCATGGACTGCGGCCGGGCGATTGTGCAGGCTGGCATCCGCGAAGTGGTGGTGTCGGCGACCCGCATGGAGCAATACTCAAGCGACTATTACGATCAACATTTCCGCATGGTGGAGACGTTGTTCCAGGAGGCCGGCGTCCGCGTCCGGCGTGTTTGATCAGCGCCGGACGACGCGGCGTTCGGTAACGCGGTGGTCCGCGTCGACGCGATAGGCGTAATCTTCCTTCATCCTAGATCAGGCAGTTGAAACGAGCGCGGGTGGCGGAAGATGGCCGACACTGGCGGAATGAGCGAAGTTTTGGATCCGCGAGGGGTTCACCCGCTGGGTGAGCCGGAAG
>VFZX01000451.1 GCA_016871015.1 Acidobacteriota bacterium | reverse complement strand
CCGTGTCCCCTTCTTGACGCGCCGCAATCACCCGCCTACGCAGGTCAATTCCTAGGGCCCTAGCCATTCTCAGTTGGCGGATTCGCGTGGAGCTTTTTATTATACGTGAAAATGCTCTAGTTAGCGCTGCGCGAGACCAATCGGATTTCAGGCGGACGGCCGGACGAAGGCCTGGTACTCCACTTCGACCGTCGCGCCCGCGGGGATCCACCGGTATCCCGGTACGCCGAACAGGCTTCCGCGCTCGATCATCTGACGCCGCGTCTCGGGCATCGGCGAGACGCCGAACTCCATGCCGCAGGTGATTTCGCGGCCGTTCCACGGGGGCATGGGCCGGCTGCGGTTCTCCTCCCACCGGCCGAGCCACGGGAAATCGGCGCGCCGCCAGCGGTAGCCGCAGACCAGTCCCGCGCGGGGATTGGCGGCGGAGAACCAGGCGTCCTCACGGGAGGGATCCATCAGGTGCGCGGTGTATCCGGCTGAGCTGGCCGCTGCTGGGTAGACGGAAAGGTCAAGGGTCCCGCCGCCGCGGCTCGGACAATGCGGCCAGTCGAACTCGGCGCCAGGGACCTGCTGGCAGGCGCCGCCGCCGAAGTCCGCCTCGAACACCTTCGAGCGGGTGGCCGGGATCTCGAAGCGCGTGACGCCGGGTTCGATGAAAGGTGCGCCGAGCGAGACGTGCTGGGTCCATGCGGAGGGGCGGTCCCATGCGCTGAGGTTGGTGACCTGCTCGCGGATCATTGCGGTGTCGGCTTCGAGATGGATCGTCCGGCGGAACCGGAGCTGCGCGTGGGGGAACTCCGCCTGTTGGATCAGCGACGAAGGCGAATCAGCGAGGATATCGTAGGAGGCAACCGAAGACTCGCCGTGCACGGTCATGCCAGCGGCGGCTTCCTCCGGGCTTGGTCCGCCGAACAGATCGAGGCACAGGTTGTGTCCGAAGATCCCGGCGAGGAGCTTGCTTTCGGGGCCGCTGCCGAATCCGGTATGGACCGCGGGGTCGTAGGCGGAGGGCTCGATCGTGGTCCACTGCGGGGTCCACATGGGGTTCAGAGGGACCGCGCGGTGCTCGAATCGCGCGATGTGCCCGCCCTCCACGGTGACCGCGAGGAGGACGAACTCATTCGCGATCTCGACCGCGCGGCGTCCGCGATAGATTGTCTCCGGCATGAACTCGTAGCTTAGCCTAAACTAGGAGCAATGCTGTTGCTGTTGGCGCTCTTGGCGGCTCCGTTTTGGGAGGCCAAGGATCCTTCGAAGTGGACCGAGGAGGAGCTCGACTCGATGTTCACGCACTCGCCCTGGGCCCGCGACATCGGCACCCAGCTCTACCTTGCGTCCGCTCAACCGATGATCGACGCCGAGGAGCAGCGCCGCCTCCGGCACTCTCGCAAACCCGGTTTGGAAGCGCCACCCGCCGCCGAGGACGACTGGCGCGAGTACCTGGCCACCAACCGCGGCAAGCACATCGTGATCGCGGTGAAAGTTCAGGATCAGAACGTACTGGCCGAGGCCGAAGAAGTCCGGCGGATGGAAAAGGACTCGGCGCTGCGGGTCGGCAAAAAGAAAATCCGGATGACGGGCCACTTTCCGCCCACGCCGTCGGATCCCTACCTGCGGCTGCTCTTTCCGCGGGTGGCGGAGCCAGGCGCGAAGCAGATCCGGGTCGAGCTGTACCTGCCGGGCGTGACGATGCCCTTCCGCGGTGCCGAGTTCGATCTCAAGGAAATGTCCTACCGCGGGAAGGTGGAGTTCTAGATGGCGGAGCCGTTCGTCCACCTTCACTGCCACACGGACTACTCGATGCTCGACGGCGCCTGCGAGATCGGCGAGCTGATGCAGATGACGGCGGAGATGGGCATGCCCGCGGTGGCCATGACCGACCACGGAAATCTGTTCGGCGCGGTGGAGTTTTATAACAAAGCCAAAGAGCACGGCGTCCGGCCGGTGATCGGCTGCGAGCTCTATGTCGCGCAGCAGGGTCACACCATCAAGACCGAGAACAACCGCTACAACCACCTGGTGGCCCTGTGCGAGACGCAGGAGGGCTACCAGAATCTCAACCGCCTGGTGTCGACCGGCTATTTGAACGGCTTTTATCACCGGCCGCGGGTGGACAAGGACCTGCTCGCGCAGCATTCCAAGGGCTTGATCGTATTCTCGGCCTGCCTCCGCGGCGACATCAACGAAGCGCTGCTCGCGCACCGTTATGAGGACGCGCGGCGGCTCGCCTACGAGTATCAGGACATCTTCGGGAAGGGCAACTTCTTCCTCGAAATCCAGGACCACGGCCTCGAGCAGGACCGCGAAGTCCTGCCCGCCCTCCACAGGTTGTCGGCCGAAACCGGGATCCCGTTGATTGCGACCAACGACTCGCACTACCTGAAGAAGGACGACGCGCGTCCCCACGAAATCCTGCTGTGCATCGGCACGGGCAAGACGATGAGCGACGCCTCGCGGTTGCGGTTCACCCAGCCGGTCTTCTACATCAAGTCGCGGGACGAGATGATGCAACTGTTCGGCGAGGTGGAACACGCCCTGACGCGCACCTGGGAGATCGCGCAGAGGTGCGACGTAAGGCTCGAGAAGGTGAAGGAGCCGTTCCCGAGGTTCGATGTTCCGGGGGGACACTCGACCGACACCTATTTCGCCTGGGTCGCCCGGCACGGATTTGAAGCACGGCGCGGCGCGTTGGAGCGGCGGGCGGCGCAGGGCCTGCTCCGGTATCCGATGGAGCATTACGTGGAGCGGCTGGAGAACGAGATCGCGATGATCCAGAAGATGAAGTTCTCCGGTTATTTTCTGATCGTGTGGGATTTCATCCGGCATGCGAAGTCGCAGGGCATTCCAGTGGGTCCGGGGCGCGGATCCGCCGCGGGCAGTCTGGTTGGATACGCGATGGGGATCACCGATGTCGATCCGCTCCAGTACGATCTGCTGTTCGAGCGGTTCCTGAATCCCGAGCGCATCAGCATGCCGGATATCGATATCGACTTCTGCACGAACCGGCGCGGAGAAGTGATCCAGTACGTGACCGAGAAGTACGGGCGCGACTACGTGGCGCAGATCATCACGTTCGGCACGCTGGGCGCGCGGCAGGCGATCAAGGACGTGGGCCGGGCGCTGGACATGCCCTTCGGCGAGGTGGAGAAGATCACCAAGCTGATTCCGGCGCAACCGTTGAATATCGGGATCAAGGAGGCGCTCGAAGCCGAGCCGGAACTGCCCGCGCTGGCGCGCAAGGATCCCAAGGTGGACGATGTCCTGACGGTGGCGCGGCGGCTGGAAGGTCTGTGCCGCAACGCCGGGGTCCACGCGGCGGGCGTGGTGATCTCGTCGACGCCGCTGAAGGAGCTGGTTCCGCTCTACCGCACGGTGAAGGACGAAGTCGTCACCCAGTTCGACATGGTGGGGCTCGAAAAGCTCAACCTGCTCAAGATGGACTTCCTCGGGTTGACCACGCTCACCATCGTTACCGAGGCGGTCCGGCTCATCGAACAGCACCGGGGCGTGAAGCTGGTGATCGAGGAACTGCCCCTTGACGACGCGAAGACCTACGGGATCTTCTCGAAGGGTTACACGTCGGGCGTGTTCCAGTTTGAATCTCCGGGCATGAAGGACATTCTGCGGCGCTACGTGCCCGACCGGCTCACAGACCTGATCGCGTTGAACGCGCTCTACCGCCCGGGTCCGATGAAGATGATCGATGACTACATCGACCGCAAGCACGGACGGAAGAAGCCGGCCTATGATCTGCCGCAGCTCGAGCCGATCCTGGAGGAAACGTTCGGGGTCATCGTCTACCAGGAACAGGTGATGCAGATCTCGAACATCGTGGCCGGATACTCGCTCGGCGAGGCGGACATCCTGCGGCGCGCGATGGGCAAGAAGAAGAAGGAAGAGATGGACGCACAGCGCGTGCGGTTCCTGTCGGGCGCCTCGGCCAAGGGGATCAACGGGAGGAAGGCGGAGAAGATCTTCGACCAGATGGCGGAGTTCGCCAAGTACGGATTCAACAAGTCGCACTCGGCGGCCTACGCCTACCTCGCCTACATCACGGCGTACTTGAAGGCGCACTATCCGACCGAGTTCATGTCGGCGCTGTTGACCTCGGAAACGGGCAACATTCAGAAGGTGGTCAAGTACATCAACGAATGCCGCGACATGGGGATCCAGGTGCTGCCCCCGGACATCAACCATTCCGAGGCGAACTTCACGCCCGATGGCGACGCGGTGCGGTTTGGGATCGGCGCGGTGAAGATCGTGGGTCCGAACGCGGTGGAAAAGATCGTTGTGGCGCGCAAGGAGGCGGGCCGTTTTCAATCGCTGGTGGAGTTCTGCGAGGCCGTGGACCTGTCGTCGGTGAACAAGCGCATGATCGAGAATCTGGTCAAGTGCGGAGCGATGGATTCCCTCGGAGGCACCCGCAGCCAGTTGACCGCCGTTATCGACAAAGCGGTGGAAGCCGGACAGCGCGCGCTGCGCGACCGCATGCACGGGCAGGCAGGGCTGTTCGCGGATTTCGGAAAGGCGGATTCGGAGGCAATCCCGATGCCAAACGTCCCAGACTGGACTGCGAAAGAAAAACTCATTGGCGAGAAAGAAACGATCGGATTCTACGTCACCGGCCATCCGCTGGACGAGTTCCGCGACAAGATCGCCGATATGGCCACACACGACAGCTCGCGGCTTGAGGATCTGGAGCGGAACGCGGATGTGGCGCTGTGCGGCCTGGTGTCGAACATCCAACGCAAGCGGAACAAGGAGGGCAAGCTCTGGGCGTCCTTCCAGCTTCAGGACCATTTCGGCATCGCCGAGTGCATGTGCTTTGCGACGGCGTTCGAGCAGATCGGCCATGAACTGGTGGACGATCGTCCGGTGCTGGTCAGGGGATTGGCGCTGCCGGAGGAGAACGGCCCGGCGCGGATTTCGGTGAAGAGTGTGACGCCACTCGAGGTGGCCGGCATCCAGCTTCCGCGGCTGGTGTCGATCCGCGTGGTGTTGAACGGGCGGGCGGAGCGCGACCGGGCTGCGGAACTAATGGAGCTGTTCGGGCGGAAGCGGGGCGAGGCCGAAGTCCGGCTGCGGCTGGAAAAGCCGCGCGACTTTTCCGTTATCCTGGATGTTGCAGCACGAGTGCGTCCGGACAAGGAGTTCACGGCCGAGGTCGAACGGATCTGCGGTCCACAGTCTCTGGAAGTTCTCGCCGAATAAATGTCCACGGAATCACAGCAGATTGGCGCGTGGAGCCGCGTCCAACTGGCGCGGCACCCGAAACGGCCGCACAGCCTCGATTACATCGGGAAACTGATCACGGGCTTTTCCGAGGTCCACGGCGACCGGGCGTACGGGGACGATCCTGCGATCGTGTGCGGATTCGGCTTCCTGCGGGACCATCCCGTCATGATCGTTGGCCAGCAGAAGGGCCGCGCGACCAAGGAAAAGCTGCACCGGAATTTTGGGATGCCGAAGCCGGAGGGGTACCGGAAGGCGATCCGCGCGATGCGGCTGGCGGCGAAGTTCAACCGTCCGGTGGTGGCACTGCTCGACACGCCGGGCGCCTATCCGGGGATCGATGCTGAGGAGCGCGGGCAGGCCGAGGCGATCGCCTACAACCTGCGGGAGATGGCCCGGCTCACGGTTCCGGTAGTGGTGGTGGTGATCGGCGAGGGTGGAAGCGGCGGCGCGCTTGGGATCGGCGTCGGGAACCGCGTGTTCATGATGGAGAATTCGGTCTACAGCGTGATCTCGCCCGAGAGCTGTGCGGCGATCATCTGGCGCGATGCTTCCCACGCTGAAAAGGCGGCGGGCGCCCTGCGGATGACGGCGGGGGATCTCACACGGCTGGGACTGGTCGACGGCGTGATCGCTGAGCCAGGGGAGGGAGCGCATTCCGAGCC
>VFZX01000450.1 GCA_016871015.1 Acidobacteriota bacterium | reverse complement strand
TGCTGCATCCGCAGTTCGATCAACTCCTCACGCGTGCCCTCCTCCATGGCGGCCGGACTGTGGTGGGGGGCACGGCTCCGCTCTTGCAGGCCATCCCAGCCCTCCACACGGAACCGGTCCACCAGCGTATACCCGGTCTGCCTCGATATCCCGTGTTTCCGGCACAATTCTGAAAATGACAGGTCGTTTGCCTGCCAATCTTCGATAAACTCGACCTTGCTGTCCATGCGGCTCACCTCTCGCCAGGGCATCCCCCAGCTTAACCGCTGTCCCCCGGTTGCCCTTCGTTTGTGTCAACCGCCCACCGGCACACTTGTCAAGGATGTCTCCGGTTCGCACACCTGTCCAGCGACAGCGAATCTTTTACGTGCAACTTGTCGCGAAGCATCAGGTCCGCGACGGCCCGCGTTGCTCGCCAGCCGTCTCCCGTGTCGGCGGCAAAGTCGAACGAAAACTCCGTTCGGTCCGAAAAGTCGTGGAACGATGGAATGTCGGGCCAGTAGTGAATCCGCGCAAAGCCCGCCTGGACCTCGCGATGGTCGGCGTGAGATGCGATCGTCGACGCGTTCTTTACTTTCCGCGCGGTCCGCCAAAGCTGGAGCGGATTGAACCATTCTACGGAACCTTCCCGGTTACCCTCCTCGCAGGCTTGTAGGACATCTCTTTCAATGTGTGGCACGCGCGGTCCGCCTCAGCTCAAAATCCGCTCAATCCTCACTGTCCGACCCTCCCACCTGCAGGACCGCCAAGAATGCCTCCTGCGGAATCTCGACACTGCCCACCCGCTTCATCCGCCGCTTGCCTTCCTTCTGCTTTTCGAGCAGCTTCCGTTTCCGCGTGATGTCGCCGCCGTAGCACTTGGCCAGCACGTTCTTCCGGATCGCCGGGATCGTCTCCCGCGCGATGACCTTGCTCCCGATCGCCGCCTGTAGCGCGACCTCGAACATCTGGCGCGGGATCAGCTTCCGCAGCCGCTCGATCAGCACCTTGCCGCGGTCGTAGGCGAACTCGCGGTGGACGATCATCGACAGCGCGTCCACCGGGTCGCCGGCCACCAGCACGTCGAGCTTCACCATCGGCGAGACGCGGTGGCCCGCCAGGTGGTAGTCGAGCGACGCATAGCCGCGCGAGGCCGATTTCAGCCGGTCGTAAAAGTCCAGCACGATCTCGTTCAACGGCAGCTCATAGGCCAGCAGCACACGGCCCGTGCCGATGTACTCGAACTTCTTCTGCGTTCCGCGCTTTTCCTCGAGCAGCTTGAGGATCTCGCCCAGGTACTCCTCGCGCGTGATCACCGTCGCTTCGATGATCGGCTCCTCAATCGTCTCAATGTCGGCGGGATTGGGGAACCGCGTCGGATTATCGACTTCCACCACTTCTCCGCCGCGCAGCGTCACCTTGTACCGCACGCCAGGCGCCGTGGTGATCAGGTCGATGTTGAACTCGCGCTCCAGCCGCTCCTGAACGATCTCCATATGCAGCAGGCCAAGGAACCCGCAGCGGAATCCGAATCCGAGCGCGACTGAATTCTCGGGCTCGAACGACAACGCGCTATCGTTCAAGCGCAGCTTTTCGAGCGCCTCGCGCAGCATCCCGTGTTCATGCGACTCCACCGGATATAGGCCCGCGAACACCATCGCCTTGATCTGCTCAAATCCCGGCAGCGGCGTGGCGGCAGGCTTCCGGTCGTCGGTAATCGTGTCGCCTACCTGCGCGTCGGACACGGTCTTGATGTTGGCGTGCATGTAGCCCGCCTCGCCCGCCGAAAGCTCGTCAAGTGGAACCGGCTTGGGCGACTGGTATCCGAGCCCCTCCACTTCGTATGCACGTCCGTTCGACCACAACCGGATCTTCTGCCCCATGCGGATCCGGCCATCGACGACGCGCAGCAGAATGATCACACCGCGGTATGGATCGAACCACGAATCGAAAATCAACGCCCGGAGCGGCGCCTCCGGATCGCCCTTGGGCGGCGGCACCAGGTGAACCACCGATTCCAGAATCTCGCGGACTCCGATGCCGTTCTTGGCGCTGGCGAGGACGGCTCCTGAAGCATCGAGTCCGATGACGGTCTCGATCTGCTCGCGGATGCGGTCGGGATCAGCCGAGGGCAGGTCGATCTTGTTGATCACCGGGACGATCTCGAGGTTGTGGTGCAGCGCGAGGTAGGTGTTGGCGAGCGTCTGCGCTTCGACGCCCTGCGATGCGTCTACCACCAGCAGCGCGCCCTCGCATGCCTGAAGGCTGCGCGAGACCTCGTAGCTGAAGTCGACGTGGCCGGGCGTGTCGATCAGGTTGAGCTGATACTGGTTTCCGTCATCGGCTTTGTAGTCGAGACGGACGGCATGGGCTTTGATGGTGATGCCACGCTCGCGCTCGAGATCCATCGAGTCGAGAACCTGGGCCATCATTTCGCGTTCGGACAGCGCTCCGGTGTACTCCAGGAGGCGGTCCGCCAAAGTCGACTTGCCGTGATCGATGTGCGCAATGATGGAGAAATTGCGGATGAAGGCGGGATCCATGCGCTAAAATGGGGTGGAACCTCAATTATCCCATAGGCACGTGAATTCCCGTTTCTTGAGGGCAGTTCCGGCGCCGCCTGACCGATGCCCTCCCGCTTCAAATCCCGTGAACAGGCTCTGCAGATGCTCTTCGCCTGGGACGTTCGCAAGATTCCGATTCAAGATGCGATCCGCGGGTTTTACGGTTCGCTGGCCTCAGACGAAGCCGAACCGGTGGAGCCCGGCGATGGATTTACCGAGCAGCTTGCAACGGGCGCGGCGGCCGAGGCAACCGAGCTTGACCAGTTGATCGCGCGCCACTCCGAACATTGGCGCATCGACCGCATGCCTGTGGTCGACCGCAACATCCTGCGTCTGGCTGTATGGGAAATGCGCAACATGAAGACTCCGGCCGCGGTGGTGATCGACCAGGCCATGGAGCTCGGCCGGCGTTTTTCGAGCGATGAGTCGATGAGCTTCCTCAACGGAGTGCTGGACTCGATCAATCGCGAGATCTACGAGAGCCGCGCGCCATGACGCGCCGGGCCTTCGCGGCCGCCGTGGGAGCCGCCTGGTCGTGCGGACGGGAGAAGCAGCCCGTTGGATACCGGGGATTCGCGCTGATTGCCAACTCGGCGGGCGGCGCCGTGGCCGCGGTGGATCTGACCGCTCTCGCGCTAATCAAGCACATTCCGCTCGGCGCGGATCCCTCCGATGTGATCGCCGATCCGCGGACAGGGCAAACGCTCGCATTAACTCCGGCCACGGGCACGCTCCATGAAATCGATTCGAGCCGGCTCGTGGTGGCCCGGAAAGTGGTCCTTCCGGCTCCGGCATCGCTCGTGCGATTCGCCCCGGGCGGCGATGCGATTTGGGTATTGTGCCGTGAACAGAGATTGGCGTTGCGATTGAGTGCGGACCTGAAGGTCCAGGAACGCATTGCACTGCCGGGCATTCCAGCCGACCTCGCTTTCGCGCCCCCGGACCGGGAGACAGCGGGCACTGTGGCGATCTCCGTGCGGGAGCCGGGCGGCGTCGTGTTGATCCGGAAGCAAGGCACCCGGTTTGCCGAGGTGGCCCGGGATCCCGGCCAAGTCCTGTTTCGAAAGGACGGCAGACACCTGATCGCCGCGGGTCTCGATGCGCGTGAACTGGTCATCTTCGACGCAATGCAGGACCGGGTGGCGGTGCGCCTGCCGCTGGCGGTGCGGCCCGACCGCATTTGTCCGAACGAGGACGGTGGCCAGTTGTTCGTCACCGGTGACGGCGCCGACGCGGTGGTGACTGTATATCCGTTCTGGACCGAAGTCGGCAACTACATGCTGGCCGGAAGGGCGCCAGGCGCGCTGGCGGTGGCGGGCGACACATTGTTCATCGCGAATCCGCAGTCGGGCGATGTTTCCATCATTGACATTCAGAACCAGAAGCTGATGGGCCAAGCCCAGGTGGGGCGCGAGCCGCATCATATCGCCATCACGCCGGACCGGCAATTTGCGTGTGTGCTGAACCGGTTGTCGGGCGACATGGCGGTTCTACACATTCCAACTTTGACGGCGCGGCGGAACAAGAAGGCTTCGCTCTTGACGATGATTCCGGTGGGATCGGGTCCGGTGAGCGCGGTGGTCCGGCCAGCCTGAGCCGTGTAGGACAAACGCCGGCACAGAGACGGTCTTTGTCCGCTTCCGGCGCGTGCGGAATCCCGGTACGCTTGCCTTGAGGCCGTCAAGTTGAATTTGGCGAGTGCACGTCCGGTTGAAGTGTTTGTGGTGGAGGATTCGCGCCTGCTGCGCGAGCGCCTGGCGTCGGTGATCAAAGAGATTCCAGGGCTGGCGTGGAGCGGCGCGGCGGCCGACGCACCCCACGCGTGTGGCGAGATCGAGCGGCTGCGGCCCGGGCTCGTGATCCTTGACCTGCAGTTGGAGCGAGGCTCGGGATGGGATGTTCTGGCGGCGCTGAACCGGCTGCCGGACCCGCCAAGGGTGATCGTGCTGACCAACCATGCGGATGAGGAGCATCGCCAGCGGTCGTTGGAACGGGGCGCGGCCTATTTTTTTGACAAGTCCACCGGGTTGGATCAGTTCCTGGAGACGCTCCAGGGGATCGCAGAGGATCCCGGTTTCGGGCCGCCTCGACCTTCCCCCTCTTGATCAGATTCTCCGCGGCTCTCTGTTTGAGCGCACCACTTTCCATTCCAGCGGGGGCTCCAAGTGCGCAACCGGCGTTGGGCATCCTCAGTGGTTCGTCACTGTCACCTATCCAGGCGGCAAGACCAAGCAGATCAGCCTCACCGCCGCTCAGCTTCCCCAGGTCCGGCAGTGGATTGCCAACTACAGGCTCATCAAGGATGCGCTGGAGTCGGTCTCCGAGGCCAATCTCGAGTCCCTTCGCCGCGACCGGACAGCCCTGCGCGCCGCCGCCGGAGCCAAGCCCTGATCAACGCGCGGCGGCGTCAAGTCCGGCCAGGTGTTAGCCTGGAACCTTGCCCGCCGACATCCTCCTGGGACTCGCGCTGCTGCTCGCGCTCCTCTCCCTACGAGGATCCTCCGCGCGCCACGCCTACGCCGCACAGCGACTGTCCGAACGACTGCTGGACTCCGATTGCCCACCGGCCACCGTCATCGTCCCGGTAAAGGGCTGGGATGACGGACTGGCCCAGAACCTCGCCAGCCTCGCCTCGCTCGACTACCCCCACTACGAACTGATCATTGCCGTACGGTCTCGCGCGGACCTGCCCGACCACGCCGCACCGCCAAGCGCCCGTATCGTCGAAGCCGGAGAGGGCGATCCGGCGAACGGAGAGAAGATCAACAACCTGCTCGCCGCGGTCACAGCGGCAAGTGCGCATTCCGAAATCCTCGCCTTCGCCGACTCGGACGGCCGCGTCCAGCCGCGCTGGTTACGGGCTCTGGTGGCGCCGTTGCGTGAGTACGGTGTTGGAATGTCGACCGGCTACCGCTGGCATGCGCCGGATCCCCCGGCCGGATTCTGGTCCTTGATGCGCAGCGTTTGGAACGGCGTGATCGCGGGAGGATTCCGCGGCGCGGACAACGGATTCGCCTGGGGCGGCGCGATGGCGATCCGCCGGGAGGTGTTCCAGCAGATCGATGTGCCGGGGTTCTGGCACGGAACCGTGTCCGACGACTTCCGGATCTCGCACGCGGTCCGCGCCGCGGGACTGCGGATCGCCTTCGCCCCCGGAGCGATGGTCCCGTCGCTCGACCGCACCGCCGCCCGCGAGTTCCTCGGCTGGATCGAGCGGCAGATGATCATCACGCGGGTCTACAGTCCGCGGATCTGGTGGGTGGGTTTCATCGCCCACCTGATCTACTGTGGTGCGATGCTGGGGGCCCTGATCGCGCCATCCCCCGCGCGTCTGGCTGTGCTCGCCGTGATCCTCGGCGCGGGGATGTGGAACGGCGCGCGGCGT
>VFZX01000449.1 GCA_016871015.1 Acidobacteriota bacterium | reverse complement strand
CCATCTTGCAGCCAGAACCAGCCGCCGTACAATGGATTTTCAGTCGGCGGCGAACAGTGTCTTAACTGCGTGTCTCACGCCAGGGGCTCACTTCAGTTCTCTGATCTACACGTTGAGCCCCACGGTCGTCAACGAGTTCAGCACGGGTCTCAGCCGCTCGGACCAAAGTCTTGTGATCGGGCAGGATGCGCTGGACCGTAACAATCGCGACAAGCTCGGCCTGGGGCTGCCACAGTTCTTCCCCCAAGCCAACCCGCGGGGCTTGATCCCCAACGCCACTTTCGGCGGCATACCCAACGCGGCCTCGATCAGCCTGGAAGGCAGGTTCCCATTCTTCGGCACGCAGAGCACGTGGAACATCAGCGACAACCTTTCAAAGATCCAAGGCAAGCATCAATTCAAGTCCGGCTTCTATATCGAAAAGGTGGCCCGAAACGCCCAACGGAATGCCGTGTTCAACGGCGCCTACGATTTCGGCCGCAACCTATTGAACCCCTTCGACACCAATTACGCGTTCTCGAACGCCTTAATGGGCAGCGTGAACAGCTATACCGAGTCTGACCGGCATCCGCAGGCGAATGCGCGCTACAACAACTATGAGTGGTACGCTCAAGACACCTGGCGAGTGCACAAGCGGCTCACCCTGGAACTCGGCGCGCGCTTCCATCGCTCCATTCCCACCTTCACAGACGGTAACAAGCTCGCCGCATTCGTCGTGCAGGATTACGACCCGGCGAGAGCCCCGCAATTGATCCAACCCTTCCGCGCGACGCCCACCAGCGCGAGAATGGGCCGCAATCCGGTGACGGGCGAGATCGTTCCGGAAGTCAAGATTGGCACCTTCGCTCCCGGTTCCGGCAACATCATTAACGGAATGCGGATTTTCGATGGAGCCGCTCTCACTTCTCCTGGCGTCAAGGTAGCGCCGCGATTCGGCTTCGCCTGGGATGTCTTCGGCACGGGAAAGACCGCCGTGCGAGGCGGCTTCGGCATGTTCTTCAGCCGTTTGGCCGACGACAACGTGATGGGCTGGACCGAACAGCGTCCGCTCGTGAACACCTCCACAGCCTTCTACACCACCATTCAGAGCCTCCTCAGCACGCCGCTCAGCGAAAGCCCGGCTTCGGTTTCCGGCCAGGAGGATTCCAGAAATCTGTCCTCCACCTACAACTGGAGCTTCGGCATCCAACAGGACATCGGGTTTGGAACGGTGGTTGATGTCGCCTACGTCGGCTCCGTCGCGCGCCATCTCTTGCATAGCCGGAACTTGAATGCGACCCCCTACGGGACCAACTACCTCCCGTCTTCGGCGGACAGCACGTCCCCCGGAAGGCCCTTGCCGGTCAATTTCCTCCGGCCCCGCCGCGGATACGCGGACATCAACTATCGCGAGTTCGCGGGCTCCTCCAACTATCACTCACTCCAGGCACAGGCCAACCGCCGCTTCACTCGCAACCTCATTTTTGGCACCACATGGACCTGGTCGAAAATGATGAACTACTCGGACGAAGATTTCGGCTCGGTGAACCCAGTCCTGAATTACCGGCGGTGGAACTACGGCAAGAGCGGTTTCGACCGCACCCACAACGTGACGGCGAACTTCCTCTACGACCTGCCACAGTTCAGCAGCGGTTGGAACAATGGCTTCAGCCGCACAGTCTTCGACGGCTGGCAGATCGGTGGCGTCGCGCTGTTTTTGAGCGGCGCTCCCACCGGATTCGGATCCAGTTTTGTCCAGGCGCTCGACCTCACCGGCGGCTCTGGCATCGACGCTCGTGTCAACCTTACCGGCAACCCGAGCCTCCCGTTGAGAAAGCGCAATCCGATGCGCTTCTTCGACACCAGCGTCGTGCAGCAGCCACCCATATCGGGCTTCGGCATCGGAAACGCTCCGAAGGATGCGGTTCGCGGTCCGGGCCTCAATAACTGGGATCTGTCGTTGTACAAGAACTTCGCTTGGGGAAGCAATGAGGCGCGCCGGATTCAGTTCCGCTTCGAGACCTACAACGCCTTCAATCACTCGCAGTTCAACGGCATCGATACCGCCAGCCGTTGGGATGCGCAAGGACGGCAGGTGAACCAGCGCTTCGGCCAGGTGATCTCGGCGGCCGCGGCGCGGCGCATCCAGCTCGGACTGAAGTTCTCCTTCTGAGCGCATGCGCGACATCTCCCGCCGGAACGTCCTCCCCGCCGTGGCATTCCCGTTCGTCGCGGCGTCCACGGTCCGCGGCGCCAATGACCGTGTCGACATCGGTTTCATCGGCGTTGGCACCCGCGCCCGCTGGCTTCTTCGCCGCGAGGATTTCGGCACGGCCCGGGTTGTAGCCATGGCCGACATCAGTCCTGCCAGTCTGGCCGAGACTTTGCGGTACCAACCCGAAGGCCAGGCCTGGCGCCCGTATCATGATTACCGCCGCATGTTCGAGAGCGAAAAGCTCGACGCCGTCTTCGTCGAAACCCCGACGCACGCGCGCGCGCTGATTTGCATGCACGCGATGCAAGCCGGCCTCGACGTCTACGCGGAGAAGCCTCTCAGTCTCACCGTCGAGGAAGGCCAGATTCTCACCAAGGCGGCCCGGCACTACCGGCGTGTTCTTCAGGTCGGCACGCAACAACGCTCGATTCCCGTCAATGTCTTCGCCAGCAATCTGGTGGAGACCGGCAAGATCGGCCGCATCCGCAAGGTGATCGTCTGTAACTTCTTCGCCCCAAGGCGCTGGACCCCCAAACCGGAGCAGCCCATTCCGGCGGGCCTCGATTGGGATCAGTGGTGCAACCAGACCGAACTGCGGCCGTACCACGCCGATCTCCACCGCGGCTGGTACAACTACTGGGACTTCGACGGTGGCGGCCAATCCTGGGGTGTTACCGGTTGGGGCACGCACTCGCTCGATCAGGTGCAGGCGGCGCTCGGAACTTCGCTCACCGGACCCGTCAAGCTTCTCCTCGGTGAAGAGAACAGAGTGACGCTCGTGTACGCCAGCGGCGCTGAGGTCTCGCTCGAGCAGCCCAGGATCGACGATCACCAGCAGCTTGGCGCCATCTTTCAAGGAACCGATGGCGAGATCCAGATCCTGCGCGGCAGCTTCAAGACGAATCGTCCCGAACTCCACCAGGGTGCTCCGGACCCGACGAAAGAAGGGCCGGGCGAGAGCACGCCGCACGTCCGCAATTTCGTCGAATGCATCCGTTCGCGCCAGTTGCCGAACGCGGACGTCGAGATCGGCCACCGCTCAACCGTTGTCTGCCACCTGGTGAACATCTGCCGTGAAGCCGGCCAGTCCAGCCTCGCATGGGACCCCATGATCGAGCGCTTCCACGGTCCGGGCGCGGATGAAGCGAACGCCAGGCTGAGCCGGGTTCGGCGGAAGGGCTACGAACTGCCCTCCGTCGGCGAGACGTTATGAATGGCTCAAGCCGGGGACAAAAATGAGCACTTCGACATCTAAGGCGCGGTCCAGCCGACGACGGCTTTTTGAAAACGCCAGTGCGGGTTTGGCGGCGCTGCTGCAATCCGGCTTGGCCGGCACTCCACCGGGCGCATATGGCCAACCATCCCCCGCGTCCCGCGTTGTCGTTCCCTTTGATTTCGGCTGTGCCCGGCCACTATACGAAAGACGCCTTCACCCGCGGCTGCTGCTGGGACCGGAAAATCTCGGCCCGCTCCGCGAGGCGTGCCGCCGTGGATGGTGCCAGAAGGTACTGGCGGGCTTGCGTCTCAAAGTCGACCCGTTGATCGCAGGGGTGCTGGCGGCAAAAGATCTCTCCGCCTTGGTCGGCAACCCCACCGGTGTCCGCAATGGCGGCGACCCGCGTGGCCAAGCCGTGAACAACAGCCTCGACGACATCGTGCTCGTGGGTCTCTTGGAGAAGGACGGCCAGGCTTTGGAAGCCGCCCGGCGCGTGCTGCTCAGCTCCCCGGCCAGCTCCCCGAATAACTTCAACGTCATCTTCGCCTACGACCTGATCCAGCCCCATCTGTCCGCCGCCGACCGGCGAACGGCCGCCGTCTGGCTTGTCGAACACATGCGCCGCATGCTCGCCGCGATGAAGCCAACCTACCTTCAGTCCGCGGGTTCAAACATTGGCATGGCCTACATGCTGGTTGCGCTCATGTCGTTGTTGGCCGTTGACGGCGACGAGGGAGTCCCTGACCTCGCCGCTGAGCGCAGCCGGCTGCTGCTTTTGTTCGAAGCCGCGCTCTACTCGAGCATCGGTGAGGGCGGATATCCTGTCGAAGACATTGGCTACGGCACGCTCATGACGGGCCGCGTGGCACGAGTCGCAACCTGCTTGCGCCGGGCTGGCCTCTACGACGCCTACCGCAAGGCGCCGCGCTTCGCCCGGTTCGGCCGGGCCATGCTCCACTTTGTCCAGCCTTGGGGGATGTACCTTTCCAATACAGGCGACCACGGTGATGACTTCGGATGCCGCGACCTGGTGCTCGCTCACCTGGCACGTTACAACGACGACCCAACGCTTATCTGGTTGATGATGACCCTGTCCTATCCGCCGCTGGATCCCGAGCATCGCGCCCGGATTGACGCGGTAGCCCGGGAAACCGGGCTGGCCGGCGGTCTCCAGGTGCCAACCACGGCGGTGTCGCTGATTTCGCTCGCCGACGCGCCGCAGCCGGTTCACCCGTCGAAGGCCAAGCTGCCCACGGCGTTTTCCGACCAGGACCGCGGAATCGTGAGCTTCCGCTCGGGTTGGAAGGACGAGGACACGTTTCTGTACTTCGACGGCTCGCAGCGGCCCACGGGCGGACAGGGCCACGCCCACGACAGCGGCGGGCATTTCGCGCTTTCCGCGCTGGGCGAGTACTTCGCCGTTGGTCCCGGCCGCTACGGAATGGACCAGGATCAGCACAACGTCATGCTGGTGGACGGCAAGAGCGGCCGGACCACGGACGGTCAATGGCGCGCCTCCTGGTATCAGGGAAGGCTGATGGACTACCGGCCCGATCCCTTCTGCGATTATGCTGCCGCTGATAACACTCAGCAGGCCAACTGCCACTGGTCGTGGCGGCACATCGGCCTGGTGAAGCCCGTTGGAGAGGACCCGGAAACCGGGCCGCCCGCCTACGTATGGACCGTGGACGACGTGAACGGCGCATACGATTTCCGCGAGTTCTGGTGGACCCTCCACAGCGAGCCCGGCAACACGATTGAAGTGAGCCGGGACTCGGCGACAATTCGCGGCCGCCGCCGTGGCGGCCTGCTGGATGTGCATTTCGCGATCCCCGCCGCCGATGCCCACCCCAAGCCACACACCCTCGAGCTGACGCAAGACATACCGTGGACCAGTTCGCACAAGTACATCCGCATGGAGGAGGCGAAAGCGAACAGCTACCGCACCGTGCACCACGCCACGTACTTCCGTCCGCGGTTGATTGCCAGGCTGAGCGGCTTCAACGGCCGGCTGATGGCCGTGATGACGCCCCGCAAGCCGGGCTCATCGGTACCGAAGGTGGAAACGCTCTCCACCCCGCACGGTTCGCTTGCCATGCGGCTGACGTTCCCTGGGGTGCAGGACACGCTCATCTGGGCATTCGCGCACCAGTTGCTCGAGGCCGGCGGCGTGCGCGGCCGGGGGCAATGGGTAGCCGTGCGCCGTCTGAGCGGATCCGGCCGGGTGCTGGCGTACGCGCTCGGAAAAGGGGACTGGTTGGAAGTCGATGGACGGGAGTGCCCTGTCCCGGCAAGGAAGGCAACTGGGGAGCCCGCGGATCTCCGCCGTCCAAGCCGAGGTAAGTGACGGCGTCCCGACGGTGGTGGAGGTCGAAACTCGCTCGTGGCCGTCAGTTGCGCGACCGGACACATCCTTGACACTTTAGCCTGGATTCTTGCTTGACACTTATCAAGGGCGGGTGCGGCTCGATCTTCACCTTACACCTTCTCCGCGCGATTGTCAATACCTCGATATTCCGGATTTCTTGGTTTCCTGAACGCCCCATTTTCGGAGAAAAT
>VFZX01000448.1 GCA_016871015.1 Acidobacteriota bacterium | reverse complement strand
GGGCTCCTCGCTCGGACTCAGGACGCTGCTCGGACAAGGCTACTCGTTCGGATTCGTCAATCGCGACATCCCGTTCGTTCACCAGTTCTCGGCGGGCTTCCAGCACGAGTTGCCGTGGCGGCTGCTGATCGACGCGTCGTATTCCGCCTCGCGCAGCCGTTCGTTGCAGTCCGGCAAGGGCATCAACGAAATTTCGCGGCAACAGCTCGCGCTGGGCAACGACCTGCTGACGCAAGTTCCGAACCCGATGGCCGGCCGGCTGCCCGGATCCGCGTTCAACGGAGCGACCGTGCCGCGGCAACAGCTTCTGCGGCCGTTCCCGCAGTTCGCTGGCATCACGCAGGACCGGCACACGATCGGCAAGTCCGACTACGATTCGTTCCAGTTGCGCGTGGAGAAGCGCATGAGCCACGGACTCCACATGCTGCTGAGCTACACGCTCTCGAAGTCGATCGAGGCAGTCGGGTACCTGAACGCGCAGGATGACTTCGGCCAGCTCGCACGCGTGTTGACCAGCGTCGACACGCCGCACCGCGCCATCATCTCCGGCGCTTGGGCTCTGCCGTTCTTCAAGGACGGGCGCGGACCCGCGCGGCAGATTCTCGGAGGCTGGCAGTTGACCGGCATCGTGTCGATCCAGTCGGGCATTCCGATCGGGGCGCCGGGCGGCGTCTTCGCGACGGGCGTGAATCCACGTCTGCCGGACGAGGTGCGGAGCCGCTCGCGGTGGTTCAACACCTGCACGCTCGCGCTCAACGGAGCCCGCCAAAACTGCTCGAGCACGTCCGAGCCCGTAGTGTTCACAGTGCAGCCGCCGTTCACGCTTCGGACGCTGTCGACGCGATTTCCGAACATCCGCGACCTGCGTCCGCTAGGGGTCGACTTCTCGATGTTCAAGCAGTTCGCGTTGACCGAGCGAGTGAACCTGCAGTTCCGCGCCGAATCGTTCAACATGACGAACACGCCGTGGTTCCCGGGTCCGAATCTGACGGCGGGCGGCGCCGCGTTTGGCACGGTGAATCCGGCGCAGGCGAACGATCCGCGCAACGTGCAGTTGGCGCTCCGGCTCCAGTTCTAACCGCTAGATTGGCGGTGACTCGGTATGGCCGATCGTCATTCCACGTCGGGCCGCTCGGCGAGCCACTGCAGGCGGGCCTGCCTCAGGCGGCCTGCCAAATCCTCCGGCAGAGCACTTTCAACGGTGGCGGTGATGAGGCCAGCTTCGTCGAGCGTCTCCAGGTGTGCGATATCTTTCGCCCGGAACGAGTTCAGCTTCATCCGCACGAGGTCCTCGAGAGGCGCCACGGGAACCGTCAGCCCGAAGAACTGCATCCGCACCGGAGCCACGGCGGGATGAGGAATGGGCTGGGTCGACTTCGACCGCTCGCCCGCGAATATGATGTGCACGGCCTCGGCGGGAGTCTGGCCCTCACGGATCAGCATGTACCCACCGACGATCCTTCGACCCTCGTATCCGGCGGATTCGGCCACTTCCACCAGGCGGTCCAGGCTCCCGCGGCCGATCAGGATGTCGATGTCGCGGGTCACGAACGAGCGGCTGCGGTTCCGGTCGAGGATATGGGCTAGCACGGCGATGCCGCCCACGAGCTCGAAATCGGTTCCGGCGGCCGCGAGGGCCTCAGTAATGCGAGCGAGATCGTCGAAAAGGGAGAACATCGCACGGTCGAACAGGAAGTTTCTCGAGGTGAACTGCGTTTCCTGTACGAACTCCTCGAGTGTCATCGGTTCTTTCCCATCTTACTCCCGCGGCGCGCCGGCGGGTTTCTGGCGAAGCAGCGCGGTCCAGTTCTCGATCACGTGGATCGACGCCGCCTTCGACTTCCCGTCGTCGACCGGTTCGGCGATGGGAACCGTTTACCGTCTGGCGCGACGTCGTAGGAGGGGAAGCCGAAGCCAATCCGATCCGGTAGGCCCGGATTGCGAAACAACTCCGCCCGCGCGCCGGCCGTCAGGGACCCATTCGCCACGGTGAGCGGCACCGCGATGAGCACGTCGTCCTTCACGTAGAAGATCTCCTTTCCGCCGCGGCGCCAGCGTGGTAGGTCGCCGCCATCGGCCGAGATCTGACGCTTGCTTCCCGCATCGGGAAAGAACGGACATACCCTTCCCTGCGTCCCGACTTGTCGGAACTGTAGGCAACGAATCGCCCGTCCGGCGAGAACTGCGCCGCATCCTCGCTGAAAGCCGTATTGAGGAACGCCACGGGCTCGTCAAATGCGCCGTCCGCCCTTCGCTTCGCGTAATATACGTCGTCTCCTGCCGTCAAGCCGAAAACGTGCAACAAGAGAGTGCTTCCATCCGGCGACCAGCGCGATGGGTACTTGTGGGCCCCGTCGGGGCCCGAAATGACACGCTTCGGCTCTCCGCTGCCGTCCGACGGTTGGACATAGATATCCACCGGGCCGCGCACGGATCCCCAGGCGATTTCCTTCCCTGACGGGCTCCATCTTGCGCTGACGTCTACGCGCGGGGTGAGAGTGAACCTCGATTTGGTTTGGCGAATCAAATCCAGGATCCAGACATCGAAGTTACCTTGCGTTGAGCAGTAGGACACTCGCGAAGCATCCGGCGAAAGGGCGACACTTTCGATTTGGTCCGGAGCGCCGGATTCACTGAGCTTTTTTCCGGAACGGTCCCACCAGACGAAATGGCGCCACTCCCCCACAGTCGGCGACCACGCGAGTGTTTCCGTCGAGCGACACGCTGCTGTCCGCGCCGCCATCGACAATGGGAACCGGCTCCCCTTCCGCCTTCCTCGTACGCGGAGAAATGCGAGCGCCCACAGGCCGCTCTTTCGCGGTTCGGCCTGAAACACAATGTGCCCGATGCGTACACGGGGTAGGCGCCCGTGCGCAGGCTCTCGATCTTGCCCGCGGCCAGATCCGCGAGAACAATCGACTGCCGGCTCCGCGAACCCTGGCCCGCGACCAGAAAAGCGCTTGCCGTCCGAAGCGGGAAGCCCGGCACCGAATTCCTCGCGAGGGGCCGGTCCGCCAGGTGCGAGATGGTCACCGAACCCAGCGCAGCTTCGGGCACAGTTCGATACGCGGGGACAGGGCACGGAGCCGCTCGGCCCGGTTTCTCCGGCAAGGGCGCGTCGATCAGGATCGGGAGCCGCGTGTCGCTCGCCATGGGCCAAACGAATGATGCTGTCACTTCGCCGCACGGGATCACCGCCTCGCAGGCGTCGCGGCGAAGGAGAACAGATCCGCGTTGCGGATGTGAAACTGAATCCGGACCTTCTTGCCAATCAGCGCGTCCAGGTTCTGCGGCCGTCCGGCCCACGACGGCTCGCCGTTCAGAGCGTCGCCGCTCATTGGCGTGCTCTCTGCGTACGTGTATCCCCGAATCGGGCCGTTGTCGTCCAATAACTCCACCCGGACGTAGGCGTCGGTGGTCCTGTTGCCGCCGATTTCGCGGTAGTTCACACTGAGGCGCCCGCCGGGCCATTCCAGCGGCCTGGTTGTCAGAACTCCTTCGCGAAAACCCGCGCGCAGCGAAACGAACCCATCCGGCCGCAGCTTTGCCAATCCCATCTTGCATTCACCGCCAGTCAGAAACCGGTTCCCGTGAAACGCCTGGCCGCCGTAGTAATAGAGCCAGAGACCGCCCTCGTGCAGAATCGGTGCGCTCAAAGCCGGTGTCGACCGCCTCGAGTCCCACACACCGTAGCGCATCCCGTCCGGCGACGGCTCCATGAACGGCGTACGCGGACGGACTCGCTGCCAGTTGACCCCGTCCCGGCTTACGGCCAGGTGAATCTCGGCGCGCTCGGGTTCTTCGGCCCGGTAGACCTCGATGAAACCGATAAATACACTCGCGTAACGGAACGCGCTCATATGGTAGAACTCCACCGAGGGATCGTCTTCGAAGTCCGGCTTCATTGCCAGCACCGGCTGATCCAGCAGCGACTTGCCGTCACGGCTGAGGCGCGCCTGGTAGACCGTGCGCACACGGTGGTTGTACTTGCCCCGGCCCCGGCTGAACAGAAGAAATGAACCGCTGACCGCCGGGTCAAAGGCGGCCGTCAGACGGTCATTCATCGAACCGGCCTTGATACCCGCTCCCGGTGCGGTCTCCCAGTTCCATCGCACGCCGTCGGCCGAGCTTGCCATCGATACCCGGTAATCCCTGCAACGGGTGTCGGTGGAATGATGAATGAGGAACTTCCAGGGGCGCGCCGGATCGGTGGGGTCGCGAACCACGCTGGGTGCTCCGGTGCAGCCGTCGCCCATGTCGAGCACAATGTTGTTTGGCCCGCCCGTGAGTTCGCGGTTGATGTCGAGGTCCGGGCGGCGCCAGCGGAAGCCGTCGTCGCTTTCGAGAAGGCAGATCGGAAAGCTCACTTTCGGCAGGTTCGGGGTGCGCCCGATTTTGCCGACGTACCAGGCCCTGAACTTGCCGCTGCTTTCGTCGCGCTCAACGCCTCCCAGGTAGTTCATTGTGCCGCCTTCCCACGGCGCTTCAGGAATGTAGATAGGATTCCTCGACGACCGCACCGGTTGGTGAACCACGCGCTGCAACAGAGTGGAATGCTCGACGATCGCGTCATCCAGAAACAACTGGCTCTCACGGAGGTCGATCTTGGGTTCCTGCGCCGCCATCGTCGCAGTCAGCAGGCAAGCGAGCACGCAAGTGCGGAGGTTCATTCTCATCGTTTCCCTTTCTCAATCTCGACAGTTTGAAACTGGATGCCCTTGTTTCCGCCGTTGAACAGCCAATCGACGGAAACACGGCCTTGTGTCAGATCCAAGCCGGAAGGCAGCGGCAGCGTTTGCCCGTACTCGTCCACCGGCAGAAAGCCAACACCTGAACCGTGTCCAGGCGCATAGTCGCGCGTTAGAAAGGCTGAAAGCCCCGTTTGTCGATGTGGCAAAGTACCTGAGCGGTACATGACCGGAATTCTCTTCATGCCTTGGTACTGGCTGAAAATTATAGCGGAACTCAACCGTCCGCGGAGGTCCACGGATAGCTGATGAGAACAGCTATTCCCTTCAGATAGACAACGAGCAGTCGCGTTGTGTAGAGGAGACTGGTACAACGCCCCCAAGGCAGTACCGGCGCGCGCCAGCGTGCCGCAAAGGTAGGCTTTGACCCATGCGTGGAAGGCCCGTAAACATTGGCCGGTGCGCGGGTCAGAACTCAGGGTCACATCTCCCGCGTTGCATGCCGCTTGCGGGTCCGCTTCCGGGCTGGCGGCGTCACGGCCCGAGCCATCAGACGCGAGACGGTCGCCGGGTGGACCTTGAAGAGCCGCGCGGCATCGGCGGCAGTCCTCTGCCCTTTCGATACCATCTTGCGAATTTCGGATTGCTGCTGCGAAGACCTCTCTTGCGACATCCAAGCCCGCCTCGGCTTGCTCGCGCAGAATGGCCCTTTCGAATTTAGCGAACCTGCATCATCATCCGGCCCGCCGGAGTCGCCCAACGGACGCCTTCTCGCGGAAGATGCGCTCGCACCCGGCGCATTGAGAGCGGCTACCTGCGCGGCTGTGTCCTGATCACCGGTCGAGCTAGGAAATGGTGTAGCCTGGCTAGCGTGTGATGGCAGATGAAAAAGGCGGTGCAGAAGAAACCTACGCACAACCGGCGTACGTACGCCCAACTGTTTTCGGATGCTTCGAAAGCGCTGGGCGGCGATAAGCAGACACTGCGAGATCGGTTGAACTGGGACGGCGAGCGATACCATCGGATCCGGCGGGAGCTAGCCGATCAAGACAAGGTCGTGTCCGGCCGCGGCAAAGGCGGAAGCGTCATGCAGGGACTTCCTTCCTTTCAACGTTCTTCAGCGTTCTTCAGCGTTTTCAGCTCGACCGGCCCGCTGGTCTTCCGTATCATTGATCCTAAATCCGGCAGTTGGAAGCGGCTGGAAGGGGCACTGGAGCAGGCGGATCGAGGGGGATCTTGGCGAATTGCTGGAAGATCGAGCGCAAGATGCGGCACCATCGTTGATAAGCAGTCAAC
>VFZX01000447.1 GCA_016871015.1 Acidobacteriota bacterium | reverse complement strand
GTACTTGTCGAAGAAACGCTCGCGGTTGAAGCGACCGTCGTTGGCTCCGTAGCTCTGCATCTCGCCATCCACGGTCTCCTCCAGCCGGCGGCGCAGCACCCCTTCGCGATCCAGCTCGAAAAGCAGGTCCCAATCGGAACCCCACATCAGCTTGATGACGTTCCAACCGGCTCCTCGAAACACCCGCTCCAGTTCCTTGATGATGGACCCGTTGCCGCGCACCGGCCCGTCCAGCCGCTGCAGGTTGCAGTTCACCACGAAGATCAGATTGTCCAGTTGCTCCCGCGCCGCCAACGCGAGTCCGGCCAGCGACTCCGGTTCGTCCATTTCGCCGTCTCCGGCGAATGCCCACACCTTTCGGCTCGATGCCGGCATGACGCCGCGATGCTCCAGATAGCGCATGAAGCGAGCCTGGTAGACGGCGGTAAGCGGGCCCAGTCCCATCGACCCGGTGGGGAATTGCCAGAACCGCGGCATCAGCCATGGATGCGGATAGGAGCACAGCCCGCGCCCGCCCGTCTCCTGGCGGAAGTTGGCGAGGGCCTCTTCCGGAAGGCGGCCCTCCAGAAATGCGCGGGCGTATACACCGGGCGCAGAGTGCGGCTGGAAGTACACCAGATCGCCGTCCTGCTCGCCGGCGCGGAAGAAGTGATGGAAACCGGTCTCGAACAGGTCCGCGGCCGAGGCGTAGCTCGACAGATGTCCGCCGAGTTCCGAGCTCTGCCGATTGGCCCGGACAACCATCGCGAGCGCGTTCCAGCGCACAGCGGCGGTGATGCGGCGCTCGAGCGCCAGGTCGCCCGGGTACCGCGGCTGCTCGCGCACGGTGACGGTATTGCAACAGGGCGTGTTCAACACCAATCCCGTATTCACTCCGTGGCGCGCGGCGTGGCCGATCAGACGCTCCAGCAACTCGCGGCTGCGTTCCGTGCCGCTTGCCGCCAATACGCCGTCGAAGGCTTCGATCCATTCCTGCACTTCGAAGTCCCGGCTGGGGGTAGTAGTCGGTGCCTGCATCGCGATTTTCTGGCATGATACCGGATACCCGGCGGAAGGCGATGGCGAACTGACTGCGCCGCAGCGGGGCCGGAAGCACAAAATTCTACATGGACCACCCATCACGATATAAAATGCTGTTCGGATGCCTGCTCATAACATTGACTCCACGGACTGGAAGATCCTCGAACAGTTGCAGCGCAACGGCCGCATGCCGAACGTCGAATTGGCCGAAGCCGTGAATCTGTCGCCGTCGCCGTGCCTTGCCCGCGTCAAAAGGCTGGAGCGCCAGAAGGTGATCGCGCGCTATGTCGCGTTGCTCGATCCGCCCGCCGTGGGGCTCGGCGTGAGCGTGTTCGTCCAGGTGCGCCTGGAGCGCCAGGTGGAGGACAGCCTTAACAGGTTCGAAGCGGCGGTCACCGCGCGTCCGGAAGTGATGGAGTGCTACCTGATGACCGGCAGTTCCGACTACCTGCTTCGCGTGGCCGTGGCCGATCTGGATGAGTTCCAACGCTTCGTCACCGGCTTCCTGGCGCGCATCGCCGGCGTGAAGGGAATCCAATCGAGCTTCGCCCTCAAACAGGTGAAGTATCAGACGGCCCTTCCCCTCAACCTGGCTCCCGGATATGATCATCGAGATTAGGGCGTGCATACGTTGACCACGCTCATCTGGCTGTGATACACGTTGGGGTCATGTCAAGCTGCCTCGTACGCATCCTGCCGCTGGCCCTGCTGGCCTGCTCGACGCTTTTCGGACAGACCGCGCAAGTAACTGGAACCGTCACCGATTCCTCCGGCGCCGTGGTCGCCCTCGCTAAGGTTGTTGTCACCAACACGGCGACGGGTGTCGGCCGCGAATCCACGACGAACGATCGTGGAAACTATCTGGTGACCGCGTTGTTGCCGGGCCGCTATGAAGTCACGGCGGAGGCCGCCGGATTCAGGCACACCAAACGGGGTCCGGTAACGCTGGCGATCGATCAGGTGGCGCGCGTCGACTTTGACCTCGAGGTTGGTGGCGTGGTCGAGTCGGTGAGTGTGCAGGCTGCCGGCGTGCTGCTCGACGCGGCGACCAGCACGATCGCCACGGTCGTCGAGAACAGGCAGATCACGGAACTTCCGTTGAGCGGCCGGAACCCAATCGGGCTGGTGGCGTTGACACCGGGCGTGCGAATCCAAGGCGGCTTCGGTGGCAAGGGACAATGGTCGAACTTCTCCGTGAACGGTGGGCTTGCCAACGCGAACACGGTACTGGTCGAAGGGCTGGCACTCGACTATGCGCAGATGAACGCGCCGGCGTACGTGCCGCCTGTCGACGCGACGCAGGAATTCCGCATCCAGACCAACAATTTCTCGGCGGAATACGGACGCAGCGCGGGCGCGGTGGTGAACTTCAGCATCAAGTCCGGCACCAATCAGTTGCACGGCACCGCCTACGACTTCCTCCGCAACAAGTCGCTCGACGCGAACAATTTTTTCCAGAACCGCGCGGGCAACAAGCGCGCGGCTCTCACGCAGAATCAGTTCGGCGCTTCGATCGGCGGTCCGATTCGAAAGGACAAGACGTTCTACTTCGGCAACTACGAAGGCTACAAGCAGCGCGCCGGCTCACCATCGATCACCACGGTGCCGACCGCGCTGCAGCGGGCGGGTGACTTCTCGCAGACCTTCAACGCAGCCGGCCGGATGGTGGCCGCCGCCGACGCCCTGACCACGCGCCCCGACGGCACGACCTACATCCGCGACGTGTTTCCCGGCAACCGCGTTCCGGCATCGCGCTTCAGCAAGATCGCGTCGAACTACCTTCCCGTGTGGCCGATGCCGAACGCCGCGGGGGCGCCCTTCACAAATCTCAACAACTTTTCGACGTTCGGCGCTGGCGGGAACAACGAGCATCAGTACGTGACCAAGTTCGATCACAACATGAACTCGCGCTGGAAGTTCTACGGCACGTTGGCGCAGATCCGGGGCAACAGTTTCAGCCGCGATCCGTTCCAATACCAGGTCAACCTGACCCGGCCGAACGAGAGCCGGCTCTACAACGCGACTGTCGCCGCGAACGCGGTCTTCAGTCCGGGGCTCGTCGCGGAGTTTCATTCAGGCTTCGCGCGCCGCGTGTCGGACTCGATTCCCTATGCGGTCCAGCAGGGGTTCGATCTGCGAACGCTCGGCTTCCCGCAGGCTTACTACGACGCCGTGCAGTACAAGGGATTTCCGGGCATGGACATCACAGGAATGGCCAGCGCCGGCAGTCAGGCATCGCACAGTCTGATTCTCGCGACCCTCAACAGTTGGAGCCAGCGTGGAAGCTTCACCTGGATTAAGGGGTCGCACTCGATCAAGTTCGGGGCGGATTATCGAGTTCAGCAGTTGAATCAATTCCAGTCGAACTTCTTCGGCGGCCAATTCAGCTTCGGCAATCAAATGACCGCGATCAATCCCCAGCGCCTCGATGCCAACAGCGGCGTGCCGATGGCTTCGTTCCTGCTCGGCTACGGCGGCGGAACTGTGGCGAAGAGCGAACGTCTCGCCAATCAACGGCGCTACCTGTCCACGTTCTTCCAGGACGACTGGAAGATCTCGCGGAAGCTGACGCTGAACCTCGGTGTCGAGTATGGACTCGAGTTTCCGATCAACGAGCGGTACAACCGCAAGATGTGGTTCGATCCAGCCGCGCAGCTTCCAATCAGCCAACAAGTGGGGCTCGATCTGCGGGGCGGATACCGATTCGCCGATAACAACACACGCTCGCCATACGACCTGTTCCGGAGACAGGTTTCCCCGCGTGCCGGATTTGCCTATCAATTGATGCCGCGCATGGTGGTACGCGGCGGTTACGGGCTGTTCTGGCTGCCGGCCGCGATTACGGAAGTGACGGGTGACGTTCGCGCGCCTGCGTGGTCGATCGCGACCGGAATGCTCGGTTCGATCGACGGCGGGCTGACTCCCTTTCACACACTCGATAATCCGTTCCCGAATGGCATCCAGAACCCGCCGGGCAGTGCCGCTGGGTTGAACACGCTCGTAGGACAAGGAGGCGCGGCGAATCTACGCCAGTTCCGCACTGGATACATGCAGCAGTGGAACTTCGACATCCAGCGCGAACTCGGAAGCGGCATGATGATCGAAGTTGCTTATGCGGGCAGCAAGGGCACCGGGCTTCCGGCACAATACGGATCGCAGTTGAATCAACTTGCCGACGAGCATCTCGCACTCGGAAACCGCCTCCAGGAACTCGTCCGGAATCCCTTCGCGGGAACCGTGCAGGTCGGCACGCTCGCGCAGCCGACCGTGCAACGCGGACAACTGATGCGGCCCTATCCACAGTTCACCAGCCTGACGCTCGAGGGTTATCCGATCGGGCACTCGATCTACCATTCGTTCCAGATGCAGTTCAACAAGCGATTCTCGACCTCGCTCATCGGCGTCGCCTACACCGCCAGCAAAGGAATCGGCAACACGGAGAGCCGCAGCGATTGGCTCGAAGGCGGCGCCCAGAATGCGAGCATGCGCTTCCTGAACAACAACAATCGAGCGCTCGACCGCTCATTGAATCTTTTCGACAATCCACAACGGCTGGTCGTGAACTACTCGATCGATCTTCCGTTCGGCAAGGGGCAGCGTTTCCTGCAAAACCTCGGCGCAGCGGGCCGCGCGATCTCGGGCTGGCAGTTTTCGGGCGTCTACACGGCGCAGTCGGGTACGCCGCTCGGACTCGATGCCGTAAACAACCTGACCGGCACCTTCGGCGGCGGGTCGCGGCCGAACAACAACGGAACCAGCGCGCGATTGACAGGCCGCGCCCACGATCGTCTGCTGAGGTGGTTCGACACCAGCGTGTTCAGCCAACCCCCCGCCTTCACCTACGGCACCACGGGGCGGACTCTACCCGATACGCGCCACCACGGCATCAACAACATCGACTTCGGACTCTTCAAGAACAATACGTTCGGCGTCGACGGCCGCTTCAACGTGCAGTTCCGCGCCGAGTTGTTCAACGCTCTCAACCACGTGCGGTTCGGCTACCCGAACATGTCGTTCGGCAATCCGCAGTTCGGTGTGATTGCCAGCCAAGGCAACACGCCGCGCAACATCCAGTTGGCATTGAAGTTCATCTTTTGAACGGGCGCTGCCGGCGGAGCATGCTAAACCTCACCGTTACTTTCATCACGAAAGCCTGGCTTTACGAGGCGTGATGAAACAGATCGTGCCAGGCCTGTGCTGGATCGACGACACGTGCAGCGTTTACGCGCTCGCCCACGGGGGAGAAACACTGCTGGTCGATTGCGGAACGCGCCTGGCGCCCGGATCGGAAATCGCCGCTGGTCTCGGGCACGTGAATCGCGTGCTTCTCACTCACTTCCATCGCGACCAATGCTCATCGGCCGCCGCCTGGCGTGACGCCGGAGCGGCTGTGACCGTGCCCTTCGCCGAGAAGCGTTTCTTTGAGGAGCCGGACCTGCTCCGCGCCTCCTACGACATCTACGACAACTACACATCGTACTATCCCGCCTTCGGTTCGCTGCGCGATATCCAGCCCTCCGGCTATGCCCACGATTACGAGCGCCTCGAGTGGCGCGGAATACCGATCGACGTGGTTCCGTTACCCGGCCACACGTTCGGGTCCGCTGGATATCTTTTCGAAGCCGCCGGGCAACGCGTGCTCGCCTGCGGCGATCTGCTCTCCGCTCCGGACCGGATCCACGAGTACTTCCCGGTCCAGTGGAAATACATGGACTTTCAGGGCCACGCTCATTTGCTCGAGAGCCTGCGGGCCGTGGAAGGGATGGAACTCGATTGGATCCTGCCGGGCCATGGCGCGCCGTTCCGAGTCACGTCCGGCGCAATGGCTCCACTACGCGCCCGGCTCGAGCGCATTTGGGAACTGTTTCACGGAAGTCCCCATGAGTACTTCCGGCCGCGCTTTCGCGAACTCACGCCACATGTGTGGGAAGTGTCGAACTCGGTGGCCAACACCTACATCGTCCGGAATGATCGGG
>VFZX01000446.1 GCA_016871015.1 Acidobacteriota bacterium | reverse complement strand
GGTACGATTGCACTGCGTCTTCCGGCTCACCCAGCGGGTGAACCCCTCGCGGATCCAAAACTTCGCTCATTCCGCCAGTGTCGGCCATCTTCCGCCACCCGCGCTCGTTTCAACTGCCTGATCTAGGTTGATGCGGCCTTCGAGATAGTCGTCGGGCCCGAACTGTTCACCGAAGGCGTGGTTTAACTGCTGGATCGCATCGAGGTCCGCACGCTGGGTCTCCGCGCTCGACCAGCGGTTGCGAAGGTCCGGGATCATTTTCTCGGGCTCGGCTTCAGAGCAATTAAACGAAATTCCCTGGTGCTCGGCGGGCAGGAATCCTGAACGCGAAAGCGATCCGCCACTGCCTCCGCCGCCGGGCGTGAGGACCACGAACGCCGGAAGGTTGTCATTGTCCGTGCCGAGTCCATAGGACATCCAGGCTCCGGTCGACGGCCGCGTGGCCAGGATGCTGCCGGTGTGGTAGAGGCTGCGCGCGGGTGTATGGGTCGGATTGAACGTGTACATCGACCGGATCACGCACACGTCGTCGATCACGGAGGCGAGCTTGGGCAGCAGCTCACTCACGTCGACGCCATTGCGGCCGTACTTGTTGAACTGGAACGGCGAAGGCAGCAGTCCACCGGTTTCGCGCTCGGTGCGCAGGTCGACGGAGCCCGGACGTTGGCCCTTGTACTTTTCGAGCGCAGGCTTGGGATCGAACATGTCGACGTGCGAAGGACCGCCGGCGAGGAACAGCATGATCACGTGCTTGGCGCGGGCCGGGAGCTTGGGTCCGTTGTAGAATCCACGAACAGCGGCGTTCGCGTTGCGCGTCAGCAGGTCGGTGAGCGCGGCCGCGCCGAGTCCGCCGCCCATGCGGGTCAACAGGGTCCGCCGTGAAAGATGCGGGGTCATGGCCAGAAGATCACCTCGTTGCAGGAGAGAAGTATGCGTGCGTAGGATTCCAGACTTCCCCGTGCCAGGTAGGAGAGTGCCGAGTCGAGTTCCTTTGCCGTTGGGTCACGCGCGAGGATCCGGCGGAACAACTCGCGGACCCGGGCCGCATCTCCGTCCGCGCCGGCTGGCTGCCGGGCCACGCCTTCCGCCGCGAGCTTCATGAACGAGCTGTTGAGCACGAACAGCGACTGCAGTGCCGAGGTCGTCAGATCGCGCCCCGGACTGGTTTGTGTCGCGTCGGGGAAATCGTAGAGTTGGGGGAGCTTGGCAGGCCGCGAGCGGCTGGCGCGCGCGTACACCGTGCGGCGCACGCTCGTTTCAGAATCGGCATCCTCGGAGGGACCATAGAGCTCGGGGTTCAGCCGGCCCGACACGCGCAGGAGAGTGTCGCGGTAGGATTCGATGTCCAGCCGCCGTGGATTCATGCGCCACAACAGACTATTGGCGGCGTCGGCCGCCAGGGCGTCCTTGCGCGGCCTGCTCGACCGCCGGTAGGCCTCGGAAAGCATAATCTCGCGGTGGAGCCACTTCAACGACCAGCCGTTCCGGACAAAGCGCGCGGCCAGATCATCGAGCAGCTCCGGATGAGTCGGCTTTTCTCCTTGTGTGCCGAAGTCGCTCGGCGTGGCTACCAGCGGCTTGCCGAAATGCCAGGCCCACACGCGATTCACGATCACGCGGGACGCCAACGGCGCGGCGTCGGAGAAAATCCGCTCGGCGAGATCGAGCCGGCCAGAACCGCGCGTGAAGCGGTGATCCTCCCGCGCGAGGACTGCGAGGAATCGCCGCGGAACGACGGCCCCCGGGGCGGACACGTTGCCTGCGGCGAGCACTGGATGGTCCCGCGCCTCGCCCGGCTTGTAGTTGATGAAAGTATAGTTGGCGTCGCTGCCGTCAACGAACTGCGCGGCGTCGTATACCACGTTCATGAACGGCTCACGCGAGGTTGGGGGGGAGGTTGCGGCGGTCTTGGGCCGTGCGCGGGGCGCGCGTGAAGGTCCAGTATTTTTCAAGACTGCGAACCAGTTGCGGATGGCGCTCCTGGTGCTCTTTCATCTCACGCTCCAGGGCTTCGAGTTCCGGCTTCCATTTGGCGACGAGTTCCTTCGAGCTGACGACGGTCGAGGCTTCGCTGGTCATGAGGTTGATCGAGTAGCGCAGGTCGAACAAACGGCGCTGGACCCACATATATCGCGCTTCCAATCCGGGGTCGACGTCGAACAGCGGGCGTTCGGCGCGCATGGTAGACGCGAAGACACCGACCAGCGCGTAGTAGTCCTTGGTGGACAACGGATCGAACTTGTGATCGTGGCATCGCGCACAGGCAACCGTGAGGCCAAGGACTCCGCGGGTGAGCGCGTCCACCCGGTCGTCCCAATCGTCGGTCATGAACCCGCCGATCACCTCGGCCGATAGCCTTTGATCCTTGTGATAGATCGGCGCGGTGCCCAGGTAACCGAGGGCCCGCAGATCGCCGCGCGCGACTGCGGGCATGTGGTCGGCGGCCAGTTGGAGCTTGATGAACTGGTCGTAGGGAATGTCGCGGTTCAGGGCCTCGATCACCCAGTCGCGATACCGCCACGCGAAGGGATAGGGCGGGTTGGTGGCCTCCGAAGTCGGGTTGTCCTCGCCGAAGCGGGCTACATCGAGCCAGTGCCGTGCCCAGCGCTCCCCGTACTGCGGGGAGGCGAGCAGGCGGTCGATGAGCGCCGCGTATGCATGCGGGTCAGTGGAGCTTGCAAAGCTCTCCACCTCCTCGTATGAAGGCTTGAAGCCGGCGAGATCAACGTAGGCGCGGCGCACCAGGGTTCGCGGATCCTCGGGCGGGGATGGTGCGAGGCCCTTGGCTTGAAGCTTGGTTGTGATGAACTCATCGATCCCCGGGCGGGACTGCTTCTGGAATGGCACGAATGCCCACCAGGTGCGTCCTTGCTCGATAGGCATTCCCTTGAGCGCTGCTGTGGGAGCCTGTGTGGCGGTCCTCGGGTCGGGCGCGCCGGCCTCGATCCAGCGGCGGAAATCGGCTACGACTTCAGCCGGAAGCTTGCCCGTGGGCGGCATCTGCAACCGGTGGTCCGTGTAGCTGAGGGCGCGGAGGAGGTGGCCTTCGCCCGGACGGCCGGGGACTACAGAGGGTCCGAGAGCGCCGCCCTTGCGGATGCCTTCGCGTGAGTCGAGCGTGAGTCCGCCCATCGGCGCTTTCAGCTTGCTCGAGTGGCACTGGTAGCATTTCGACGCAAGCACCGGACGGATGCGGGCCTCGAAGAAGTCCGTGTCAACATTCTGCGCCAGTCCCCGCAAGATGGCCAGGCCCAGGATCAGCAAAGATCGCAGCAGCATCGGAACTCTGATTCTATCAACGCTACGATGGTGGTATGGTCCGTCTCGCCGCCGCGCTGCTGGTTTGCGTCACCGCCTTTTCGCAGACGGCTCCGCAAACGTATGTTCCTCCCACATGGAAGGAGCGCCGGACCGTGTTCCTAAAAAAAATGTTCGGCCCCCAGGCGCTGGTCGAAACGGTGCCTGGTGCGGCGTTTGACACGGCGCGCGAGTTTCCATCAAGCTGGGGACGCGGGGCGGGCGGGTTCGGAAAGAGAACATTGTCGCAATACGGCCAGTTCGCGGTGGGCGAGGGGATCGAGATGGGAGTCGCGGCGTTCCGGAAGGAGGATCCGCGATACCATCGCGCTGGCGAGGGCGCGGCATTTTCGAAGCGGATCGGGCGGATCGTGGCGAGCGGAGTGGTCACGCGGAATCACGAGGGAAACCGGACCATCGCGCTAAGCCGGCTGGGGAATATCTATGGGAGCTGGGCGATCGCCTCCCGATGGAATCCGCCGGAGGTGCGTAGCGCACGGAGCGTGTTTTTGAATGGGAGCTTGGGGTTGGGGATCAAGGTCGGCGGGAACGCGTTCCGGGAGTTCTGGCCGGACATTAAGAAAAGATTAAAGAGGCAGTGAAGTCTTCTCTTCGATCGAGGGAGTCCGGTATCATCTTGGCAATCAGAAGAGTCGCTGTTTCAACGGGTTTCGCACCTGTAGCGGCAGCTTTTGGTAGCCGCTTCGTTGGGGTGCGGTTGGAGGAGGCCGCGCCCCGGGAGGCCCGAACGGGTGAACCTCTCAAGTTGCCGGACGGGCAGGGTTTTGACCCGGACACCCTCCCGAAGGGAAGCTGAACGCTGGTCCTGCAATATCGCCCGCAGCCGCCCCGGACGATGTAGAATGGTAGGCAACCCATGCGGCGAACACTCTTCGTTTGTCTGCTTGCGCTGCCCCTGGCGGCACAGGTCCCGGAGCACCGGCAGGATGTTGTGGACCAGGCTCACCGGCCAATGTTGCAGCCGCCGCAGCCGAAAAGCAAAGCGCTGTCAGCGCTGACCGCTGAGGCGGCGGGACGGGCGGGCCGGGCCGCGGGCGCCGTCCAACGGGTCAACTTCATTGACGAGCACATCTTCGGCCGCATGCAGCGCGACCGTGTGCCGCACGCTGGCTTGGCCGGCGATGAGGAATTCGCCCGGCGTGCATGGCTCGATGCAACGGGCCGCATTCCGGAGCCACAGGAGTTGCGTGCTTTCCTTGCCGATGCAGATCCGCAAAAGCGCGCGAAGCTGATCGACCGGCTGCTCGAATCTCCCGGCTTCGTCGACCGGTGGAGCTACTACTTCGAGGACCTGTTCCGCGCGGGACAGCGCATGGGCCATGGGCTGAACCTGTTCCACTACTGGACGCGCGAGTGGATCCGGCTAGACCGTCCGTACAACGAGGTCGTGACCGAACTCCTGAACCAGGGCGGCAAGACCAGCTTCTCCTTCCCCGGCGGACTCTACTTCGCGCGCGATTTCGTCAAGGCAAAGGACGATCCGGACGCTCCGGATGGAATGGACCTGCTCAACATCCCGGATACGGTCGACGAGTTCACGATCACGTATTCGAAAGTGTTCCTGGGGTTGAATCTGGCCTGCATCTCCTGCCACGACGGCCGGGGACATCTCGAAAAGGTCAACCTGTTCCTCACCGGCAAAAAGCGCCAGGACTTCTTCCAGCAGGCCGGATTCTACGGCAAGACCCGCCAGATCATGAACTGGGAAAACGGCGCGCAGGCCAACACCGAATACACGGTGGACGACGAGGCGCCGGGGTACGACACGAAGTCCGAGTCGATCTTGCGGGTCCCGCGTCTGGGCGGCCAGGCGTCGCCCAAGTTCATCCTCGGCGGCGAGACTCCGCGGCCCGGCCGGCATGAGCGCGACGAGCTGGCACGGATCCTGACCGGGCACATCCAGTTCTCACGGGCCACGGTCAATCGCATCTGGGCCGAGTTGATGGGCTTCGGAATTGTCGAGCCGGTAGATGATTTTGACCTGGCGCGCTACGATCCGAAGAATCCGCCGCCGGCGCCCTGGACCATCCAGCCATCCAATCCGGCGCTGCTCGACGCCATGGCAGTGGACTTCCAACGGAACGGATACAGCTTGCGGAAGCTCGTGCGGACGATCATGAAGTCGAGCGCCTACCAGCTTTCGTCGAAGTTTGACGGCGCGTGGAAAGACCAGTACGCCACCTATTACGCGCGCAAGTATGTGCGTCCGCTCACGGCTGCCGAGTTGCACGATGCGATTGTTGTCGCCACGGCGAAGAAGCTGAGCTATGCGAGCGGCGACCGCAAGGTCCCGATGGTGCAGCAGATGTCAGAGCCGAAGAAGGCCCCGGGCGAAGTCCAGGGCTTCATGCGGATCTTCGGACAGTCCACGCGCGACGATATGCCGAAGAAGATGGCGATCACCTCCCTTCAAGCAATGGTCCTGATGCAGTCGAAGATGGTCAACCAGGCGGTGCTCGCGATGGAGAATACCCGTGTGGATCAGTTGGTGAAGCAGGCGGGTCCGGACTCGGCGCTGGTGGAGGATCTCTACCTTGCGACGCTGTCCCGGAAGCCGACCGCGGAAGAGCAGCGCGTCGCACTCGCCGCGGTGGGCAAGGACCGGCGGCGCGGCGCGGAGAACCTCCAATGGGCGCTGATCAACAGCCCGGAATTCGTGTTCAACTACTGAGGCGCATATGACCAAACGTGTAGCG
>VFZX01000445.1 GCA_016871015.1 Acidobacteriota bacterium | reverse complement strand
TAATTTCGTTCACCTTTGGGAGGGGTCATGTTTCACGTTTTCGTTGTTCTGTGTCTTCTGGCCGCGCTGGCGCCGGCCCAGGAATTCCGGTCCACCGTCAGCGGTTTGATCACGGACGGCCAAGGGGCCGCAGTTGTGGGCGTCAAGCTCGAAGCCCGGCAGACCCAGACCGGCGCGGTGTTCCAGACCGTTTCCGGCGAGGACGGCCAGTACGCGCTGCCGTTCCTTCCTCCGGGCGACTACGTGGTCACGGCGTCCATTACAGGCTTCAAGCAATTCACGCGCGAGGGGATTCGCATCTCGACCAACCAGCGCATTCCGCTCGACATCACGCTCGATGTCGGCGCGCTGACGGAAACCGTCACGGTGAGCGCCGAAACGCCCTTGCTACAGACCGCGACCGCGTCGTCAGGCCAGGTCATCGACACGGCGACCATAGAAAAGATGCCGATGAACGGGCGGACTCCGCTCGTTCTGGCGCAATTGGCGTTTGGCGTGATTCCGTCCAGTGACCCGCGATTCTACCGTCCGTTCGACAACGCCGGGCCGTCGGGATTCTCGATGGGCGGAGCGGTGGCGCAGACCAACGAGCTGCTCATTGATGGCGCTCCCAACACGACACGCAACAGCCGCGTTGCCTACAATCCCCCCGTCGATGCCGTGCAGGAAGTCAAGGCCGAGACGTTCAACATTGATGCTGCGTACGGACACACGTCGGGCGGAACGGTCAACGTGGTGATGAAGTCGGGCACCAATCAGCTCCACGGCTCGGCTTACGAGTTCAATCAGATTTCCAACACCGCGGCCAATCAGTTCTTCAACAACGCGACGAGTCAACCACGTCCACTGGTGCGTTTCAACCAGTATGGCGCGACGGTGGGCGGTCCCATCTGGATTCCGAAAGTGGTGGACGGCCGGAACAAGCTCTTCTTCTTCTGGGGATTCGAGAAGATCCGCGACGCGCTGCCGCGCCCGGACCGCACCAGCGTCCCGACCGCGGCGCAGCGGAACGGTGACTTTTCCGCCCTGCTTCCAGTGGGCGCCATCTATCAGCTCTTTGACCCCTCGACCGGAGTCCGTGAGGGAGACCGCGTCCGGCGCAGCCCGTTTCCCGGCAACGTGATCCCTTCCTCGCGCATCAGCGCCATCGCGCGCAACTACCTGCAGTTCTACCCGGCCCCGAACATCGAAGGCCGCGCCAACGGACAGGACAATCTATTTATCGGACAGGCCGGCGAGAGGAACGCCTTCCACAACGTGCTCGGGCGGATGGATGTGAACATCTCCGACAAGCACAAGCTGTTCTTTTCCATTCGCAACAACGAGCGCGCGGGCGCGGGCATCAACTCGCTCGGATACCTCGTCGGCGCCAACCCCGCCGGCGGGCGCCGTTTCAAGCGCGAAAACTGGGGTGCGACGCTTGATGATGTGTACACTCTGAGCCCGGTCATGGTGCTGAACAACCGCCTGAACTGGACGAGGTTCGTCGAAGGCAACGTCAACCTGTTTCCCGATTTCAACCTCGGCCAGCTCGGTCTGCCCTCCTACATCGCCTCCGCGGCGCGCCAGTCGACGCTGCCACGCATCCAGGTGGGCGCCTTTGCGGGAGTCGGAACGGAAGCGGCGCAGGAGGACGTCTACGACATCTTCCAGTGGTTTGCCTCTGTCACCAGGATCGCCGGCTCCCACTCGCTCAAGTTCGGCGCCGACCTCCGGTATTCGCGCGAAAGCGGCTACAACTTCCTCGACGCGGCCGGACGCTATGTCTTCGGAACCGAGTGGACCCGCGGCCCGCTCGACAACTCTCCAGCCGCCCCGATCGGCCAGGATCTCGCCGCCTTGCTGTTGGGCCTGCCCACCGGGGGCCAGTTCGACCTGAACGCGCACCGCACCGTCGACGCTCCCTACTGGGCCTTCTTCGTCCAGGACGACTGGCGCGCGCGGCGCGATCTTACTCTGAATCTGGGTATCCGCATCGAGCGCGACGTTCCTCCCACCGAGCGCTGGAACCGCGCGGTGAGCGGGTTCGATTTCAATACCGCCAATCCCATCCAGGCCCGCGCCGCGGCCGCCTACGACCGGGCTCCGATTCCGGAGATCGCGGCAGGGCAATTCCGGACGACGGGCGGGCTGCTGTTCGCCAGCCCCGGCCGCCGCCAGATCTTCGACACTGAGTCCGCGTATTTCAGCCCGCGTTTCGGGTTCGCCTGGACTCCGGGCGCGCTTGGCGGCAAGACTGTTTTTCGCGGCGGCGTAGGTGTGTTCCTGTCAAGCTTCGGCGTCCCCGCTCCGCAGCAGCCCGGCTTCAGTCAAGAGACGCTGCTCGTGCCGACACTGGACGGATTCCTGACGCCCGCGGCCACTTTCGCCAATCCTTTCCCGAACGGCTTTGATCAGCCGCCGGGATCAAGCCTGGGCCTGAGCACGTTTCTGGGGCGGCAAGCCCGCTTCCACTCACCGAAGCTCCTGAACCCCTATTCGGCCCGGTGGAACCTCAGCGTCCAGCGGCAGCTTTCCGCCAGCACCGTGATGGAGGTGGGCTATATCGCCAACCGGTCGGTGCATCTGGGCGTGGACCGGGAGCGCAATTTCCTGCCCGGCCAGTATCTGAGCACCAGCGGGAGCCGGGATGTGGCGGCTATCAATCGCGCGACCTCGAACGTGACCAATCCCTTCGCCGGTCTGATTCCGCGCACGGGACTGAACGGCGCCGTCGTGCAGCGGCAGCAACTGCTGCGCGGATACCCGCAGTTCACCAGCGTGCAGGAGGACACGTTGAACCGGGGTTCGTCGACATTCCACATGCTGGCGGTGCGCTTCGAGAAGCGCTTTTCCGCCGGCCTGTCTCTTCTCGCCAACTACCAATGGTCGAAGCTGATCGAGTGGCGCAGCCACCTGAATCCGTTCCAGGATTTCCTCGAGAAGCGCATCGCGGCGGAGGACCGTCCCCAGCGCCTGGTGCTCTCGGCCAGCTATGATCTGCCCTTTGGCCGCGGCCGCAAGTTCGCCTCGGGGGCGCATCCGGTGGTCAACCACGTGATCGGCGGATGGATAACCAATGTCATCTACACCGCGCAGCCCGGCGGTCCCGTCGACTGGGGCAACGTCATCTATCTCGGCGGCGAGCTGGGCTGGAATCCGTCCAATCCCGACCGCACCTTTGACACCTCCCGCTTCAACACCGTCGCGGCCCAGCAACTCGACTTCAACGTCCGGACCCACTCATCGCGCTTCGCCAATCTCCGGGCCGACGGCGTGAACAACGTTGACTTCTCCATGCTGAAGAATTTCGCGATCAAAGAGCGGTTGACCGCCCAGCTTCGCGGCGAGTTCTTCAACTTCTTCAACTCTCCGACGTTCAACGGCCCGGTGCTGGCTCCCACCAACGCGAGCTTTGGGCGGATCATCGGCCAGGCGAACATCGCGCGCCGGACGCAACTGGCTTTGCGCTTGGTCTGGTAGCCCCTAGTAGAACTCCATCACGATCCCGGCCGACGGCAGCACCGGGAACATCTTGTCGAATCCCAGCCGGACCCGGCCGCGGTTGTCAATCCCGTTTAACTCGTCAAACCGGATGTTCTCGTGGTTGGTCAGATTGATCACCTCGGCGAACAGCGTCAACTGCCAGCGGTCGCGGACGAACGTCTTGTTCAAGCGGAAGTCCGCCCGCTGGTATGCGGGGATCCGCAGGCGGTTGCGTTCGGTGAACAACAGGAATTCGGCGGCGGTGCCGGAATAGAAGCCGCGCACCGGGAATCCGCTGCCGTAGACCCATTTGGTGCTCAGGTTGACGGTGGGCCGGAGCCGGTAGCTTCCGAACAGGTTCACGGTGTGCCGCTGATCGAAGTCCGCCGGGAACCGGATTCCGAGCCGGTCGTCGCGGACGCCGGTCTTGCCCCAGGAGTATCCGATCCAGCCGGTGAATCCGTTCGCGGTGCGGCGCTGCAGAAAAGCCTGCCATCCACGCGAGTAGCCGCGTAACGTGTTTCCGGTTGGGGCGAGGATGTTCCCAAAGTAGAGCCGGCCGCCCGGCAGAGCACGGGGCTCGAGCAGCGGGCGGAAGAGCAGGTCGCGGTCGTCGCGGTTGTAGACCTGAAGACGCACGCGGGTCCGCTCGCCAATCCGCTGGTCCAGCGCCGCCTCAGTGTGGACCGCGCGCTCGGGCAGCAGGAACCGGAATCCTGTCCGTGCCATGTACTGGCTGACTTCGGGGAACTGCACATATTGCCCCCACGCAAGTGACAGCCGTGTCGCGGCCGTGGGCTGCACCGCGGCCGACGCGAACGGCATCGCGGCGTGGCGCTGAGCCAGACTGTGGCCGTCCACGCGTCCGCCCGCGGTGAGTTGCACCCGGCCCTGCGCCAAGCCGAGCGACTGCTGCACGTACCCTCCGGAGCGGACACCGGTCCCGCGGTGTTGATCGATCGTCACTGGCGGCAGCGGTGCGTTCTGAATCCGGTTCGCGAATCCGTTGTCACCCATGCGGCGCACGACGGCGCCGAATTCGAGTGCGGCATGCGACACTTGCTGCCAGGTGACATCCGTGTTCCAGGCCCATTCACGGTAGAATCCGCGGCCAAGCGTGGCATCGGTCCGGTTGCGGTTCAGGTACTGCTCCCGCAACAGCGAGATCCGGCTATTGGCGAGAATCGCCTTGCCGGGCGCGAAGCGAAGGTTGGCGGTTGCGACTGAGAAATCGTAATCGGTGCGGAACAGCGTATTGAGACCTACGTTGCGCTCGGCTCCAGTCCGGTCGAGCCCCGAGGTTCCGTGGATCAGCCCGAGGCTGCCGCTCCAACGCTTGCCGAAGTCGCGCTGCACCCGGCCCTGGACATCGGAGAATGCGAATCCGATCGTGGGGTCGTCTGAGGTCCGGTCAATGATGTACTGCAGGTAGCTCTTCCGGGCGGCGGCCAGCCAGGATCCGCGCTTGGAACGTCCGAGCGGGCCCTCCGCCATGACACCGGCGTTGGACATGCTGGCTGTGCCTCGAACCGAGAAGCGGCGCCGGTCGCCGTCGCGCGTGCGGACGTCGAGCGCGCCAGCGGTCCGGTCACCATAACGGACGGGCGGGGCTCCGGCGTGCAGGTTCACCGTGTCAAGGATGTCACCGTTGAAGATCGTGAGAGAAGCGCTGCCCGGGTCGCCCTGAACGGTGTGGAAGGGCGCGTGGAGCAGAACGCCGTCGAGATAGAGGCCGATACGCTGGAACTGCGCGCCGCGGAGCGAGAACTGGCTTTGCAGATCGTCGTTGGAGGCGACGCCCGGGAGTCCCTGCACGGCGCGCATCGGATCGTCGGCCAGCACGCTCGCCAGGTTCTTGAGTTCGTTGCCGGAGAGACTGACCGCGCGCGGCGTCTCCTCCTGGAACGCGCCGGCGGTCACCTGAACGGACTCGGAATGGCGCAGCGTCTCCGGCGCCAGTAAGATCTCCATCGCGCCTTGGACCTGGCTCAGCCGGATCTGGTAGGGGCGGTATCCAACGGCGGTGACACGGAGCGTCGCGCCACCCGGACCGCCTTGAATCTTGAACTCACCCGAGGATCCCGTAACCGAGGCCGTGTTGGTCTCCACGACCGCCACCCGGACGCGTGCGAGCGGTTCTCCCGTGCTGGAGTCGATGACGCGTCCGGAGATCTCGATGCCCGTCTGGGCCAGCAGCGGCGCCACCGCGCACGCGGCTATCCATCGCATAGATGAGGTACGCGGTTCGCTGTTGGAAGGTTGCATTTTCGGTACCGGCTATACTCGGAACACGTGATCAATCTGGATTGGATCATCCGGCGGGTCCTGCGCCTGCCGCCGGTTCCACAAGAGATCCTCCTGACCCCCAATTTCGAAACGGTTGCCGCGCAGATCCAAGCCATACCAGAGGAGGCGGCCAGGGTCGCCGCGGTTGACCGTACCATCCACATCAACCTAGATCAGGCAGTTGAAACGAGCGCGGGTGGCGGAAGATGGCCGACACTGGCGGAATGAGCGAAGTTTTGGATCCGCGAGGGGTTCACCCGCTGGGTGAGCCGGAAGACGCAGTGCAATCGTACC
>VFZX01000444.1 GCA_016871015.1 Acidobacteriota bacterium | reverse complement strand
TGGGCAGATTTTCGGACCATACGCCATACGGGTTCCTGCCCTTGGAGAAGAAGCGCTGGTAGTTATCCTCAATCGCCTGCCATTCTTCGAAGCCGTGTTGGGCAAAGACCTCATCGCCCAGATGCCACTTACCGAAATACCCCGTGCGGTAGGAAGAGTCGGCGAGCAACTCCGGCACCGTCTTGCACTCTTTCGGCAGTGGCCGGTTGTTGTTCACGCAACCGCTGGTGTGCGGCCACAGTCCGGTCATGACCGTACCGCGGCTGGGCGTACAAACCGGCTGCGCCACATACGCTCTGTCGAACACAATGGACGTCCCCGCCAACTGGTTCATCACAGGCGTGCGATAGGTGTGGTTCCCGTAGGCCCCAAACGTGTCGGCCCGCTGCTGGTCGGTCCAAAGAAAGAGCAGATTTGGTTTGTCTCCCGGCGCGCGCTGGCCGCCACGGGCAATGGCCGGGGCCAGCCCCGCGGCAAGCATGGTTGCAAGCACCTCGCGGCGCGTGGCTGTGGTCGCTTTCATTTGACCGGGCTCTCCTCTAAAATTCGTACTTCAGCGACGCCTGCTGAATCCGGCCGGGGCCGGTCCCTTGAATTCGTCCAAATGCTGGCGAATTGAGCGTACCCACCGGGTTCGAAAACACTGGCGTATTGGTTGCGTTGAACATCTCCCAGCGGAACTGCAGCCGATGTTTCTCGTATATCTTGATGTTCTTCAGCAGCGAGGTATTCCAGACGAAGGACCCGGTTCCAAGAATCGGGTTCCGTCCGGAGTTGCCGAGCGTGCCAATGGGGTTGGCCACGAACGCGGTGGTATCGAAGAAGCGGGCGATCCGCTCGGCGCGCGGGCGATTTGCGGACAACACCGGATTCCCAACGACGTTCGGACGGTCGAACCCTACACCCGTTCGCGAGTTGTCGGCCCCCGATAGAATCGCGATTGGGTTTCCGGTCTGTACCGTAACGAGCCCTCCCCACTCCCAACCCCCAATTACCGACTGGAGCAAGTTGTTGGGAATCCGGATGGGAAGCTGGTAAAGATAAGAACCAGCCCAGCGATGGCTCGCGTGATTGCCATTCAACGCCCGGTCCGCCCGGCGGTTGAAGGGGTCCTGCGGAGACTGCTGGGAAATCTGAGCGAATGAGTCTCCCGAGGTGACTTCGTCAATGGCTTTTGACCAGGTATAGTTGGCATTCACCGTGAATCCGCGCGCGAAGCGGCGCAGTACCGCAACCTGCAGGGAATCGTAACGCGTGTTCGTGCCGGTCGAGAGCTCTCCAATGCTGCCGATGGCCGGCGCATAGATGCGCCTCGCATTCGTGTTCCCCGTGGTGGCGCCCGGGCGAAACACCGCCGGATTCGCCTGGCGCAGGTTGGCGAGGTGCCGGCCGGCGTTGCCAACGTAGGAAACGTCGAGAACCCAGTTCCCGCCCATCTGCTGCTGAATCCCGAAGTTGTAATTCATCGTGTAGGGATTGCGGACGCCCTGGGCGAACGACTTGGGCAACACCACGGGGGACTGAAAAACGGCATTCGCGGGGTTTACCGCGTAGGGGTACGGAATCTGCTGTCCGGCGTAGGGCGATGAAAGCCGCCGGTTGTTGACATCCACCACCAGCGCGAAGGGCTGCGGCGATTGCACCCCTCCAGCCATCTCGGCGGTGAGGGGCTCAATAAACATGCCCCAACTGGTGCGCACAGAGGTCTTGCCATTGCCGAAGACATCCCAGGCAATGCCCAACCGCGGAGCCGGGTTCCACAACCGGTCCACCAGCGGAAACGCGCCGTCACCCTGGAACACAACACCTTCCGGAGCATTCGGGAACCGTCTCGACCGGGCGCCCGGAACGAATGCCGTGGCCTGGCCGAAGCGCTCCCGCCATGCGGGATAGGCTTCCATGCGGACGCCGTAATTCAGCGTCAGCCGGCGGGTGACGCGCCAAGTATCCTGCGCGAACACGCTCCAGGGGAAATAGCGCTGGTCCGTATCCAGCGGCGACGCCTGCTGCAGGCGCACCACACTGCCCAGCAGGAAATCGGCCGCCGGCACGCGAGTGGCCGTGCCATCGAAGGTGAACTGTCCGCCCGAACTTTGATTGTCGCGATACATGAAGCGGTTCCGCTGGATGTCGGCCCCGAATTTGAACTGGTGCGCCCCCTTGATCCACGTGAGGTTCTGCGAGAAGTCCATGTTCTCCGACAATCGCCGACGGTCCCGGCCGGGGCTGAGGACAAACCTGCCGCTCACCTGCAAGCGCGGCAGTGTCACCGGACCGCCTGCGTGCACGAAGCTGGTGGCGCCCAACTGATCCAATGTGGTCCGGACGGTATTTGCTTCGTCGTAGTCGAAGCGAGTATAGTTCACGCGGGTCGTCAGCAGGACATTGGCCGTGAAGGTGTGGCTGTCCTCCACCGTGATCGTATTGAGTTGCTGCCCGTTGCCGACCGGGCTGTAGTTCGGAAGCGTGCTGCCGTTGGGGAAGGGATCCGTCCCGACGGAACGGTCACGGAAGTACCTGAGATTCAGCCGGTTATTTCCGCTGAGCACGGAGTCCCAGCGGCCGAGAAACTGATCACCATCGTTGGCCTCGCTCATCTGGCTGACAAACTGGCCCGTTGTGCGGTTGGGGAGAGGAACATAGCTCTGGACGACGCGAGCCGCGACGGGATCAATCCGCGATGTGGGAATCTGCCGGCCCGGAAAAGGCTGTCCGGTGAGGGGGTCGACAATCGCTTGCGCCGCTGCACCGAAATTCCCGGTTCGCTCCGCGTCCGTAAGTGGATTGGCATCGGAACTCACTCGATCTCGCCGAATCCGCAGGCCCTGGTAAGTGACGAAGAAGAAGTTCTTCCCTCGGCCGTTGTATAGCTTGGGGATTAGGATAGGGCCCCCGAGGGTCGCGCCAAACTGGTTGAACCTCAGCTTGGGTACGTTGGCGGCGAAGAAACTGCGTGCATCGAGCGCATCATTGCGCAGGAAGTGCCAGGCGCTGCCGTGGAACTCGTTCCCGCCGGAGCGGGTGACCGCACTTAGAGTCGCGGCGCCACGGCCATATTCGGCGGGCGTGCCGACCGTGGCCAGCTTGAATTCCTGGAGCGCATCCGGCGGCGGCAGCAGCAAGCCGGATCCGCGATGGAAGAAGTTCTGCTGCCCGCCGTCCAGCAGGAAATTTACCCCGGTCTGACGGCCGCCATTAATCGCGAGTCGCTGCTGCGAGAAGCTGGACTCAATGGTTGTGTTTGCATTGTTGATGCCAGGCGCAAGCAGCACCAGGTCGACGGCATTGCGACCGTTGAGGGGAAGGTCGCGGATTCTGCGGTCATCTACCAGAATGCCCTGCACGGTACTGCGCGTCTCCACTAACGGAACATCGCTCGAAACCGTGACCGCGTCAGTCACCTCGCCAATCTGCAGGACAAAATCGAGCTTGATGGCGGAAAGCGCAGTCACCGTAATGTTGCTGAAGCTGGCCCGGCGAAATCCGGACTGCTGGGCGTTCACTTCGTAAGTACCCGCCGCAAGCGCGGGGAAACTGTAGAATCCTACTTCGTTGGTTCGGGCAGCCCGGCTGACACCCGTGCTGCGGTTCACCACGGTGATCTCCACACCGACCATGACCGCACCGGATGAGTCCGTAATTGTGCCGGCGATTTCGCCGGTGGGGGCCTGAGCCCTGGCGACCGGCGGATACAGCAGGCCGGATATGAGGACGGCCATGAACAGAATCGATTGTTGTTGACGCATGATTGGGCTTACTCCTTGATCTGGTGTCGACGGGGTCGGTAGCTGACCTGGTGAGGAATCAGCCGGCAAGTTCGGCGCGGTGGTGATAAATTTTGCTGACGGCGGCGGCGATTGAATCCATGTCCGCTTTGGAGCCGAGCAGATAGCGGTGTTCAAACCAGACGGCTTCGCGGCAGGCTTGGTTGCTTGCCGGGCATAGCTCGTTGTAGCGCTGATACGACTCATCGAAAAGCGGATTGTTGAACAGCGAGTGCGCGTACCCGCTGGAGCCGGGAACACCCTCGGCGGCGAGAGCCTCCAGAAATTTTTCGCGCGTGATGCCGAACTCGGAAGCGACGAAGCGGAGACAGTAGATGTGCCACGCGTGCCCGGCAGCGAACGCGGGAACGGCCATGGGATGAATGCCGGGGATCCGTTCCAGTTGTGCGGTGAGGTACGCGCCGTTAGCCTGACGAGTTCGGGTCTGTTCGGGGAGCCGCTCAAGTTGCGCAAGAAGCATAGCGGCCTGGAATTCGGTGAGTCGATAGTTCCAGCCGAGGCGGTGGTGTTCGTACCAGGGACGGCCCTTCTTGCGTCCGACCCAGACGAGAGACTCGGCGATCTCGGCGAGGTCTTCGTCGTTCGTCACAACGATGCCTCCTTCACCGGCGGTCATGTTTTTCGAGGCCTGGAAACTGAATGTGGCCATGGCGCCGATGGAGCCGAGCGGGCGGCCGTTCCACGTGCCTCCGTGCGCGTGGGCAGCGTCCTCGAGCACCGGGATGCCGTGGCGGTTGGCAACATGGAGGATGGCCTCCATGTCCGCGGCGAGGCCGGCGAAGTGGACTGGAATAATGGCGCGCGTGCGCGGCGTGATGGCCGCCTCGAGTTTGGCGGGATCGAGATTGAGCGTATCGATCTCGATATCGCAAAAAACGGGATTTGCGCCGATCAACATCGGGGCGCTGGCTGTAGCGATGAACGAATACGGTGGAACGATAACATCGTCCCCTGGTTGCACTCCGAGCGCTTTCAATGCGATTTCGAGGGCGGCTGTACCGTTGACGCAGGCAATGCCGTACTTGCACCCATGCGCCTCGGCGAACCGCTGCTGGAATTCGGCGACTTTGGAGGCCGAGGCACCGGAGTCAACCGCCTCGCCGAGGGTGTAGCGCCACCATTGGCCCGAGCGAAGCACTTCGAGGGCGAGCTCTTCCTCGCGGACGCCATGGACGGGCCAGGAGGGGAAGGGTTCGGTGCGGATGGGCTGTCCGCCGTGGAGAGCGAGTTGGCTCATGGTGTGAACTCCGTAGGGGTATTGAAATACTCGCCGATGATCATGTCGGCGAGCCCAAGCACGCCGGCGCCGGCGGTGATCCGGGCATAGCGAATGCGCACCTGGGATGCCGCTTCGCGAAGCGCATGGCGTTCGATTGCGGCGGAAATCTGATTGAGAAACGTCTGGCCATGGCAGGCGAGGCGAGCATCGATGACGATCACGCCGGGGTTGAACAGGTTGACCAGATTGGCAAGGCCGAGCCCAAGCCACGCGGCGATTTTCCTGGCGCCGATGTTGGCGCGGAGGCCGGCGACGGCTTCCAGGCAGCCACGCGCTCCACACGCGCATCGAGGGCCATTCGGTTGCACGCACATGTGGCCGAACTCGCCGGCGGCTCCTGTCTCACCGTAGACGAGTCGGCCATCCAGGTAAATGCCTGCGCCAATGCCGGCGCCGTAGTCGATGTAGATGCTGGTCGTCGCGGCGGGGTCGCGCTCGGCAACCGCTTTGGCGCGAGTGCGGGATTCGAGTGTGACGGGTAGGCCGAATTCCCGCGAGAGAATTTCGCGAAGCGCAACGTCACGCCAGAACGGGAGTGTGGAGGAAGTGAGCGTAATGCCGCGGCGGCTATCGACGAGACCGGGGTCGGCGATGCCGATTCCGATAGGAGGGGCCGTGGCGGCGTCGAGAGCGCGGCGGGTCAGGCGGCGAAGTTGCCGCAGCAAAGCCGGACGCCCGCCGGAGGTTTTCGTGGGCTCCGTAAAGAGATGTTGAATTTCGGGAGCGAGGTTGGTGACGCCGGCAGTGACGGACTCGTCGTCGAACTCGATGGCCACAACGGAGCGATAGTTTTCGTTGAGTCCAAGGATTACGCCTTTGCGGCCGCGGTCGCCCGGTTCGGTACCGGCTTCGGTGATTCGCCCGTCGGCGAGGAGTTGGCGAACCAGATCCGACGTCGCGCTAAGACGGATGCCGGTGCGGGCGTGGATCGCGCCGCGGGAAAGCGGGCCGTCCGCGCGAAGCAATGCCGCGATGGTCTGTCTATCGCGAT
>VFZX01000443.1 GCA_016871015.1 Acidobacteriota bacterium | reverse complement strand
GCGTCTCGCGACCGAGACCGGCACCGGAAACCATCGAGACAACACGATCGCTTCGCGGGCGCCTCAGACGGTCTTGCTGAGTGAAGCGGATATCCAGTTTCGCGCATTTTCTCCCCGTGATAATACACATACGTCGAAAAAGGATTCGGGATCGCCCCAATCCCCTTGATCCGCCGGATCAGATCCGGATTCACGATCGTGCAATGCTCCAGCCGGAACCGCGGATCCTTCCGCGGCGACTCGCGCTGCAGCCGCTCATACACCCGCAGCGTCATGTCGATCGCGATATCGCCGTTGGCGTGCGTGCCGATCTGCCAACCCGCCAGGTGCGCCTTCCGCGCCTGCTCATACAACTCGGGCTCCGGCGTCACCAGGATCCCAAAATCCTTCGGACGCCCGACGTAGGACTGCGACACCCGCGCCGTACGTTCCGAAATCGACCCGTCGCACATCAGCTTCACCGCGCCCACGCGCACGTGCGAATCGCCCAATCCCGTGCGGACTCCGGCCTCGATCATCCGGTTCAAATGCCCGTAGGAAATCAGGCAGTACACGCGCAAGTCGAGCTCCCGCGCCTCCCTCGCGTCCTGATACGCGCGCAGATCGTCCGGGGTCCCACCCGTGTCATGGACACTGGTCACGCCCGTCTTGGCCATCATCTTTGAGATGATCTTCACCCCCTCGCGGCGGTCCGCGCGGGTGTAGTTGTCTGGAATCACCTTGCGGAACGGCCCTAGCGCGCGCTCGAACAGTCCGCCCGTCAACCGTCCCTGCGCATCGCGGCCGAAGTGGCCACCCGGAGGATCACTCACCGTCTCGGGCACCTGCGCGGCCCGGATCGCCGCCGAGTTCACATACGCCGTGTGACCTCCCCGATGCACAATCATCACCGGATGATTCGGAACCGCGTCGTCGAGATCGGCACGGTTCAGCGGACGCCCCTCCTCGGTCTTGGTATCGTCGTACTTAAACCCGAGCACCCATTGGCCGACGGGAGTCTTGGCGGCGCGCTCCCGCACCGCCTGCTTGATCGCCTGAATGGACCGCAAATCGCAGTCGACCTCGCGGAGATGACGCAGCCCGCTCGACGCCGGATGGCTGTGCGCGTCGATGAATCCAGGAACCACCGTCCGGCCGCCAAGCCCCACTTTGCGCGTTTGGCCATTGGCCAGCGGCAGGATCTCCGCGTCGCTGCCCACAGCTACGAACCGGCCGCGCGCGATCGCCACAGCTTGGGCCCGCGGTTGCGCGGCGTCCATCGTGACGATGTTCCCTCCGTGGAGGATCAATTCAGGAGCGGGCGGGGGAAGCGCGAGCCCCGCGGCAGGGAGTGCGAAAAACGTGCGGCGGCGCATGATTCGAGCCGACTATACCACGACCCGCCCGGGAGGAAGCGTCGTATCGGCTAGCGTTGTGGTACATTCACCCCCATGCCGTGGATCATTCGAATCCTCATTATCCTGGGCGCATTGGCGGCCGCCGCCTTCTTCGGAGCAAACTGGTACGCGGGCCGGATGCTGAGCCTGCCACCCCACGAGAAGGTCGAACTGGCATGGACCGAACAGAACTGGAAGCCCGACGACTGGAACTGGTTCTACCATACCCCGCAGGGCGGCGCGCTCGAATCGGTGATCCCCTACCAATGGTTCATGAACCTGGAACAGCCGCGCCTCTCCATCGGATCCGCCGGGCGGCTGGTGGATCCCGAATACATCCAACGGTTCGGATTCCTGCCAAGCGCCAAGAGCCAGTACAACCCCGACGGGCTTCCGGTGGGCTTCGCGCGGACCAACCACTACTTGAACCCCGAGGACGGCCGCACCGACGACGTGATCGGATTCACCTGCGCGCTGTGCCACACCGGACAGGTGAACTTCAAAGGCAAGGGCGTACGGGTCGAAGGTGGACCGGCGCTCACCAACCTCGATAAGTTCCGCAAAGCGATCGGCATCTCGCTGCTCGTCACCCGTTATGATCCATTCCGGTTCTCGCGATTCGCCACCGCGGTGTTGGGTCCGGACGCAACGGCCGAAGCCAAGACCGCATTGAAAGACCGCCTCGCCGAGATCCTGACCAAGGGCAAGCAGGGCGCGGATCTGAACTCGAAGCTCCACCTCTACCCGGTCGAAGAAGGCTTCGGCCGCCTGGACGCACTTGGCCGCATCGGCAACTTCGTCTTTGGACACGAGGTGAGCACGGACAACCTGCTTCCCGCCACCGCCCCGGTCGGATATCCGCATATCTGGAACACGCCCTGGTTTGAATGGGTGCAATACAACGGATCCATCAAACAGCCGATGATCCGCAACGCCGGCGAGGCAATGGGAGTCTTCGCCCGCGTCAACTTCAACGCGGACTCACCACAATTGTTCGATTCGACGATCGACGTCGCCGCGCTGTCCGCCATGGAGGAGCGCATCCGCGGCGCCAACGTCTTCGAGCCCGGCCAGGCTCCGCGCTTCCGCGGACTGGACGCTCCAAAATGGCCCGAACACATCCTCGGCAACATCGACCGCGCCAAGGCCGCGCGCGGCAAGGACCTCTACAAGCAGTACTGTTCCGGCTGCCACTTGCCCGCGCCCAACACGCCCGAGTTCTTCGACACCGCGCACTGGACCGATCCCGATTCCAAAGGCCGCCGCTACTTGAAGCTCAAGATGCTGGACCTGGCCGACATCGGCACCGATCCCTCGACCGCCCTCAACTGGTACAAGGCCGTGGTCAACCTCGGTCCTCTGGGACAGAAACTCAAAGAGGACGTCAACAAGCGGATGGAGCCGTTCCTGGGACTCCGTGCCGGCGGCGCAGTGACACCCGCGGGCGTGGCGCTGCCGCTGCTGGTCGAGAAGGCCGTTGAAAACCGGTATCGAAAACTCAACATCCCGCAGGACCAGTGGGACGACATGAACGGCAACCGCCCGAACGACGTCCGCGCGCCGCTCGCCTACAAGGCGCGCCCGTTGAAGGGTGTCTGGGCCACCGCGCCGTTCCTGCACAACGGCTCGATTCCGACCGTCTACCAAATGCTCGTCCCCGCGGCCCGGCGCGACGCGAGATTCCACCTCGGCGGCCGCGAATACGATCCGGTCCACCTCGGTTTCTCAACCGCCGCGGTGGAAGGCGCATTCCTGCTCGACACCTCGATCCCCGGAAATCACAACACGGGACACGAATTCAGCGCCAGCCGCGAGAAGTGGACCTCCATCGTCGCCAGCGGCGTGTATCCCCTCGGCGTGATCGGACCCGAGCTCACCGATGATGAGCGCTGGGCGCTGGTCGAGTATCTGAAGACGTTGTGAGACGTACAATAGGGGCTTGGGCCGGATCCGCGTACTCTCGGACGTAGTCGCCAACAAGATCGCGGCGGGTGAGGTTGTCGAACGCCCCGCCTCAGTAGTCAAGGAACTGCTGGAAAACTCACTGGACGCCGGGGCCTCGCGCATCCGCATCGAAACCGAAGCCGGTGGCCGGCGGCTGATCCGCATCATTGACAACGGCTGCGGAATGATGCGTGACGACGCGTTGCTCGCCTTCGAGCGGCACGCGACATCCAAGCTCTCTGACGTCAAGGAGCTGCTCTCGATCGCCACTCTCGGTTTCCGCGGTGAAGCCTTGCCTTCCATCGCATCCGTCTCGCGGCTGACGCTTGAAACGCGTGCGGAAGAGGAGACCACGGGCACGCTCGTCGAGATCGCAGGTGGCAAGATCCTGCGCTGCGACGAAGCCGCGCTCGCCCACGGGACAGTCATCACCGTGCGCGACCTCTTCTTCAACGTCCCCGCGCGCAAGAAGTTTCTGCGGTCGGAGCAGACCGAGCTCACCCACATCACCCAGCTCGCCACCCACTACAGCCTCGCCTATCCGGACAAGGCGTTCGAGCTGCGCCATGAGAGGAACGAGCTGCTGCAGGTCACGCCCGTCACCCAGCTCCGCGACCGCGTGTTCCAGGTGTTCGGATCGCAGATCATGGACGAGTTGGTCGAGATCACGGACGCGCACCGTGAGTTCAAGTCCGAGGACGATGAGGACAGCCCCGAGCGCGAGTTCCATCTCCGCGGATTCGTGTCGCGGCCGCAGGTGCAGAAGTCGAACCGGAACTCGATCTACCTGTTCGTGAACGGACGCCTGATCCGCGACCGTCTGCTGATGCACGCCCTCAGCGCCGCCTACGCGAACCTGATCCCGGGCAGCGCGTTTCCCTTCGCGCTGCTGTTTCTCGACTGCTCACCCGCGGAGGTGGACGTCAACGTGCACCCGTCCAAGACCGAGGTGCGATTCCGGCGTTCGGCCTTTGTCCACGACTTCGTGCGCGACTCGATTCGCGAGCGGCTCGTGGAGACCCGGCCCGTGTCTTCCGTGCCCCTCCACGCCACGCCACAGCGGACGCAGGGACTTCCCTTCTCCGAGTTCACCCAGCAGATCGAGGACTTCCGCTACCGCCAGTTCGCGCCCGCCCAACCAGAGGAAGCGCCGCTACCCAACGATGCTCCGCCTCCCGGACCACCGCTTGAGCTGCAGCCCCCGCAGCGCTTCGATCCCCGCCGGTTCGACTTCGGCGACCCCGCGCCGGCTCCTTCACTCAACCCGCCAGTGGCCATCGCGCGCAGAGCGATCCCCGACACACACGGACCTCTGCCCCCTGGACTCGTATCCGATCCCGGACCCTCGCTCGACATCCTCAAGGATTTGCGCCCCATGGGCCAGCTCCACGACAGCTTCATTCTGGCCGCGGGCGCGGACGGACTCTGGATCATCGACCAGCACGTCGCACACGAGCGGATCCTGTTTGAGAAGGTCCTGCGCCAGATGGCGGCGGGCCGCGTCGAGCGGCAGCAATTGCTGATTCCGATGCTGATCGATCTCACCGCGCCGCAACAGGTGGAATACTCGCGGATCGCCGCGGAGCTCGAAGCCGTCGGCTTTGAGATCGAGCCGTTCGGGCCTAGGACGCTCGCGGTCAAAGGCGCGCCCGCCGATGTCGGCCTCGCCGAAGTCGAGCGCGTGCTCTTCGAGATCCTTGAGATCGCGGAACAGGAGCAACGCCAGGCCTCATTCGAGGACATCCGCCGCAACATGGCGGCTTCCATCGCGTGCCGCGCCGCCATCAAGATCAACACGCCGCTCGAGATGAACAAGATGCTCTGGATGCTCGCCGAGCTGGCGGCGACTGAGTTTCCGATGAGCTGCCCGCACGGACGCCCGATCGCCCTCCGGTACGCCACGCGCGACATCTTGAAGGGGTTCCACCGGATTTGAGAAACGCTCTAATCTAGTAAATTTGCCCTTCACCCGGATAGTCGTGCCGCTCGTTCTGAACCGGTGGCAGCTTTGTGATGTCTCCTCCGAGTCCCGCTTCGAACGGCCACGGTTTGTTACCCGGAGCGAAGAACGACACCACCGCGCGCACCTGGGATCGCGCCAAGATTTTTTGAAATTTCGGACATAGCGACAACTGAACCACAGCCTTCCACCGCCTACAACCACTTGCACCCGCCGTGTCCGCAATTTGAGAATCTTTGTGCTATCCCGAGTCTGCCCGTGCGCTGCTCGGCGAGGCGCTCGACACGTTCCGGTCCGCGCTCAGGGACAGCCACCCGCACACGGGTGGCTTGCGCGGCGGCGGTGGCGGAGATCGAGCCGAAAGAAAATTTTCCAGTTCGCGTGAGCGGTTGCACGCGCATTTGCCGCATCAAGAGGTGAGAGACGATCGCCTCTCAAATCAAATCCAAGGAGACAATCATGAAGATCAAGACGAAGCTGAATGCGGGCGGGCGCGACATCAACCACAACCAGTCCCTGCGCGTGAAGAGCGCGGTCAAGGCGGGCGGGCGCGACATCAACCACAACCAGACCGTTGTCCGGTAACCCGATCCAGGCGGCGGTGGCGAGACCCGTTACTTGACCCCGATGTGCAGCGCCACGATTCCAAACGTCATCCGCGTGAACCTGCGCGACCGGACACATCCTTGACACTTTAGCCTGGATTCTTGCTTGACACTTATCAAGGGCGGGTGCGGCTCGATCTTCACCTTACACCTTCTCCGCGCGATTGTCAATACCTCGATATTCCGGA
>VFZX01000442.1 GCA_016871015.1 Acidobacteriota bacterium | reverse complement strand
TGCTGCATCCGCAGTTCGATCAACTCCTCACGCGTGCCCTCCTCCATGGCGGCCGGACTGTGGTGGGGGGCACGGCTCCGCTCTTGCAGGCCATCCCAGCCCTCCACACGGAACCGGTCCACCAGCGTATACCCGGTCTGCCTCGATATCCCGTGTTTCCGGCACAATTCTGAAAATGACAGGTCGTTTGCCTGCCAATCTTCGATAAACTCGACCTTGCTGTCCATGCGGCTCACCTCTCGCCAGGGCATCCCCCAGCTTAACCGCTGTCCCCCGGTTACCCTTCGTTTGTGTCAACCGCCCACCGGCACACTTGTCAAGGATGTCTCCGGTTCGCACAAGTCCGATACGCGGACCATGAACTGGTCCTTTTCCCGCGGGCGGTAGTCGCCGCGCAGGTGGAACTGCTTCTGATTGGTGGGGTTGGAAAACGTGCGGACATAGTTCCGCGCGGGATCCGGATTGTTGGGCAGCGGCCAGCGGTCGAGCAATTTGCGCGAAGTGGCATGGATCCGGTTGGCCGGAATCTGATTCGCGGCGAACGGGGCGCGCTGCCCGCCGGTGACCGCCAGCGGATCAAACACTTGCGGCTGTCCGGCGAAGTTGGCCGCGCGCATGGCGTCGGTGGGGACAATCGCGCCGAATGTTGTGGTGCGCCGCTCACGGGCCCACTCCGCGTTTCCAAACAGGAACAGCTTGTTGCGGATGACGGGTCCGCCGATGGATCCGCCAAACTGGTTGCGCCGGAGCGGTTGGACGCCGAGCGCGAAGAAGTCGCGGGCATCGAGCACGTTGTTGCGCAGAAACTCGTACACCGTGCCGTGGATCTGGTTGGTCCCGCTCTTGATGGCCAGGTTCACCACCGCCCCGGCAGCGCGTCCGAACTCCGCCGAGTAATTCGAAGTCTGCACCTTGAACTCCTGGATCGCGTCGACGCTCGGAATGATCACCGCGACGCCTTCGATCGCCGAGTTGTTCTCGACTCCATCGAGCATGAAGTTGTTGTGTTCGGCGCGGGCGCCGTTGGCGGTGAGCAGTTCGCCGCCTTGGCGCAGACGGCGGGTCCCGTCTCCGGGCGCACCCTGCGTGGTGCCGGGCATCAGGCTGCCGAGGCGGACGAAATTGCGGCCGTTCAGGGGCAGCTCGACTACGGTCTTGTTCTCGATCACCTGGCCGACGCTCGATTGGTCGGTCTGGATCAGAGGGGCTCCGGCTTCGACCGTCACCTGCTCGGTGACTTCGCCGGGCTGCAGCACCAGATCCACGCGAATCGTCTGGCCGACCTGGAGTTCGAGTGGGCGGCGGACCATGCGGCGGAATCCCTGTGCTTCAGCGGTCAGCTCGTAGGAGCCGATCAGGAGGTTCGGAAACACGTAGGTCCCACTGTCGCCCGTGACCGCCGATTCCGTGATGCCAGTGCCGAGGTTGCGAACCGTGATGCGGGCGGCGGGCATCGTCGCGCCGGAGGAATCGGTGATGCTGCCGACAATGCGGCCGTTGGTGGTCTGGGCGAATGCCGAAATGGCGGGCAACAGGACAGCCGCGATCTTCCGGAACATGGTGACTCCTGAAGTGAAGTGACGGGCGCAACACCAGCATACCCGGATCGGAAGCCTTCTGCGCTATGGTGAAGACTGCCATGAGACCGGCAATCCTTCTCGTCCTCGCAACTGCCGCATTACCGCAAGATTGGCCCCGTTTCCGTGGACCCAACGGCACTGGAATTCATCCCTCCGCCAATCCTCCGGTTGAGTTCGGCCCAGGCAAGAACGCCGCTTGGAAGGCCGCCGTTCCCTATGGCCAGTCGTCGCCCATTGTCGCTGCCAATCACGTATTCCTCACGGGCAGCGAAGGCGAAGCCCTCGTCACGCTTGCCTACGACGCCGGATCCGGCAAGCTGCTCTGGCGCCGCGAAGTCAAGCCCACACACGCCCAAGAAACTTACAAAGCCAACGACCCCGCGTCCCCCACTCCCGCCTCCGATGGCCGCAACGTCTATGTGTTCTTCCCCCATTTCGGCCTCGTCTCCTACACGCACGCGGGCCGCGAACGCTGGCGCCTTCCGATGGGCCCGTTTGAGAACTTCTACGGGATGTCGGCGTCCCCGATCGTTGCCGGGAATCTGCTCATCCTCATCTGTGACCAAAACACCAACTCGTTCGTCATCGCGCTCGACAAGGACTCCGGCGAAAAGCGCTGGAAAACGGCGCGCCGCGAGCATCGCGAAGGCTGGGCCGTCCCGATCGTCCACGAAGACCAACTCATCACCGTCGGCACCAACCGTGTCGAGTCGTACCACCTCTCTACTGGCGAGCCACGCTGGTGGATGACCCTTCCGTCGTATGGCTCGATGGGTTCTCCCGTCGTTCACGGCGCCAACGTCATCGTCACCTCGCAGGGTGCGGATGATCCGTGGATTCCCTCCTGGGCCGCGGTCATCGCGAAGCTCGACACCAACAAAGACGGCAAGCTCACCGCCGAAGAATGCAAGGACGAAAAGGATTGGGGCGGGCACTTCCCCTGGATCGACGCTGACCACGACAAATTCGTCACCGCCGCCGAATGGGACGAGGCGGCCAAACTCGGCATCGGTGAGTGGGGCGCTGTCGCCATTCCGCTCGCCAGCAGGGGCCGCGTTGAGAAGCCGGTCTGGCGGGTCAAACGCAACGTGCCGTATATCCCCTCGCCCATTCTTGTGAACGGCGTTTTTTTCATGGTGAAGACAGGCGGAATCGTTACGGCGCTCGATCCCGCCACCGGCGAGATCAGGAAACAGGGACGCAGCGAAAAGGCGTTGGGCGAATACTACGCCTCACCGGTCTCCGCCGCCGGCCGCATCTACATCGCCAACGAAGAGGGGAAGATCTCGGTGCTGAAGGCCGGGGCGCAGTGGGAGGTTCTCGCGGTGAACGATCTCGGCGAAGAAGTCCGCGCGACTCCGGCTCTGGGCTCGGACGCGATCTTCATCCGCACGCGCGAACATCTCTATGTGTTCCGTGGGTCGAGCCAGTCCGGGTCTGGCCCGGCCCTCAAAAAGAAGCGCTAAACTCCTCCGTTGCCGTGGTTGTGGATCTACCGCAACACCAGCACCACCGGATTGGCGGCCACACCGAAGACCGTAAGTTCAACCGTTACCGCCCCCCGGCCCGCCAGCAGTTGCGGAATCCGCACATTCACCTGATCCAGCCCCGGAAACTCCGGCTGCGGACCCGCATACAGCAGCGGAGCCTCAACCCCGCCGATCCGCACCACCACCGCCTGGCGGCCTCCCCGGATCCCCGTCCCGTACAAGTGCAAGTACGTTTCGGCCGTCACCACCACCGGCTCACTCGCGAGCGTGAACTCCGAGCCCCGCTGGACCAGCGCCGCCGGATTTCCCCGGCCGGATCCATCCGCCGTAAAGATCGCGGGCGCCACCGCGGCCAGCCGCACCGCGCCGATCGCCCGCGTGCCGAGTCCGCTCTCCACCGCCAGCGCTGCCTCGCCCACCGTCACCGTGGCCGGCACGACGAAGTTGATCTGGCCCGGTGAGGAGTACAGGATCCCGGCGCTGTGACGTGCACCGTCGGCGCCGGTGAGGAACACGCGTGCGGGTGTCGAATCTGTCAGTCCTGCGCCAAACACCGTGGCGAGTGAATCCGGCGCCACCACGGGCTGAAACGAGGCCGCCGACACAGTGGACGCCACCGTCAGCAACACCCGGCATGCACCAGCCGGATCGCTGAAAGTACCCGAGTTCACCACCATCGCCATTTCCGCGTGCACCTTCGCGGGCACTTCCGGACTCTCCCACCGGAACGGCCTCGTCCATTCGCTGCCCGTGGGCGGACAGCTTCCAACGGTGCAGTTGAGATTCACCGGCGTGGGCGGGAAGTACAGCGATTGGACCAGTTGGTCTCCGGTGACCGGATCCAGTTCGTACACTGACATGAAATTGCTGCCATGCGTGTAGCTCTTGACATCGGTGCAGCCGCCCGCATCCGCGGTCCCGTCATTATTGGTGTCGATAGGGCAACGCACCCGGATCGCAACCGTCTGCGTTCCCATCACATTGATCCCCTGCGTGCTCACCTGGCTGGTGCACTCTTCGGCGTTGTACAGGGTACAGTTCGGCGGCCGGAACTCGGCGCGCGTCGTGCAACTGTTCCATTCATACCATCCGTCCCGGCACTCGGTTCTGCAGGATCCGTTGTTGTCGCAGACGCGCGAATCGCGGCACCAGCCCTGGAATTGGTGTCCATCGCGCTTCGGTCCGAAGTTCGAGGTCACGCCCCAGTTGCCGAACGGCGCGGAGTGGAGCGGCGCCGGGCACTCAGTCGCGATCTCGCCCGTCACGCGCCGTTCACGGTTCAACCCGGCGACGGACAGAGTGCATACCTGGGCTGCCACCGGAGCGGCGGCGAGCAGAAGCGCCAGCTTATTGGACACCGTAGTATCGCGCCATCCAGTACGGAAGAATATAGTCGATGCCCGAGCCTTCGATCCGCCCCACGCCCCCGCCGTAGAGCAGGAACGGGCTGCGCTGCCACAGGAAATCCGTGGCGACACGCTGGGGAACCGGGATCGGCTCACAAGCCCGGTCTTCATGGCGGCACGACCGGTAGATGCCGCGCAAGTCGGCATGCGGATCGCGGTCGCCGCGCTGAAGCCACTCGTCGAGCAGGCGCACCGTGGATCCGTCCCGCGTCGCGTCAGGACCACGGATCGCCCGGTCAATCATCTGAAAATGGGGATTCCCGTGGTCATCCACCGTCCGGCGCCACAGATCGAAGGCGCGCTCATAGAACCAGCGGTGGACCCCGTCCTCTTCATAGCGCAGGAGGCTGAACAGGTTGATCGCCGCGAGATTGAATTTGAAGTACGACGTATGGTCATCGGCCACATCGACGCCAATCGGGACCGGCACCCCGGCGCTCGTCCAGAACCGGAAGTCGCGATAGAGCCGCGCGAACTGCCCCGGGTTCACCTGCCGCCCGATCTGCAGGAACGTCAACTGCTGGTCGGCGCGGATATTGAACGTCGTGCTCACCCGGCCGCCTGGCATGCGGATATCCCAACGGTCGTCCTGCAGCCTCCACAGCAGCCGGCTGACAAGATCCCGCACCGCGGTCCGGACCCGCTCGTCGTCCACCAGATCCCAGGCGATACTCAAGCCGAAGAACAGCCCGCTGTACTGGTCTCGCGACGTGTTGCCAATCCACCAGAAGCGCACTCCGCTCACCGTGGCCTCATAGGCGCCGTGGTGCTTTTCCTCGTTCAGGATCCCTGGAGCGAACGGCGAATCCACGGGGATCACGCACCGCGCCACGCTGTTGCGCCCCGTCGCCTCCACCAGCAGCCAGACACCGTCGAGCGCGCGCCGGACAGCGGCGAGCGACTCCGGAGTCCGCGTCACAGCGTACCGGTAGGACTCGGCGGCCAGGTAATGGCCAGTCCAGATCGCTGAATCTCCACACCGCGTGTAGCCCGTGATCGTGGATCCGTCAATCATCGGATCCAGAATTGTGCCAAAAGGCAGGTGCCGGTCTGCGATCCTGGTGGAAATGGCGACCGCTTCCGGTTCGCCGGCGAGCAACGCCCCGGCGCAAGCGAGCACGGAAATGCCCCGATTTAACATGCCCACGAGTCTCTACCTTCGAGTGTACTGTAACGCCGCGCCCGCTGGAGTCACATTAGCTCGGAGGTGGTTGGCATGTGCCGTCTGGCAGCAATCCTGTTGATCCCCTGGCTGGCGGTATGGGGCCAGCAGGCTGACGCGGTGGAACACTTCAAGTACGGATCGATCGGCGCCGAGGAGCGGGCTGGGATCCCATACTGGGTCTGGAAGGTGCTGCCGGACCTGTTTCCGCAATACCTGCCCACGCGCTCCGGCCTCCGGTACGAGAAGTTCGGCTTGGTGACGGAGCCCGGCAAGGACCGTCCCATCGGGTCGAGCCTGCGCGACCGCCAGAATGTCCCGATTCTCGGCCTCAACTGCGCCGTGTGCCACACGGGCACGGTTCGCGAAGCTCCTGGAGGCCCACGGCGCGTGATCCCGGGGATGCCGTCCCACCAGTTCGACCTCCAGAGCTACCAGCAGTTCTTCTTCGCCGCCCTCA
>VFZX01000441.1 GCA_016871015.1 Acidobacteriota bacterium | reverse complement strand
TTTTTGGGGTTTGGTAGAATAGTAGAGTCAGCAACTTACGCGGTGTCAATGCGCGATAGGAGTCCGAGCCCCGCCCGGCTCACCAGCAACATACATGAACAAGAGCACGCACAGAGTGGAAGTGGTGCCTGTGACCCTGGAGCCACATCCGAACGCCGACTCGCTCAGCGTCGTCAAGATTTTCGGTGGATTCACAGCCTGTGTCCGGACCACGGACTGGTTCGACGGGAAGCTGGGCGCCTACATCCCGCCGGACAGTATCATTGACACGACCCGGCCGGAGTTCAAGTTCCTTGCCGACGGCAAGAGTGACCGCCACCGGATCAAGGTCAAGAAACTCCGCGGAGTCGTTTCGATGGGGCTGCTGATCGGCGCCCCGGAAGGAGCCCAGATCGGCGACGATATGGCTGCCCAGCTCGGTGTCGAACACTATGAACCGCCGCCGCAGATCATCACCGGCGGCGACAACGTGCAACCACCGCGGGGATACCATCCTGTCTACGACATGGACAACCTGCGGCGTTATGCGAGCGTTTTCCAGCCGGGTGAAATGGTCTGGATCACCGAGAAGATCCACGGGGCGAACGGACGCTGGTGCTGGCAGGACGGCGAGATGCACACTGGCTCCCGGTCCGATTGGAAAAGACGCGCGCCGGAAGTGGTCTGGTGGAAGGCGCTCGAGTCGCATCCGGAGATCGAGGCCTGGTGCCAGGAGCATCCGGGCTACACGGTCTACGGCGAGGTTTACGGACGCGTTCAGGATCTCCGCTACGGTATCAACGGAGTCAAGATCGTGGTGTTTGATCTACTGTCTCCCGAAGGCGCCTGGCTGGATCCCGAGGAGGCCCAACGAACCGCGGGCGGGTTGCCCTGGGTCCCGTTCATCGGGCAGGAGCCTTTTGATCTCGCCCGCGTGCTGGCCCATGCTGAGGGCCAGTCGATGATGCCGGGCGCCAAGCACGTACGCGAAGGCTGCGTCGTCAAGCCCGTCATCGAGCGGACCAATCCGGAAGTCGGCCGCGTCATCCTCAAGGTGATCGGCAACGGCTACTTGGAACGCTGACCCGCCGACAGCATCCGGTACAACGTCGCCCGGCTGATCTTGAGGATTCGGGCCGCTCGAGTCTTGTCGCCGCCGACGCTGTCGAGCACACGGCGCACGTGAGTGGCTCCGGCCTCAGCGAGAGATAGCTGAACATTGCCAGGCACCTGGACATCGGCCGGAGCGCTGAGCGATTCGGGCAAGTCTCCGGCATCGATCACGGACGACTGTGACATCAGTGCGGCGTACCCGATCGTTCCCTCGAGCTCACGGACATTTCCGGGCCACGGGTAACGGGCGAACAGAAGCTCCGCGCGCTTTGAAACGCCCGTAACAGTCTTGCCATACACCGCCGCGAAGTGGCGCACGAAGTGGCGCGTTAGCACCGGGATATCCTCGGGCCGCTCCCGGAGCGCTGGTACCCGGATACCGGCGATGCCGAGGCGGAAGAACAGGTCCTCACGGAACGTTCCGGCACGCATCATGGCGCGCAGGTCACGGTGTGTCGCGGCCACAACGCGGACGTCGACAATCCGCGGCCGCGGCGATCCCACCCGCAGCACCTCGCCGGATTGCAGCACCCGAAGCAGTTTGGCCTGTGCCGCCAGTGGCATCTCGCCGATCTCATCGAGCAACAGCGTGCCGCCCGTGGCGGACTCGAACAACCCCACCCGGTCCTGAACGGCGCCGGTGAAGGCTCCCCGAACGTGTCCGAATAATTCGCTCTCGACCAACTGTTCCGGAATCGCGCCGCAGTTGCAGACGACGAACGGCCCCACGGCCGCCGGACTCAACTCATGCAGGCCCCGCGCCACCAGTTCCTTCCCAGCACCGGTCGGACCAGTCACCAGCACGGTCCGGAAGTGCGGACCAAGCCGGCGCATCAAGGAGAACACTTCGTTCATCGCCGCGCTCCGGCCGATGATTCCCCGATAGGAGTCCGCCGACCGGTCGCTCTCCGGCGCGCTCCGGCGCCGGGCATCGGCAAGGATGGCGCCGACGCGCTCGCGCAGCTTCACGATGTCGATCGGCTTTTCCAGGTAATCCGCGGCGCCACCGCGGATCGCCTCGACCGCGGACTCGGTGGAATAGTGCGCCGTGACCAGAATCACCTGGATTGCCGGGTTGGCCGCCGTAATCGCGCGGAGCACCTCCATCCCGCTGAGCTTGGGCATCATCAGGTCGCACAGCACTGCCACCGGCCGCCGCTCGATCACCGCTTGAAGGCCTGCCTCCGGATCTTGAAAGCAGACCATCTCGACGCCTTCCTGTTCCAAAGCCGAAGCCATCAGATCGAGCGACTGCCGGTTGTCGTCGATGGCGATCAGCAGGAGCTTCACGGATGCGTTACCGGGATCCGGAACCAAAAAGTCGATCCCACGCCGGGCTTGCTCGAGAACCCGATCGAGCCTCCCTGTTGTTCCACCAGGCGCTTGGAGATTGCCAGCCCGAGTCCTGTTCCGGCGTCGCCCCGCTGGTTGTCCGCCTGGTAGAACTCCTCAAAGATCCGGCTCTGGCACGCTTCGGGAATCCCAACGCCGTTGTCATGGACTTCGATCGTCACCACGCCGTCGCCGCGGTGCGCCGTCAGCCGGACAATCCCGCCCGAAGGCGTGTGCCGGACCGCGTTGGAGAGGAGGTTCACGAGCACCTGCCTGAGTCTCACACGGTCCGCGGTAACGATCAAGTCACGCGCCTGGCTCTCGACGAAGACGTCGACGCCTGCTTGCTGCGCTTGAATCCAAATGGGCGTGAGCGACTCCTGGACCAGGCTCTCGATTGTGAACTGCTCCAGGTTCAGACGCATCACACCAGAGTCAATCCGGGTGAGGTCCAGCAATTCGTTCACGACGTCGAGCAACTGCCTGCCGGCAATGCGGATCGCGTCGACATAGAACCGCTGCCGCTTGTTCAGCGATCCGGCCTTCTGCTCGCTCAGCAGCATCGAGAAACCGATAACGGCGTTCAGCGGCGTCTTGAACTCGTGGCCGAGACGCGCGAGGAATTCGCTCTTGGCCCGCGCGGAATCTTCAAGCTGGAGCGCGCGCCGGTTCAGGGTCTCGGCCAGGAGGTTGGTCTCCCGTGCTCGCTGCAGCGCCGCCAGTCCTTCAGCCTGCCGCGCGGTCAACGATTCGATGGCCAGGAACCGGGACCCGCCACAGCGGAGCGCCCAGGCTTGCAGAACCTGCCTGCCATCAGGTCCCGCCATCCACGGACCAGATCCGAGCCGGGCCGGATCCACCGGGCCATCCCACACGCCCGGCGCATCGGCCAGGAAATCGCCCAGCACGGGGTGGAGTCCGGCCAGGTACCGGGCCCAATCATCCGGTTCAACAGCCACGGCCAGCCATGCGGGCAGCTTCGCGGCAAGTTGAAGGCGTCCGGACTCGTGGCTCCACAACGCGATGTCGAGAGCGGCGAAAACGGAGCTGATTTCGTTCATACGTTCGCTGGTCCCATGCTGGCCGCGAGCGACGCGAACGCTTCTTCCACGTTCTCGCCCGACTTCGCACTGGTTAAGTACAACGTCCAGCCTGTGCGGCGGAGCCCGTCGATGCGACCGGCGGTGACCTCCCATTCATCCTTGAGGTCCGCTTTGTTAATCATGAGGATCCGGGGAACCTCGCCCGCGACCTTGCTCGCATCGCTGCCCAACCGGACCGCAGTATCGAGAGTGTGGGCACGGCATCCGTCAGCCACCAGGACAAGCCCGGAGGATCCTCTGCACCGGCGCAAGTCCACCGGAGTAGAGTCATCCTCGCCGGCCAGATCCCAGATCATCAGCGTCATTTCTCCGTGCGGCGTGGATAGCACTTTCTTGTCGACCCGGACACCGACCGTGGTCAGGTAGCGATCATCGAACATGCTGTCGACGAACCGGCGGATCAGGCTGGTCTTGCCGGCCGCGTAGGCGCCCAGGAGACACACCTTGCGCTGAATCATTGCCGTTCCTCCACCTTGAATCGCACCGTCCTGCTACCAACAGCCAAACGCGGACCCAGAACCAGCATCTCGGGTGTGAGAGTTCCTTGCCCGGCCAGCGCCTCCGCGACTGCCGTGGCCCGCTGACGTGCCAGCACCTCGTTGCGGGCTTCGGTACCTGTACCGTCGGCTCCGCCCGACACGTGGATTCTGAGCTGCTTTCCTAACTGCGCACCGCATTCCAGGATATCGCGGACACGGGACGCCGCGGCGTCCAAAGTTGCGCGGTCAGGCACCGCCGAGTCCGTCTCGAAGAGGACAGCAGTCTCTTCGAGCAAGCGCTTCCGCGGTTGCCATTCACGCCGCGCGACGATCCGCGGATCGAGCGATACGAATGGCCTCCACACCAGGGACACCTGGTCCGGGCGGTATCCGGCGGACTCGACCGCGGGCGCCGGCGGATCAGCCAGCGGATCGCGCAACCCTTCGATCGAGTGGTGGATCCAGCCGCGCCGGACTAAGGTCAACGCATAGCCGGGTTCCGATCCGAGGCGCCCGACGAGCTGGCGCCATTTCCAGTAGTCGTGGATCCGGAACGCCGCCAGCACCGTAAGGGTGGCCACGGCGGCAGCAGCCCAGATCCGCCAACGAACCCGGGCGGGCCTGGTTTGCATTGCCGCCTGTCCCAGCAGGCATCGGTCCAACGCGGGCCCGGCGCCGGACACCACCGAGGGATCACCGCGGTAGGGGGAGAGGTGGCCACGGTACTGCTCCTCAATGCCGGCCAGCGTGCGCTCCAGCACACCACCGAACTGCGGCGGAGCCACCCCGTGGATCACCGCGGCAAGCACGGCGTGGCTGCCATGACGGAGCCACACCCGGAGGTCGCCGACCTGAATCGTGTCCAGTTCGTGGCCATCGCCGCCGGCAAACGAGTCCTGGACAAAGTCCTCGATCGCGGTCAGCATGCCGGAGACCATGTCGGCGTCGCGGACGACAACTCCGGCGGTGGTACGGTGCATCAACAAGAGTCCGGTTTCGCGGTGAATCAGAAACACCTGCTCCACCTTGTACAGCAGACTCTTCGCTAGAACGATCTCGCCAAACGGCTTCCCGGTGCGCCAAGCCTCCCAGCGCCACTCAAGGGAACGGAGCGAGATGGCCTGCTCCTGCGCCAGGTTGACCGAATCGGCGAGTTCTTGAATCGCCTGGGAGATGTATCGGCGGATCAGGGTCCCGATCGCGGGCAGCATGGCTTCGACCACCAGTCCGGGATCGTGTTTTATCGACGTCAACAGCGTTTCGCGAATGACGGGCTTGAGAGTCCGGTGCAAGTCCGGTCCACGCTCGAAATTGGACTGCACGGCGGGCGCCAGGACCTTGGCCACGCGCTCACGTGACTCGTCGTCGGTGGGCGCCAGCAGTTCCCGCAACTCGCGCAGACGATCGTCCCCGTCCTGGCCGCCGGGGGGAGCCGGGCTCATGGCGGAGATTACTCGCCGCTGGGAAGCTCGAAGTCGCCCTTGAGCCGCATGGCGACTTCGGTGAGCATCGCCGCAAGCGCCGCACGGTCCGTCTTGGAGTGATTCAGCTCACGGAAGCGGCGGTCGAGGGAGGCCGCCAAGTCCTGTGCCCGGCGCTCCAACTCATCGCCAGCTTGAGCGTTTTGGACGGACATGTCATTGCGGATCCCCCGTTCGGCGTCCGTGTGGCGCGTATCGGTGTCGTTGAGCTTGCGGGTGAGACTCTCGCCCTGGTCGCGCAGGTCCTGCGTAAGCTTGCTAAGGGTCTCCGTGCGCTGCTCCCGTTCGGTTCGGTCCGCTGTAGCCAGAGCCTCAAGCTCGCGGCGGATCGCGGCTTCGAGGGTATCGATCCGTTTCCGGGTGCTTTCGCGGATCTCGGAAAGCTCGCGGCGCACGAGCTCTTCCAGGCGGTCAAAGCGGGCCTCGTACTCCCGCATCTGCCCACCGAAGATAATGTCGCGGATTTTATCGACGTTTCCAGTGGCGGATGCCTGTGGAGCGGCACTGGTCGAAGCCGGGGGCTTGCTTGCTGTTTCAACGATATGCGGCGCGGCTGCTTGCGCTGACTTGCTCATAGCAGATAGAGCATTTTCACATTTTATATACATCTAGCTATGCCCGATATCCGCAACTCCGGCAATAGGCGCGGACTTGCTCTGGGGTGAGATG
>VFZX01000440.1 GCA_016871015.1 Acidobacteriota bacterium | reverse complement strand
ATCAGCCGGTCCGCCACCCAGCCCGCCAGTGTCGCCACCACCGCCATGCCGAACAGGCTGAAGAACGTGTAGTTGCCAGTCTTGCTCAAGTCCAGGCCCCGCCGCTCGGCGAAATAGGAGGGCAGCCACGTCATCGAAAAATACACGAAGTACTGGTAGCAGAACGTCCCGATAAACACCCCGATGATCACCGGACTCCGCAACAGCCGCCCAAACGGGATCGCCGCCTGCGCTCCCGCCGCCTGGATCGCCTTCCGCTCCAGCTCCCGGTCATCGTCCCGCACCAACAGGATCCACACCGGAATCCACACCAGGCATCCGAATCCCAGGATCATGAACATGTTCTGCCATCCGAAGCCTTTCAGCAGCCGCGCCGCAATCTCGCTCCCGAGCGCCGGACCCAGCTTGGCCGCCGCCATGTAGATTCCGATCACGAACCCCCGCTGATTTTCGGCGCAGTTGTAGCGGATCCACCGCATTCCGGCCGGCGTGATCACGCTCTCGCCCAGCCCCAGCAGCAGCCGGATCGCGAACAACTGCCAGAATCCGGTCACCCACGCCGTCAGCCCGGACAACACGCTCCAGAACGTGAATCCATACACCCACGGCCACTTGCATCCGTAGCGGTCCACCACCCATCCCGCCGGGATCTGCACAAGCGCGTACGTGATGAAGAACGCCGAGTTCAGCAGTCCGCGGTCGGTGCTCGACAGGTTGAAGAGCTGCTGGAATTCCTTCTGGCTGAGCGCCACCGACAGGTTCACCCGGTCGAAATAGGCGATCATGTAGCCCACGCACAGCCAGGCGATCACCGCCCAGCGGTACGCCGGAGTGATGTGCGAAACGGCGGACATGGAACGAACAACGATAGCATGGGGCCGCTTCCTGTTACACTGGTGTTTCCCCCATGAAAATCGGTGTCGTGGTGTTCCCTGGGAGCAACTGCGACCATGACGCCTGGTACGCCGTGACCCACAATCTGGGACACAAGGCTGAGTTCATCTGGCACGGCTCGGCGGACCTCGGCGATGTGGATGCGGTCATTCTTCCAGGCGGCTTTTCCTACGGCGACTACCTCCGCTGCGGGGCCATCGCCAAGTTCTCGGCCGTGATGCCCGCGGTCAAAAAGTTCGCCGCCGCCGGCGGTCTGGTGGCCGGATTCTGCAACGGATTCCAGATCCTCACCGAGTGCGGACTCCTGCCCGGCGCTCTCATCCGCAACCGAGGCCTCAAGTTCATCTGCAAGCCGGTGGACCTTCGCGTCGAAACCGCCGGCTCGCCGTTCACCAACACCCTCCGCCCCGGCCAGATTCTGCGGATCCCCATCGCGCACGGCGAAGGCTGCTACGTGGCTGACGATGACACGCTCGATCAACTCGAAAAGCAGCGCCGCATCGCTTTCCGCTACGCCGATAATCCGAATGGAGCCATGCGCGACATCGCCGGAATCCTCAGCGAAGGCCGCAACGTCCTCGGCATGATGCCCCATCCCGAGCGCGCCTCGGACCCCCTCATGGGATCCACCGACGGACTCGGAATCTTTGAATCGATGGTCAGCGCACTCGTTCGCAGCTAATGCCCATTACACAAGAACAACTCGCCGCGCACCGGGTGACCAGCGGCGAATACGAGCGGATTGTCAAGATCCTCGGCCGCGAGCCCAACATTACCGAGCTTGGGATTTTCAGCGTCATGTGGAGCGAGCACTGTTCTTACAAGAGCTCCCGCCTGCACCTCAAGAAGCTCCCGACCCGCAGCCCCCTCGTACTCCAGGGACCCGGGGAGAACGCGGGCATCATCGACATCGGCGATGGATGGGCCATCGCGTTCAAGATCGAGTCGCACAACCATCCGAGCTTCATCGAGCCTTTCCAGGGCGCGGCTACTGGTGTCGGCGGAATCCTTCGCGACATCTTTACCATGGGCGCGCGGCCGGTCGCCGTGATGGACGCGATCCGCTTCGGCTCACTCACCGATCCTGAATCCGGCGCGCGCAACCGGCGGATCCTGGAAGGCGTGGTGAGCGGCATCGCGCACTATGGAAACTGCTTCGGCGTGCCCACCGTCGGCGGCGAATGCTCCTTTGATCCGAGCTATTCCGGAAACCCGCTGGTGAACGTGTTCGCGCTCGGTGTCTTCCGGCATGACGAAGTGTTCTATGGACGCGCGACCGGCATCGGCAACCCCGTCATCTACGTCGGCGCAAAGACCGGACGCGACGGCATCCAGGGCGCGTCCATGGCGTCAGCCGAATTCGACGAGAATTCGCAGGAAAAGCGGCCGAATGTGCAAGTCGGCGATCCCTTCATGGAAAAGCTCCTGCTCGAGGCCTGTCTCGAAGCGATGCGGACCGGAGCAATCGTCGGCATCCAGGACATGGGCGCCGCCGGGCTCACCTGCTCCACCTGCGAGATGGGAAGCCGCGCCGGCACCGGAATCGAGATCGACCTGATGCATGTCCCGCAACGCGAGACTGGTATGACTCCCTACGAGATCATGCTTTCGGAATCGCAGGAGCGCATGCTGCTGGTGGCCGATCGCGGCCGCGAAGAAGAAGTCTTCCGCGTCTTCCGCAAGTGGGGCCTCGACGCCGTCACCATCGGGACCGTGACGGGGGACGGTATCCTCCGCGTCAAGGACCACGGCGCCGTGGTGGCCGAGATCCCGAACCGTCCGCTTGCCGATGAAGCGCCTCTCTACGACCGTCCGCACGGCGTTCCTGCCTACCGCAAGTTTCCGGTGCATGGCCCGGAGTTCTCGAGCGCCGGCCTCTCGGCGGATCTTGTCAAGCTGATCTCCTCGCCCAACCTTTGCAACAAACGCTGGGTGTGGGAGCAGTACGACTACATGGTCCGCACCAACACCCTCGCCGGACCCGGATCCGACGCCGCCGTGGTCCGCATCAAGGATACAGACACATCAGTCGCCATGGTGCTCGACGGAAACGGCCGCTACTGCCTGCTCGATCCCCGCGAAGGCGCACGGCTCATGGTGGCGGAATGCTGCCGCAACTTGTCGGTGGTTGGCGCGCGTCCTGTGGCGGCCACCAACAATCTGAATTTCGGCAATCCCGAGCGGCCGGAGATCATGCGGCAGCTCGTCGAAGCGATCGAAGGAATGGCAGAGGCGTGCGCGTTCTTCGAGACTCCGATCACTGGCGGCAACGTCAGCCTCTACAACGAGACTCTCGGCGAGCCGATCCACCCGACTCCAGTGCTCGGCGTCGTCGGACTCATGAAGACCGCTGCGCCCGTCAGCCCTGTGTTCCGCCGTCCTGGGCTCGACATTGTTCTGCTCGGCGGGCTGGGCACATGCGACCCCGGCCGCTTCGGCTCGAGTGAGTACGCGAGCACCGTGATCGGATCCACCTGGGGACTGCCACCGAAGCTCGACATGGATTATGAACGCCGTGTCCACGCCGCGATCCGCGAGGCGGTGGCTGCAGGGCTCGCGGACTCCTCGCACGACTTGAGTGATGGCGGCCTGGCCGTCGCCCTGGCGGAATGTTCGTTCGGAGCCGATGCAATCGGAGCGGTCGTGGAACTGGACTCGGATCTGCGGCCCGAGCTGCTGCTTTTCCACGAGGGTCCGTCCCGTGTGCTCGTCTCAACCAGCGACGCGGCTGGTGTCCAGGCGGTCGCCGCGCGTCATGGGGTCGAAGCCCCCGTGATCGGCCGGACTGCCTCTGCTACTCTATCGATTGCAAACCGGGGAATGCCGCTCGCCGGGGCAGACGTGGCCACGTTGCGCGCCGCATGGGAAAACGCGCTGCCGGAACTGTTAGCCGGATGAGGTGACATGTTCGACAAGTTTCACGAGGAATGCGGAGTTGTAGCCATCTACGGACATCCCGAGGCGGCCAATGTCGCCTACCTCGGGCTCTACGCACTTCAGCACCGCGGACAGGAGAGCGCTGGACTTGCGGTCTCCGACGGCAAGACCATCCAGTGCCACAAGGACATGGGCCATGTCGCCGATATCTTCGCCCCCGAAGTTCTGGGCCGCCTGCCCGGACACATGGCGATCGGCCACACGCGCTACTCGACGGCCGGCGACACGGTGTTCCGCAACGCCCAGCCTTTCGCGGTGACGTGTAACAAGGGTCCGCTTGCCGTTGCGCACAACGGGAACCTGACCAACGCCGCGGCCCTCCGCCGGGCGCTTGAAGCCGAGGGCGCGATCTTCCAGGCCTCGAGCGACACAGAGGTGATTCTGCACTTGGTGGCCCACTCGCGCGAGCGGTCGCTCGCCGACGCGCTGCGCGAAGCCCTTCTTGAAATCGAAGGCGCCTACTCGCTGGTGTTCCTTGCTGGCAACCGCATGTTCATCGCGCGTGACCCTCATGGCTTCCGCCCGCTCGCCATGGGCCAGCTCGAGCTTTCGGGCGGCAAGGTCTGCTACGTGTTCGCCTCGGAGACATGCGCGTTTGACCTGATTGGCGCGGTCTACATGTGCGACGTCGAGCCCGGCGAAATGGTCATCATCGGACCCGAAGGGATGCACCGCGAACACTTCGCCGCGCCCCGGAACCGCGCCCATTGCGTGTTCGAGCACGTGTATTTCTCGCGTCCGGATTCCCTGGTATTCGGCCGCAGCGTTCAAATGTCGCGCGAGAATATGGGGCGGCTGCTTGCGAAAGCACACCCCGCGCCGAGCGCTGAGTTCGTGGTCCCCGTGCCCGACTCCGGCGTCTCCGCGGCTATCGGATTCGCCGAAGAAGCGCGGATCCCGTTCCGCCAGGCGTTGATCCGCAACCACTATGTCGGCCGCACGTTCATCGAGCCGTCCCAGGCCATCCGCGACTTCGGCGTCAAGCTCAAGCTGAACCCCGTTCGCTACCTGCTCAAGGGCAAGAGCGTGGTGCTGGTGGACGATTCGATTGTCCGCGGCACCACTTCGCGCAAAATCGTCCGCATGGTCCGCAACGCCGGAGCGCGTGAGGTGCACCTGCGGATCTCCTGCCCGCCGACGCTGTCGCCCTGCTTCTACGGAGTCGACACGCCGACCAAGCGCGAACTGATCGCCGCCAATCAGAGCATCGAGGAGATCCGCCGGTTCGTTGAAGCCGACTCGCTCGGATACCTTCCGCTCGCGTTGCTGCGGCAGTCCGTCGACGATGACCAGCGGTTCGAATACTGCTATGCCTGCTACACGGGCGACTATCCCACCGAGTTCGTCAACATCGAAGAGCTGATGGGTGGGAAGCGCGACTGATGCGGGCTGCCCTGGCTGAGTCCGCGCGCGAAGTCCCCTATTCGCGGATCCGCGAGTTCGCCGAGATCGCGATGACCATGGACGGCGTCTACCGCCTCTACTTCGGCGAGTCCAACCTGCCGACGCCCCAGTTCATCAAGGATGCCGCCGCGAAAGCGATGGCCGACGGGTTCACCTACTACACGGCGAACGCTGGGCTACCCTCGACGCGGCGCGCGCTGGCGGACTACTACGCGCGCACCCACGGAGTCGGTCTTGATCCGGAAGGCCGGATCGTGGTCACCACGAGCGGAGTCCAGGCGCTGAACGTCGGCATCCGTTGCGTGCTCGACCCAGGTGACGAAGCGGTCATCCTCACCCCCGCCTGGCCCAATGGATCCGCGATCGTGCAACTGGTGAACGCCGTTCCGCGCCAGATCGCGCAGCCGTTGCGTGGAACCCGTTACGGGATCGACTTTGACGCCATGCGCGCCGCGGTCAATTCGCGGACGCGGCTGCTGCTCTACACGTCGCCCTCAAACCCGCTGGGGTGGGTCGCGACGGTGGAAGAGCAGCAGGCGCTGCTGGATTTCGCGCGCGAGCACGGACTCTGGCTCATGGCCGACGAGGTGTACGAGCGTCTCTACTATGAGGGTCCGGCCGCGGTCCCCTCGATCCTCAAGCTCGCCACACCGGACGACGCGGTGATCGTGGTCCAGTCGTTTTCGAAGAGTTACTGCATGACCGGCTGGCGCGTGGGCTGGATCGTCACGCGGCCCGATCTTGCCGCGCGGGCCGCGCAGTTGAACGAGTTCATCATTTCCCATGCGCCGAGTTTTTCGCAGCGTGCGGCCGAGACTGCGCTCCGGGACGGCGAGCCGATGATCCGCGATATGGTGGCGCGCCTGCGTGACAACCGCGACTTCTGCATCCAAGCGTTGGCGAGCGTCCGCGGCGTAACCGTGCCCCAGCCCGCGGGCGCGTTCTACGTGTTT
>VFZX01000439.1 GCA_016871015.1 Acidobacteriota bacterium | reverse complement strand
CCGAGAAGTGGGCACGCAAGGCGGCGCCAGGTGAGGATCGTCAGACACTCCCCGAATGACGCGGAGCAACACAGGCCCCGCCCCGGGCCCGGGCTGCGCCCGGCCCGGCTGGGCGCGCCTGACTCCATCGCCCTTCGGGCTCCTTACGTCACGCGCGCCGGGGAAAAGGCCCCATTTTCTCCGAAAATGGGGCGTTCAGGAAACCAAGAAATCCGGAATATCGAGGTATTGACAATCGCGCGGAGAAGGTGTAAGGTGAAGATCGAGCCGCACCCGCCCTTGATAAGTGTCAAGCAAGAATCCAGGCTAAAGTGTCAAGGATGTGTCCGGTCGCGCATGGTTCGTGATGCGAAAAAGAATTGGCTCCCCATCGTGGACGCATTTCGAACTCTCGCAGCATAAAACAGCACGTACTCGAACTGACCAAAGCTGTTTGCCTACGGAGGTGTACGCCACCCACCGCGGGTTGGGCTCCGGCGAGAATCGCGCCCAGAACTCATTGAATCGGGTGCGCAGGTACGGACGCGGCTTACTTCCGGCCTCCGGCTTGCCGTCCGGTCCCACCGGCAGCACCCACAGATCCCGCTGCGTCTCCGGCGCCATCTCGTAGTACAGCATCAGGCGGCCGTCGCGCGACCAGTCCATGGGCCACTGCTGGTTGGCCGACGCGGTCACCCGCTGCTCGGTTCCCGCTCCGCTCGCCTCCTTCCGGTACAGGTTCTGCGGAGTGCCCGCGCGGAACATCACAACCCTGCCGTCCGGCGACCAGACCGGGAGCCCCGCCAATCCCGGCAGGAAGGTGAACCGGCTCCAGACGCCCCGATCCACTTCCACCATCCACAGGTCCTGGCCTCCGGAGCTTCCGCGGGGCACCGCAACCCGCCGCCCGTCAGGCGACACCCGAAACCCAGTGGAGTAGTCGCCCGGCTGTCCCAAATTGACGGCGGCTTTGCCCCCTCGGTCCACCCATCGCAACTGGCGTCCCCCGCGATCTCCATGAATCAGCAGGGCGCCCGTGGCAGCGGCAATGCCCACCGGATCGGCAACCGGCATCGGCTCGCCGGACAGCTTGAGTTGCTCCGGATCCAGCCGCTGGGCCACCAGCGTGGTTCCGCGAATCCACAGCAGGTGACCCGCCGCGTACACGCCGCCTCCCGCGTTGGAAACCAGCCGTATCCGCTCCTTCGGATTCCTCAGCGAGGTCGCGTAGATCCCCGCCTGTTCCGGTGTGCCCGCGACCTGGAACAAGATCCGCCCGCCGGGAAGCAGTTGCGGCCACAAGTGAGCCGTTTCGCCTCGGCTGGAATCAATGGTGGTCAGCGGCTCGGATGTGCCTCCGGACGCGGACACACGGCGCAGCCCCTCCGGCGCTCCATAAACGATGCCGCCATCGGCGCCCCAGGCGCCGCCGGCCAAGAAGGGCGTATCAGCGACGGCGACGGGGCTTCCGCCTCCCACGTCCACTCGCCAGAGCTTGCCGGAGGCCCAGTGGCCCATCGAACGGCCGTCGGGCGACCAGAAGGGATTAACCGCACCATCGGTGCCGGGCAGCAGCCGGGCCGCCGTTCCGTCCATCGGCCGGACCCAGAGTCCGCTCTTACCAGGCGCCGTCGCGGCGAACACCAGCGACCGCCCGTCGGGCGAGATGCCGAATCCGCCAAATGTGTCGAACTGGCCGCCTTCGGGTGGAACGATCTGTGACCGAACCACCTGCTCCGAGGGGGGAGCCGACCGGACCGCGTCACTGCCCAGCCGATCACACCGCCGAGCACAAGCGCCACTGCCACCGCGACCGCCCAGGGCCATCGAATGGGCTCCGGCGCCGCCACCGGCTGCTGCTTGATCGCTCGGCCGAGGTTGTACTTGAGGTCCTTGGCAGAGTGGAAGCGATCGTCGGGGTCACGGGCCAGGCACTTGCGCACCACCTCCTCCAGTCCCGCGCCCATTCCCAGCGCCTCCGGCTCCCCCCCCGATCTCCCTGCCCGAACGGCTTCCGCCCCGACAGCATCTCGTACAGCAGGCACCCGAACGCCCACAGGTCGCTCCGCGCATCGGCGTCCACCCCGAGGAACAACTCCGGCGCCATATACTGCGGTGTCCCGATGATCTCCCCATTCCGCGTCATCGCCGTCAGCGTCGCCTCGTCGACCGGCGGCTGCACCAACACCTTCTTGGCGATGCCAAAGTCCAGCAGCTTGGTCCCGTGCCGGTTGATCATCACGTTGGCCGGCTTGAGGTCGCGGTGGATGATCCCCTTGCGGTGCGCCGTATCCAGCGCGTCCAGCACCTGGTCGGCGTACCCCAGCGCCTTGTCCATGCCAAGCGGGGTCTTCACCGCACTCAGCGGCGTGCCCTCGATGAACTCCATCACCAGGTAGTTGGGTCCGGTGTCGAGCAGCGTGCAGATGTGCGGATGGCTCAGCTTGGCCAGCACCTCCGCTTCTTTTCGAAACCGCTCATCGAAGTCGCCGCCCTTGGAGATCTTGATCGCCACCGTCCGGCCGATCTTGGAGTCGTGCGCGCGATACACCTGGCCCATCCCGCCCTCTCCATGAGCGCCTCGATGGTGTACTGGTCGAGCTTATCCCCCGGGTCCAGAGGCATGGTTGAGTATACCCCAGCCGAAAGCTACCTGCGCGCCGTTCATCGCGAGCCCTGGTTGACGAGCGCCGGCCAGTTGGCCACCACCTCGAGCGGCTGCGATCCGCCCGCCGGCTCCATCACCAGGAACCGCTTGCCGTCCGGCGGGGGACTGTGGTTTGAGCACTTGAACCTATCCTGCCGACGGTTGGCAGGAGGTTTCGGGCATCCGCTTAATCCGGATCAGCATCGGATGGAGCCGGTCTCGGAGGATCGTTCTGATAGGCTCATCATTCCTGGGCGAATCGTCGGCTACTCGGAAACTGGCCCCTGAGCGCTGGACCAAAGGTAGAGTTTTCGCAACGCATGAAGCGCGATGCCCGGCCCGCATCACGCAAGGCTTCCGGAGTCGCTGTACGCCCAGTTCCGATACCTCGCGGACGCTGACCCTAATGGGTCCTATGTCGTCTCCGCCGTCGCAAGGCCTTGAGGCGCAGGGCGCGCCTCGATTCGGCAGGCGGACGTGAGGAAATGGCGGCAACCCAACTCGCTTTGAGAGGAGTGCCGGTAGGTTTTCAGAACTTCGTTCTCACATGGACTCCTTCAGTGCCGGGACGCCGGTATCTGCGCGGGCGTTTGTGCGGGTTGAGGCAACAGTCCATCGTTTTGCGGTCGAATGTCTCGCGGCAGAAGGTGCATCGATAGACGCCAGCATCCGGAACGCAAACCCGCGCCGGGGCTGCTTCGTGGCGCCACCTGGCCGGCCACGAGCTAATCAAAATCATGCGCACGGCGGCGAGGTGCTGCTTGACCGTGGGCTTGGATCTCTCCTCGACGAGCTTGGGCTTCCATGCAGAATCCGGTGTCCACGGTACGGGACAGTTCCCAGGTCTATACGAAACCGGCTGAACCCACAGATCCCATCCGCGTCCGATAGCAACAAAATCAACAACTTCCGGACCCCCGCCATCCCCGCCCAAACCCGTTCTCCTAAAATCAAAATATTTTTCATTGCCCCCAACCCGTTCATCCTAAAACACTTCCAACCCACTCACCCCACCCCGCCACCCCCTTTCCACCCCTCCACCCCCTTGACACTCGTGTATCGTCAAACCGTTGGCGGGCTACAGCCCCTCCAGGACCTACACAATGTCATCTTCTTCAACATCTTCCGCTGCCGAAACCGGACCAGCCATCATCACACCGGACCCCACCCCAGCCACCAGCCCGCCTGGTGATGACGGTCTACTTCGCCGAACTCTCCAACAGGCGCTTTGTCACCGCCGGGCTCGATCTTGGCCACGCCAACGACTACTCCGCGCTGGCCGTCATCGAGCGCCGAAACACAACGGACCGTCTTCTGCGAGGGCCGGCGCCCCCGATCTGCGCGGCCGGACCACGCTCATCGTCGACTCCACCGGCCTTAGCGCCCCTGTCGTCGAGATGATCCGCGCCGCCAGGATCCCAGTCAACATCATTCCGGCCGTGCTCACCGGCGGCCAGACAGCGTCTTACTAGGAACGGCGTGTCGGCCAGGGGCAGTTGATGATTCCGCGCAGTCTGGAGAACTACCGCGACCTGCGCGCGCCGCGACGGGCCCGTGGCCTGATTCTTGAGCGGCGGGGCGGGACAAAAATTTGTCCCACTCCGTCCCACCAGATCTTTGAAAATCGAATTCCCGTGGAACCGCGACCTCCGGATCCCCTTGCGGACAAGCTCACCGGCCAGCAGCACCCGGGTCCGGCAAAAGCTCGGAAATCGCGAATTTTTCGAACACCAGGTCGGCACGGCTGCCCTCGTACACGATCCCCACATGATCGCCGCCGATGTGCGAAACGCTCGGGTACCCGCGCCCGCGCCCTTCGTCCAGCAGCACGTGACACGTCTCCGGCCACGTGGCGCCGTCGTCCAAGCTCAACTGAATGGTGTGGTGAGAAAGCTCTGTACTTTGGGACTCCGGAACCGCCTCAGACTTGCGTTGGAGCGGGGCTCGATCAGGGTGTTTGAGGTCGGTGGCGTGCTTGGCCCAGGTCCGGCCCAGGTCCCGCGTCACCCGGACCGCGCGAAACCGCTCGTTCCGGGTCCGGATATTGAGCATCAGGGATCCATCGCTCAGCTCCGCCACCTGGCACTCGCTGCCGTCGTTGTAGGCCCGATTCGGAACGGTCCAAGCGACGCCGTGGTCGCGGCTGATCATGATCGTCGCGAACGAATCGCCCTTCTCATCCCGCTTCGGCTGGGCGAGAATGAGCGGCGCCACCTTGCCGATCTCGAATCCCGCCGGGCTTGCCCCACATCCAGACGGGGAAGACGAAGATCTCACCGGTGGCCTGGTCGATCACGATCCCCGGATCGCTGACCCGGTTCTCGTGCTGAGGCTTGCCCCCATACCCGCCCATGTCCATGATGACGCGAGGCGGCTCCCACGTCCGGCCGCCATCGGTGCTCCGGCTGAGTCCGATATCGATGTCTTCCTGCAGGTCCCGCGATGCGCGCCGCCACGCGCTTTGAGAGAGATCCGCGTCAGGCTTGAGCTTGCACGATAGCCAGAAGTGATTCATTCCTGGCGCTACTGCCACCGCGCCGCGGAAAGTGACACTGGCCGCGCGAGGCACGGATTCGCCAAACGACCCCCGGTAGCGAAAGTCTCCGTCGAGCCGGTATGGAAAATTTCGAGCGCTTCGATCGCGCGGGGTCATCGGTGCCAGCCAAGTCCACCTGCAGCGTGGACTCAAGCGTTAGCCGCAGCAGCACGTTCTGGCTGTTCCGGATCAGCACCGGATGCACCGGCTGGTGGACACTGGTGGTGATGCCAGTGGAGCGGCACACAAGAGCCCAAACGCGCGGGCTCAAGAGGCCAACATCATATCAGGTCTGCTACCGGTCTTTGACCGGAGGGAACAGCCCGAACCCCGCCAGCACCTTCTGGCCGCCGGTGGACCGCAGCCAGTCCAGGATCTTGCGGGCCTCTGCCTTGCGTCCGCTCCGGGCGACAACGCCTCCCGCCTGACGGATGGGATCGTGCAACTCTTCGGACAGCCGGATGCCGTTGCGATTGAACACCAGGGTCCACGAGACGATGGCCGCGTCCGCGTTGCCCCGCTCGGCGAATTGCAGGGCCTGGCGGACGTTTTCGCCATAGACGATCTTGGGCTCGATCCGCTTCCAGAGTCCGGTGCGTTCGAGCAGTTGCCTCGCCGCGAGACCATAAGGCGCGTGGCCGGGATTGGCGATGGCGGCGTGCACGACGCCGGCCCCGGCAAGATCCTCGACCCGCTTCACCGCGCCGGACTTTGACCACAGCCCCAGACGCCCCGTCGCGTATGGGACGCCCGAGCCCGCCACCACGTGCCCGCTCGTCTCAAGATCGCGGACGTAGGCGGCGTTCGCTGAAAGAAACAGATCGTAAGGGGCGCCATTCCGGATTTGGGCGGCAAGTTGCCCGGAAGACCCGAGCACGAAGCGGACGGCGACGCCGGTCCTCGAAGCGATGGCCTGCGTCAAGGTCTGCTCGAGGGGAGCGAGGTCAGAGGCGGCGGCAATGAGGAGAGGAGGAGGCTCAGCAGATTGCGCAAATAGAACTAACGCCAAGCTTGACAACAAGACGCTCAACTTGCATACTAGAGATGAGCTAATG
>VFZX01000438.1 GCA_016871015.1 Acidobacteriota bacterium | reverse complement strand
GGTACCACCGCACGCACAACACCACAATCTCCGCGTCGAAATGGCGGCCAGCGAACAACTCTTCAACCGGAACGAAGGAGGGCATTACGTCATTTTCTCTCATCTCGGCCGGTTTGCACCAGAGCCCATCGGCCCACCCGCCTCAATGAGCACGGTGAGCGGACGCCAGTCCCCAATCGAGGATTGGCCGCTGTCACCCTCATCCTGCTGATCGCGTTTGCGCTGTCGCCGGCGTTCGTTCTTCGCCATTCCAAGCTCGCCCGGCGCGCTGGTCTCTCCACCATTGCCATCGCGGCTCAACTGAGGGCCTGGATCTGGAAGTGTCCGCCGCCGATCCGGTCCCCCGGCTGACAACGCCTGTCCCCCAGAATCTATTCTCTTTCGCCTCCGCCTCTCTCACCGGCGGCTGGCCCTGCTCGTCCTTGCTGTCCGCCCTCACCTCTACCCGCCTCTTCAGGGCCTCGCTCCCAGCCAAAAAACTGTTTCTTGACTCCGCCACCTGCGTCCCACCAGCAACGCTGACCGCTCACGCCTCAAATCCGGCCAGTCTCCGCCCCGTTCTGAGCACCCATGCGAAGTTCCTGATTGGAAAAGACTGCCATTTGCATTTTGGGCCGGGCGGGTGTACACTGTGCGGGTCTAGGAAACCCAAAATGGAAATCCGTGTCAACATGCGTCCAGAGGACGGAATGCGCTTCACCCGCACGGACGGAGGATATATGTGGCCCTTGGAACGATTCACCCTTCTCATCTGTACGGTTGTGGCGTTGCTTCAGTGTTTTGCGCTGCCCGCCCGATCCCAGACTTCCCTGGGTGCCATCCAGGGAACCGTGCAAGACACCAGCGCCGCGGTCATCCCGGGCGCCGAGATTGTGGCCACCCACTTATCAACCAACGTCTCGACCAGAACTGAAAGCACCTCAGCCGGGGCTTACCTCATCTCCGGTTTGCCGGTGGGCAGCTACGAGGTCACCGCCAACCTCTCCGGCTTCAAAAAGCTTTCCCACCAGCCCATCGTCGTTTCCACTGGCACCACCGTAACCGTGAACATCACCTTGCAGGTCGGCCCGGTTACTGAGGTGGTCGAAGTCCGGGGCGCTGGCCCCAGCCTGAACACCACCTCGGCCGAACTAGGAACCGTGATGGAGGGGAAGCTCCTGCTGGACTTGCCCCTTTCCATGAGCAGTTTCTCTGCCTCGGCATTGGGTTCCGGACCCCGCCAAATGGAGGAATTTATCTTCCTCGCCCCGGGCGTTTCGGGAAACATGTGGAGTAAATCCGTTAACGGGAGCCCGGACTTCTCCCAAGAGATTCTCATCGACGGCGCCTCGGCCATGGACTCGGAAACCCCCGGGCGCTCGGACAAGATTGCTCCGCCCTACGAGGCGGTCGAGGAGTTCAAGGTGCATACCGCCAACTACTCGGCGGAGTTCGGCCGCGGCTTTGGGGTAATGAACTTCACCCTGAAATCCGGAACCAACGCCTTTCACGGCGACGTGTTCGAGTTCCTGCGCAATGACGTGCTGGATGCACGAGGATTTTTTGCCACCGCCAAACCTCGAAAGAGACAGAACGAGTTCGGCGGTACGTTCGGTGGGCCTATCGTTCTCCCCCGCGTTTACAACGGCAAGAACAAATCATTCTTCTTTTTCGCCTACACCGGCTTCCGCGTCCGTGGTGTCCCTGCCAACCTCCGGATCTTTACCATTCCAACTCCCCGCCAGCGGCAGGGTGATTTCGGGGAGTACCTCGATTCGTTCAATACCCCCATCTTTGATCCCGCCACTACTCGGCCGGATGGAAGGGGGGGCTTCGTGCGCAATGCCTTTCCGGGCAATGTGATACCCAAACAGCGCTGGAGCCGGATCGCCACCCAGGCTAACGAGATGTGGCCGTCGCCCCACTTTCCGACCGTAACCATCAACTATGTTTCGAACGAAATCGAACGGGCGGATCGGAATAACTATAGCTTGAAGTTCGACCATGCAGTCAACGCCCGGCACAAGGTCTTCTACTCCATGTTTTGGGGTAATAGTCGGGGGATCGCCATGGAAGGAGTCGACGGGCCTTGGAATCCAGGTTTCACCGGAGGCTTTCTTTCCCACACCTTTCGCCTCGGCCACAACGCCATATTGCGGCCCAACCTGCTCAATGACTTTGTCGCCGGCCTCACGCGTTCTGACGGCGGCCGTGTGCCTGTCGAAAGCAGTGCCCGCGACCCATTTAACATTCCCGGGCTTGCACCCGGAGTAAAGTCGTTCCCCACCTTTACCTTTGCCGGCTACCGCCACATGGGCAATTCCAGCACACAGCCCTCCACGCGTGCGGACAACAACATCAATATAAAGGACACGCTGACCTATCTTCGTGCCAACCACCAAGTCAAGGCCGGCTTTGCTTATCTGGGATGGCGGGCCAACCAATTGGAGACCATCGTGGAGGGTGGTTGGTTCTACCACGGCAGAGGTCAGACCTCTCAGCCGAACTCCCCTGATTTCGCCCGCTGGGGCAATTCGTACGCCAGCTTTCTGCTCGGGCAGCCGTTCCGTTGGACGCGTTTGGTCGGCGGTTACAGGAACGGCTCGCGCGTCAAGAGCTTTAGCTGGTTCGTCGAAGACTCCTGGAAGCTGGGCCGCGGGCTCACCCTGTCTTTGGGTGTCCGGCACGAGGTCCCGCTGATCCTGACCGAAGCTCACGATCGCATGTCGATGTTCAGTCCCTCCGCCAGAAACCCGGCTACCGGACTCCCTGGCGCCTTGATCTTCGCCGGGCCCGGTCAGGGACGTACTGGCAGCTCGCGCTTTGCGGAAAACCGTCCTTTGCGCCATTTTGCTCCCCGTGCCAGCATGGCCTGGCAAGTGGACTCCAAGACAGTGGTGCGTACTGGCTATGGCATTATGTACGCCCCGGGAAACGCCAGCACCATTGGCAGGTTCACCAACTTGTTCAAGCAGGGATTCGTGTTCCAGGACAGCGGTGATTCGCTGGATGGCTTCAGCGCTGCCCGGCATCTGGACGACGGCTTTCCGGCATTCAATCAGCCGCTGCCGTTCCTGGACCCTACCTTAGTGAACAACCGCGATGTCGATCACATGAACCAGGCCGCCGGCATCATGCCGGACCAGCAGCAGTGGAATTTCAGCGTCCAGCGAGAACTTCGGGGACAGATCGTGGCCGATCTGGGCTATGTCGGCACCAAAGGCACGCACCTGGCATGGGGCGGCGAAAACCTAAACCAGCTTCATCCCAGGTACTTGAGCCTGGGCCCCTTGCTTGAGGCAAACATCGCCTCCGCGCAGGCCCGGGCAGGCGGTATCCCCGTTCCCTACACCGGCTTTCAAGGAACCGTTGCGCAAGCCTTGCGTCCGTTTCCTCATATCCGCACCATCAACAACTACATGCAGCCAACGGGCAATTCCAGTTATCACTCGATGCAGCTCAAACTCCAGCGCCGGTTCGCTCAGGGCTATCACTTCTTGGTGAGCTATACACTGTCCAAGGCCATGGCGCCCCAGGGTGCGACCACCGGACTCTCGGATAGCGCTTTCGGCGCCGGAGTCGTGCGCGACACCTACAACCAGCGGCTGGACAAATCCATCAGCCCCAATGATCAGACTCACAACATAGTGTTTGCGGGTAGTTATGAGCTTCCCTTGGGCAAAGGCAAGCGTCTCTTGAGCTCGACCGGCGCCGCCCATAAGCTGGCCGGTGGTTGGGTAGCTACCTTCATCTCCCGTTATGCCACCGGCTTTCCGCTTTCCATCGGCGGCGGCAGCCAGTTGAACCTGTTCAATGGCGGTAACCGTCCTAACCGCGTGCCCAACGTACCCATGCAGGTGCCGTTTCAGGACCCTGCCAAAGACCTCTACCTGAACGCCGCCGCCTTCTCCAACCCTCTACCTTACACCTTTGGCACATTGGGCGAGGTTATCTCTCAAATCCGTGGCTTCCCTCTTCTCAATGAGGACATCGCGCTACTGAAGCGGACCGCCGTTTCCGAGAGAGTCTCGTTGGAGTTCCGCACCGAATTTTTCAACATCTTCAATCGCACTCGCTTCCGCGACCCCAACACCGATTTCAACAACCCGAGCCAGTTCGGTCGAGTTGCCGGCCAGGTGAATTTCCCCAGAAGCATTCAGTTCGCGCTGAAGCTCGTGTTCTAAGTGGCTGGGGAGGTACGCTCATGAAGCTTTGGCCAAGGCAGATGTTTGCCCTCTCCTGGGGGCTTTATTTCGGTCTGGGCCTTGGGCCCGCGGCACTCCTTCGCAGAGCGGCAAATGCTCCGCCACGCACGCTGGGTGCCGATAACGCCGGTGGGGGGCCCTTCGGGGGCATGAATCACCTGTTCACGATCCCAGGCTATACGGACTACGGCAACTTTGAGCCCCTCGAATGCATCGAACTGCCGGGTAAACTCTTTCGCGCCAAAGCCTCCGGCGAGCGTTGTAAGGAAGTGTATCTTCTGAACGGTCAAGATCGCTTCTTTCCCGAACGCCATGATTACACGCTTACGCGCGGCACGTTACACGCCGCGTGGCGGGTGAAGGCTTCCGCTTCAGCCAAGGGCGGCAGATACTCATATGTCCACCCAGGCCATAAACCCTGGCGGATCTGGCTGGAGAACAATGGCGCCGGCCCCGCGGTCTGGCGCCTCGAGCGCATGCTGGCCGGACGCAGTACGCTCGAGACGATCTCAGCCCCGCCGTTGGCCGGCGGCTGGTATGAAGTGCGCCTGAAGCTGCTCCCTCGGGGACTGGAGGTCGAAATCAATCGGGGGCGGGCCAGACGCTTCGAGCATGACCCCTACCCGCCGAAGTTTCGCATGCACTTCGGAAGCGCGCAGCCCGACCCTGGCGCACTAGCGGTCGTCTCCGAGTATCGCTACGTGTTCTTCGATCGCTTCCCGTACCCTTATACGAGTGAAGACGCGATGCCTGAAGGTCCGGAGGATGCCCGGCCGGGAGACGGACTGTTTCGGGCCCTGGCCTGCAAGGCCACGCAGCAGGCTCCGCGCCACAGCGAGGGCGATCTTCTCGAACTGAAGGACGGCAGCCTCCTTCTTATCTGGTCGGACTACTTCGCGGGCAAGGGTTGGGATGGTTCGCCGGCCCGGCTGAGCGCTAAGATTACCAGGGACGGAGGCCGGAGCTGGAGCCAGCCCTGGACGGTTGTGGATTTCGAGCCGGACAACCCCGGCGGGAACGTGATGTCCGCAAGTCTGGTTCGGGCGGGCGATGGAGACATCCTGCTCGCTTACATCGGCCAGGTTCCCGGTATGAAGAAAAAGGGTATGCTGCTGCGCCGCTCCAAAGATGATGGCCGGACCTGGAGCGGGCCCGTGCCGATTACGCCCAACAACGGGAACCAACATTACGCCAACAACGCATGCTTCCGCAGGTTGCGCGACGGGCGCATCGCATTGTCCTGCCGCGAGTACGTAGGCGGAATCCGCTGGCCCTATCTACTGTACTCCGACGATGACGGGAAGACGTGGCTTGCCGGAAAACACGTACCCGCGCCCGACCTCACGCCCGCCCAGGTGAAGGGGCAGAACGTCAACGAGCCCAGCGTCGCCCAGCTTCCGGATAGCCGGCTGATCATGATGATGCGCTCGGTCGCCGGCGGGCATTTCCTTTCGTATTCGTCCGACCGCGGCGAGACGTGGACCAAACCGTACCTTTCGCCCTTGCGCGGCGTATGTGCGCCGCCGTATATCGCTACGATTCCCTCCACCGGCGATCTCCTGGCGATCTGGAGCTATGGCATGACCGCCCGTTCACCGTTGAACTCGGCGGTCTCCAGCGACGGAGGCAAAACCTGGAGTCCCGTAAAGCTGCTTGAGCAGAGCGAGAATCACGGGTACGGTTACACCAGTGTCATTTTTATCCGCGACCGTGCGCACATCGTTACAAGCCAGTATCCGGCGTTTGCGTCACTGGAGCGGTTTCAGGTCCAACCTGGTTATTCTGACCTGTTATTCCTCTCCGTGCCGGTCAAATGGTTTTATCGCATGCCGTGAGTAAGCGGGGCATATTAGAAAACTGGGCTTACTGGGTATTTAGAGCATTTTCGGAATTAGCGGACAACGGCTCGCGGTAGCGTCTCAGTTCCATTGCGACCACACGAAGCCACACTATTGGTGAAAATGCTCTATATCTCAAGGCCGAGTTCGCCCATGCGCTCGAACGCGACGGCGACCAGCTTCTCGACCGCAACGGTGCGGCTGAAGCGCGCCCGCGCGGCGAACCGGTCGATTCGGTCC
>VFZX01000437.1 GCA_016871015.1 Acidobacteriota bacterium | reverse complement strand
CCGAGAAGTGGGCACGCAAGGCGGCGCCAGGTGAGGATCGTCAGACACTCCCCGAATGACGCGGAGCAACACAGGCCCCGCCCCGGGCCCGGGCTGCGCCCGGCCCGGCTGGGCGCGCCTGACTCCAGTCGCCCTTCGGGCTCCTTACGTCACGCGCGCCGGGGAAAAGGCCCCATTTTCTCCGAAAATGGGGCGTTCAGGAAACCAAGAAATCCGGAATATCGAGGTATTGACAATCGCGCGGAGAAGGTGTAAGGTGAAGATCGAGCCGCACCCGCCCTTGATAAGTGTCAAGCAAGAATCCAGGCTAAAGTGTCAAGGATGTGTCCGGTCGCGCAGGGACGGCGGTTCTGGTCAAGACACCTGATTACTAAGCGATTCCCTCCAACACTCTCCCCGCCGTCGGAAACCGCTCCAACCCCGCGCCCGCCACGCTGGCCAACGACAGGTACAACTCCGCCATCGTCCCGGTTGTCTTCGTGTGCCGCCCCTTCACCAACTTTGAATGCCCGGCAAGCACGGCCACGAGCCCATTGTTCTTGTGCATGTTGGCTTCCGCATGCTCATGGATAAACGCGAGCACGCACCGGTCCAGCAGCGTCCCCGCGCCTTCTTTGACCGCATCCAACCGGCTGAGTAAGTAAGCAAACTCCTCCACGTGCCAGCGGCAGATATCCCTCAGGATCCGCTGCGCCCGGGGGGAATCAGCGTTCGTATGCGTATAGTCATGGTGCCGCAACGTCGTGTAACCGAGCCACGGCAGGCGGACCAGGCTCTGGCACTTCGTCAACATGTAAGTCGCCACATTCGTCTGGCCGGACGCCAACGCGTGGACCAGCAGGTCCGACTGGATCTTGGCCACCCGCGGGTAATCCTTGGAATCCCCGCCCGCTTCGGGCCTGGCCGCGCCCCGGTAGTCCGGCGGCAGGCTCAGGATCGCGCGCTCGAGATCGCGGATCGAGGAGAAATGCTGATCCATGCGCGCCCGGTCGGACTGGCCGAGCGTCCTGTTGAGGTCGCCGAAGTCCTCGCGCACGGCGTCGAGTACGCTCTTCTTGCGGTCCATCCAGTCACGCGGCCGGGTGCCGAATATCCGGTCGAACAGATCCGCGGGGACCAACTCCGGCGGAAGCGCGCGCTCGTATCCAGCCCAGCTCATGTTGCGGTGGATGCTCTCTCCGTGCGACTCCTGGCAGACGCCGATCTGCAGGGACCGGAACCGCGACGACGCGCCGATCCGTTCCGCGACCAACTGATCGATCGACGGACCCCCGGCGCCCCGGCCCGTGAACGGCGTGCCGGTCATCAACCCGCTCATCGACCGGTGGTGGTCGTTGCCCGGACCCGGCATCCGCGCCGCCGGATTGTCAAGGCCGCTCACCACGTGGACCCGGTCGCGAAACGGCGCAAGCGGCGCCAGGCACGGAGTTAATTGATAATCCGCTCCTGTTTCTGCCGGAATCCAATACCGTTCCGGGATCCCGTTACCGTTGAACCACAACACGAATCGCGACGGGATCGGCTCGCCGGCCGCGTAAGCGTTCCCGTGGCTGTTGAGCATGGGTTCGAGCGCGGGCAATCCGATCCGCAGCATCGTGCCGGCGGCGGTGGCTCCCTTGAGGACGCGTCTACGGGAAATTGGTTGCGGCATTGCTGGCTACAAACATCATAAGCTCTTTGAAATTGAATTGGGAGGCGCGGAAGCGCTCGACGGCGCGAGCGAGCAGGTCCTGGTCCGAGCGGCCCTCGTGGCGGCCCATCGCGTAGCGGAAGTACTGCTTGACGACGCACTCCTGGCACTGGGAACTCGCTGCCAGCAGCCGGCCGAGTCCCGCGGGATCGGTGAATGCCGCATTGGCCATTCCGTCCACATCGCCGGCCGTGTCGAGTGGCAGGTGGACTGAGCGGGGCTGATCGTTTCGGGTCTCGCGCGTGGGGAAGAACGTGATCGTCTCGCGCTCGCGTTTGCGGCCGATGGCGTCGAATCCCTCGAGTCCGAATCCAATCGGGTCCATCAGCCGGTGGCAGCCCGCGCAAGCGGGATTCGCGACATGCTCGCCCAAGCGCTGGCGCGCCGTCAGCGGACGGCCGGGCGTTTGCGGCGGCAGGCTGGAGTTGGTGCCGGGCGGCGGATCGGGAACCGGCGAACAGAGAAAATGCTCGCGCACGAAGAATCCGCGTATGGTGGGCGAGGTCTCGCCGGGCTTGCTGGTGACCGTGAGGAACATCGCCTGGCCGAGCAGTCCCGCGCGGCCCGATTCCGGGACGTGGCTCACGCGCACGAATTCGGTTGCCGGGCGCGAGACGCCGTACAACTGCGCCAGGCTCGCTCCTGCGTGGCTGGACGGCGAAGTGAACACCTCCATGAAGGGGCGGTCCCCCCACACGATGTCCGCGACGAAACGGCGCGTCTCTTCCGCCATTGCAGCGGCTAAATCCTCGCTGAACTCGGGGAACAGGCGGCGGTCCTTAACCGAGTTGAGCAGCAGATCAAACCGGAGCCACTGCGCGACAAAATCGTCGAGCGCGCCGCGCGCCCGGTCATCGGCAAGCATGCGGCGGAGTGCCCTGTCCACGCCGATGCGCCCACTGGCGGCCTCGCGGAATAGCTCCGCGTCAGGCATTGTGTTCCAGAGCAGGTAGGAGAGGCGCGACGCGGTCTCATAGGGACGGTTCGCGCCGCCCGTCTCGATGCGGAACAGGAACTTCGGCGACTGCAGCATCGCCTCCACCACCACGCGTGCGCCCTCAACGAATGCCCCCGCACTGAGAAGCGCCGTGGTGTACCGCCGGGCCTCGGCATCCGTGAGCGGACGCCGGAATGCTCGCGCGCCAAAGGTCCGCACGAAACGGTTGGCGCAGGCCGCATCGGTGCCCGGCCGTGGCTCGCACGGGATCAGTTTGTTGACGTCGCGACCGCCCGGGAATGCCGATCGCGCCAGCCGCTCAGCCGAGTTCGCATAGGCGCGCGCCAGCAGCGGCGGCACATCCTGGGACGAGGCTTGATTCTGAAATCCGTTGACGTAGTCTTCCGGCGGGAACCGGCTGGCGGGCCGTGTCTGGTCGCCGAGCAGATCCCGTACCGTGTTGTCGTACTGAAGGTGGGTGAGGCGGCGCAGGGGAGGCGCCGCTAAAGCGGCCACGGGCAATGACCGCGCCCACTCGATCAGGGCCTTTTCGGCGGCGCTTCCCGGTTGGATGAGTTGTCCGCCGGTGTGCTTTTCCTTGTTGGTGGGCTTCCGTACGAGCGTCGATTGGGCGGGATCGGGCCGGTCCACCAGGACTTCGAGGCTCTTGGCGAATTCACTCACCGCCGCGGGGTTTGCACCGGGCGCGGGAAACCGGACACGTGTGGTCGAAGCGGGTCCCTTCTCGTTGTGGCAGTTCCGGCATTGCGCCTTTTCGAGAACCGGATATACGTCGCGGGCAAAATCGACGACAGCGAGGGCGAGCAGCGGCAACATCTATTTACCGTCCCGGATCGTGCAGTTGGGGAGCCCCTGGCGCAACGCCGTAAAGCTGGCTTCGGTGAGTCCGCTTTCGGCGACGTCGAGATCCTTCAACCCGCGCATCGACACTAAGGCGGCCACGTTTGCATCGCTGAGATTGGTTCGCCACAAGCTCAGCCGCTCCAGGCGCGGGATTTGGGCGATCGCCTCGAGTCCGGCGGCATCAGCGCGCGTGCGTCCGAGATCCAGACGGCGCAGATTCTTCAGGGCACGGAGGCGGGTGAGCGAGGCTGCTGTGAAACGGAGTCCGCTGATGTTCAGTGATTCGAGTCCTGACAGCGCTGTCACGACTTCGATGTCGGCGTCCTGTACTGCAGTGGCCCAGGTCCCGGAGTTGCGCTTCTGCGCGCCGCTCAAATCCAGGTGTTTCAATCGCGGCAGGACTTTCAACACGTGCAGTGCGGCGCCTGTGATCTTGTTGCCTCCCAGCGAGAGGGACTCGAGGTTCGTCAGCGAGGCCAAATGTTCCAGCCCGTTGTTGGTGACCTGCGTGTAGCTGATGTCGAGCGACTCGAGGCCGGTCATCTGCGCGATATGCTCCATGCTCGTGTCAGTGATATCGGTTCCGCGCAGGTTCAACACGCGGAGCTTGGACCAATGGCGGAAGTGGCCGATCGCGGTGTCGGTGATCAGCTCGGCGGATGCGAGGTTGAGTTCCTCGACCGCCGGCAGGTTCCGGAGCTTTTCCGCGCCTGCGTCGTTGAGGAGAGTGAACGACAGGTCGAGCTTGCGGGTGTCGCGGGCCTGGGCCATCCGCGCGAGATCGGCATCATTGATCCAGGCGCCGGCGAGCAGGAATGCGACTGGCAGCATCAGCTTCCCCTCCTTGTGCTCTGCGCGGACTCGCGCTCCCACACGACGCGGCAATTCGGAAGCGCGGCGCGGATCGCGGCGAGTCCCTTGTCGGTGACAAGCGTGTGGTAGAGGTTGAGTTGTTCCAGCTTCGGCATCCGGCCGAGGGAAGCGGCGCCGTTGTCGGTAATGTTGGCGCTGTCGAGCTTCAACTCGCGGAGATTGGGCAGCGTGGCCAGGTGGGCGAGTCCTTGGTCGGTGACGGCGGTGTAGTCGAGGTTCAGGCGCGTGAGCGAGGTGAGCCTGGCGATCGCCTCGAGTCCGCGGTCATCGGTGCGCGTCCGCAAAAGTTCCAGCCGGGTGAGTTGAGTGAGCCCGGCGAGGTTCGCGAGCCCCTTGCCTGTGAACCGGCCGTAGCCGAGAAGCAGAGTGCGCAGTCCTTTAATGGATCCGATGTGGGCCAGGCCGGGATCACCGATGTCGCTGCCGGTGAGGTCGAGCTCGGCCAGATCCGGAAGTACCGCCAGGTGCTGTATGCCGTCGTTGGTGATGTCGGTGTGCGACAGGTCCAGGCGCTGGAGTCTGGTGAGAGCCGTGAGCTGCTTGAGATCGCCGCTGGTGACCGGCGTTCCGGACAGGTTCAGCGTGGTGAGCTGCCGCAGTGGCGCGAGCGCGGCCAGGCCGGTTCCCTCCACCAACGTGTGGCTGAGGTCGAGGCTCGTAAGCTGGGAGCATTTGCCGAGACCCGCAAGCTGCGCGTCGGTGAGTGTTGAGTGCGCGAACGACAGCCGCGACGCCGCGCATCGCGAAGAGGACAACAGGCGGTGGATCTCCTCCTCGCGCGTTCCGGATGAGGAGCCGGAATCGAGGTGCGAAACCGTGCATGCAGGCAGTGCGGCGCGAAGGGCGGCGGCGCCGGACCGCGTAACGCGCGAGTATCGCAGGTCGACTCGTGTGAGCTTACGGAGCGGCTTGAGCTTGTCGAGTCCCGCGTTGGTGACACGGGTCCGGTAGAGATTCAGCTCTTCGAGCTGCATCATCCGGGAGAGGGAGTCGAGGCCTGAGTCAGTGACGGCGGCGCCGAGCAGATTGAGCCTGCGCAGGTTGGTGAGTCCGGCAAGATGGGCGACGCCAGTGTCGTCGATGGCGGTTCCGGCAAGATCGAGGTCGGTGAGGGCGGTGAGTCCCGCAAGAGGCCTGAGTCCGTCGCTGGTGATCAACGTGTCCCGCAGGTTCAGCTTTTCGAGCGCCGTCATCCGGTCGAAGGTGAGCATGGCTGCATCAGTGGTGAGCGTGTTGCGCAGGTCGAGTTCGCGGAGCCGGACGAACGGCGCCAGCGTCTGTCCTTTGATCTTTGATTGCGCCAGGCGGAGCTCACGGAGGCCGACCAGTGGCGCGATCGCGGCGATGGCGTCGTCCTGCAACTGGATTTCGGTTTGCACCGGCAGGCTCAGCACCAGGCGTTCCAGCGTGGTCAGCGGGGCGAGATGCTGGAACGTCGCACGGGCGGTGGAGGTCGGCATCGAGTGCCAGGTCCGGCCCGAGATGTAGAGCTCGCGGAGGTCGGACAACCCGGACAGCCGTGCGAAGTCCGCGGGTTCCAGCATGAGCGGGACCAGGTTCACCGAGTGGAGCTTGATGTCGCCGGCCGGAAGCTGAGCGATGTCGGTGATGCGCTGCGGATGGCCGTGGACGTGGACCGTACCTCCCAGCCGAAGCACCCATTCCGCAGTGGCGCGTTCCGATCCCGCTGCGTTGAGGCTGGCGGCGAAAGCGGCGATGGCCACGAGACTACGTCGCATGGCCTTATTTTATATCCAGCTGGCGTATCCGGACGACCCCGTGGACAGTCCGTTTCATGAAAAGGGCTCTGTAGCGGAATCTGTGGGCCTGAGTGAGTGCAGAGAGAAAGGTGACGATAGGGGTGCGGTGGGTGGTAGCAGCATTCACCTGCCGCTTGC
>VFZX01000436.1 GCA_016871015.1 Acidobacteriota bacterium | reverse complement strand
GCTCGATCTTCCAGCAATTCGCCAAGATCCCCCTCGATCCGCCTGCTCCAGTGCCCCTTCCAGCCGCTTCCAACTGCCGGATTTAGGTTGAAGTATACACCCTGGGGGTTCGGGCGGGGGAACCCGAACTCCATGGCCGCGAACACAATGCCATGGTAGGATTCGGTATTCCGGTATGGGCAGCACACGAACGAGGAGGATGGCGAAAGCATGAAGAAGTCTCTGCTGCTGGCGGTTCTGGCCGCGGCGTGTGCGTTGACCGGGCTGGGCGGCGCAAGAGATCAGGCGGCCACATCCATCATCAGGGGACAGCGCTTCGAGTTCGTGCGCATCCGGCCGGGCCGGTTCCTCATGGGTTCAACCGCCGGCGGCGAACGGGAGCGGCCTGTCCACTGGGTGACGATTTCGAATGCTTTCGAACTGGGCAAGTACGAGATCACCATGGAGCAATGGGATGCCGTGATGGACCAGAATCCGAGCCGGAGGAAAGGAAAAGGAAAGAATCTCCCGGTTGACAGCGTGACCTGGGACGAGACGCAGGAGTTCGCGCGAAGGCTGAGTCAGGAAGATCCAAGATTCAACTACCGCCTGCCGACGGAGGCAGAATGGGAATACGCCTGTCGCGCCGGACGCAAGAAGGACTTCCTGCGTGACATCGACACGGCCGCGTTCTGGTCGGGGAATTCCGGCACCGCGTGGAAGAATCTCAATCAGCCTGGGGAAGTGCTGGAGGGTCCCAAGATGCCCACTTCGGTGGGAAGCAAGAAGCCGAACGCGTGGGGCGTTCACGATATGCAGGGGAACGTCTGGGAGTGGGTGCAGGACTGGTACGCGCCCTATTCCGATGCGGCAAGCGCGGACCCGCGAGGGCCAGAACCCGGCTCGACGAAAGTGTTTCGCGGCGGTAGTTGGTTGAATTGGGGGCTCGACAAAGCCGAAGTACAGCCTTCGTACCGGGATCATCGGAAAACCGCCTTCCGGCATACGGACCTCGGCTTCCGGCTGGTACGGATTCCGAAGTAGAAGAGGGAAGGAGACGCCGGCGAAGATGAGAAACGCGGGATTCTGCCTGATAGCCGGGTTCGTCCTGGGGAGCCTCACGGCGGGCGCGCAACCGGTGGAGTCGCGGGCGGTGAAGATCGGCGGCACGGTGTACCTGTCCGGGGCTGGCGCGCGTCAAGCCGGCCAAGCTCTGCGTGAACTCCGGGCCCCGCTGCGGGCCAACGGACTGTCTTTGGCCGACATTGTCTCGCTGGACGTGTGGGTGACCGGTACCGGAGCGGCTGCCGAAGTGACGAAGGCTGTTCGATCCGCATTCAAACGCCAGCCTCCGGCCGGAACCATCAGCGAAGTGTCGGCGCTGCCGGGCGGCGCCGCGGTTCAGATCGCCGGAGTAGCCGTGAAGGGCGGCAAGCGCGTGATCCGGCCCAAGCACATGGAGAATCACCAGCCGTTCAGTCCGGGCATTTTCGTGGATGGCGCTCTGTATCTCTCCGGTCAGACCAGCGCCGATCCGGCCACCGGCCGGCTGCCCGTGGGAGACATCCGGAAACACGTGACGCAGTCACTCGAGAACGCGGGTTCGGTTTTGCGGGAGGCCGGCCTGGATTTTTCGAACGTGACACAGGCGAACGTGATTCTGACCAATCCCGCCGATTTCGGCCCGATGAGCGAGCCATACCGGGTGTTCACGCAACCGCCGCGGCCAGCCCGGGTCCCATTGGGGGCGATCCGGCTGCCTTTCGACTCGCCCGTGGAAATCACGATGCGGGCGCGGCGGGAGAAAGGGCGTCCCATCCTGCCGGGCGGCATGGAGCCAAGCGATAACTACAGCCGGGGATTTCTCAGCGGGAACGAGTTGTATGTCGCCGGCATCGGCTCCGCGAAGGACCATGTGGAGGAAGGCGTGGCCGAAGGACTGGATCGCGTGCGGAAGATCGTCGAGGCGGCGGGGTTTTCCATGCGGGACGTGGTGGAAGCGCGCGTGTATCTCAGCGATATCGGCAATCTGGAAGGCGTGAACCGGGCGTTCCGGGCGCATTTCGCGGGTGACCGGCCGCCGGCGCGAGCGGTGGTGGCGGTGGCGCAGTTGCCAGCGAAGCTCACAGTGATGATGAGCTTCACGGCAGCCAGGCCGTAGCCGCAGGTCCGATACGGCGTGAGACCGCGGACCCAGTTAACGGCCGGGCTTCCACTCCTGCCCAGCGCGTCCATTGAGGTCCCAGACCACCTGTCCGCCCTTTACCGTCAACTCGCCCACCAGCAGTTGCGAGCCGTCGAACCGCGCTCCGAGCGAGTCGAGAAAGCCATGCCGGCCGCGGTCGACTCGCAACACCGCCACGTCGGCCTCGGCGCCTTCGGTCAGGTGGCCGTGCTGCGGCCGTTTGATCTGATTGGCGGGATTGATCGTCGAGAGGCGGATCACCTCATAGACCGGAACGCCGAGGTTCAAGATCTTCGACATCACGTTGAGCATGTCCTTCATACCCGCGTTCATGCTGCTCTGGTGGAGATCGGTGGAGATAGAATCCGGCAAGAAGCCCTGTGAAACCAGCGGCACGGCGTTATTCCAGGAGAAGCTGCCGGCGCCGTGGCCGACATCGAACTTCACGCCGCGCCGGCGAGCCTCGTACAGGAACGGAAGGATCTTTCCCCGAGGATCGAGCAGCGGCGCCACCCCGATGAAGAAGTGCGTGTACATGTCACCTGGCCGCAGGCGCTTTGTCACCAACTCGGCGAACGGCCGCTCTGGGCGAAAACTACCGAAGTCGACCATGACGGGGACGTTCGCGAGCGTTCCGGCTTTGACGGCGTTATCCACCGGAATCCATTCCGGGCCCGCGTAGTGGGCCGTCTTGACTCCGACGATGTGCTCAGGGAACTGTTTTGCGACTTTCGCCGTCTCCTCCGCGCTCATGTCCGGCAGGTTCTGTTCCACCTTTGACCGCCCCGCCATTCCGCTGCCGACGATGTTGAGCATCGCGTAGACCCGGGTCTTGGAGTTTTCGATGACGCGCTCCTTGAACTCGGGGAAGTTCCGCCAACCCGAGCTGCCCGCATCCACCACGGTGGTGACGCCGGTCCGGAACGTGAATCCATCCGGGTGGACGGCACGGAAACCGGCAAAGCTCGAAGAGTCGCCATGAAGGTTCGATTGGAGTGCCGTCGAGAAGTAGAGGTGAACGTGAATATCGACAAGCCCGGGCGCGACGTAGAGACCGTTGCACGCGATGACCTTTTTTGCCTGGGCCGCTTCGATGGCCGGAGCGACCTTGGCGATCTTGTTGCCCAGGATGGCGACATCCATCTTGCGATCGATGTTGTTTTTCGGGTCGAGGACATGCCCGCCTTTGAGCAGCAGGTCGTAAGGCTCGGCGGCGAGCAGAGCGGGGACGGCGAGAAGAAGCATTGGAGCTGTCATCGAAGATATTCTACTGCCGAATCGGCCATTGGACTCGGCCCCCGCCGTTCATCGCCAGTATACACGCGGACCGGCTGCGCCATGCTACAACAACTAGAAGATTCCAGCGTTCCGCGGAACCAGAAAGCGGTCATAGCGCGAGGGACGGTGACACGCAATGGACATCACTCGTAGACAGACCTTGACGCCGGTAGCCGCCGCTCTCAGCGCCGCCGCGCAGACATCCACGACGGCGGGCGGATACGTGGATGCCCACGTCCACATCTGGACGTCCGATACCCGGAAATACCCATTGGCTCCCGGATTCCGCAAGGAAGACATGTGGTTTCCCAGCTTCACGGCCGAGGAACTGCTCGAGCACGCCCGTCCCGCCGGGGTGCGGCGGATCAACCTGGTGCAGATGACATGGTATGGCCTGGATCACAGCTACATCCTCGATGTCATCGCCAAGGATCCGAAAACGTTTTGTGGAACCGGCATCGTCCCGGCTATCACCGACGTGTCGGGACCGAGTCCGGACAATACGATGGTGGCGCTGTCGAAAGGGGGCATTTCCGCTTTCCGCGTGCGGGGCAAGGCGACGCGTCCTCTCATACCGGGCGCGACGGAACAGTGGATGGACCACCCCGGCTACGAGAAGATGTTCGCCGCGGGCGCCAAGCACAATCTGGCCCTGAGCTTCCTCATGCTCCCCTCGGATTTGCCGGAAGTGGACCGCATGTGCGCGCGTTTTCCCGAGACTCCCGTGATTCTTGACCATCTGTGCATCATCGGACGGGGCAAAATGGAAGAGGAACTGGAAGCGTTGGGCCGTATTGCCCGCCACAAACGCGTGATGATCAAGTTTGGCGGCTTCTACGCGCTGGGTGCCAAGAAGCCGCCGTATCTCGACATGCTGCCGGTGATCCGGCGCGTGGCCGGCATGTTCGGACCGGAGCGCTGCATGTGGGAAAGCGACGCCCCTATGCAGGCCAAGGCCCCGCACAGCTATGATGCGGCGCTGGCGATCATCCGCGACCACGCGGACTTCCTCAGCGCGTCAGACAAACACTGGATTCTCACCCGCACCGCGGAGGACTTCTTCTTCCGCAGGTGACGGAGGGGTCTCATCCGTAGGTTCCGTACTCGATCAGAACCTCGATCTCCTCCACCGTGACGCCGCCCTGCAGCTTCGCGGGTCTTCTGTCAAGCGAAACCTCGAGTACGTTCTCTCCCCGGCGAGGCCGATTCTTCACGAGACGGTACTCGAGCCACAACGCCGAATAGGGGCTGACGGAGTTGCCAGCGCTATGAAGGATGGGTTCGCCCGCGAGCGGCTGCCCGTTCAAGCGAACGGAAAACTCGTCGGCCATGACGAGGTTCGTCACCAGAACTCGCAGCACCACTTCGCGCGGTTGCGTGCTGGCGACGTCGTCCGTCACGTGAAAGCGGACCGCGTACCCGCGGCCGGGGCTCGCCGACTTGATTTCTACCGGCAAAGCCGCCGCGTAGCCGAGTTCGGTTGCCTGCTTGGAACGCCGGCGCAGGACGTAACGCTTTGTCTCGCGCCGGATCAGGTCAGGATCTCCGAGTTCGGACAGCATTCTCCGCTCGGCGTTGCCGAGAGGCCAGTTCATGAACCAGGTGTAGAGACCGTCCGCACCGCGATCCCAGTAGTTGGCGGCAGCGGCCCGCATCACTTCCGGCGACGGCGCGATGCGCACCGCCGAACCCGTCGCCTCATCGCGCGCGTATGGCTGCAACATCGGATAGACCGCCGTGCCCGTGCTCTTCGCCGCCTCTGTCAACCAGGCGAACGGCATATCAGGGTCGAGGTTGAAATCGATGTAGAGCATGGGCGTAACCGAATCGACAATCCCGCTTCGCAGCCAGGCGCGCACATCCATTCCTTGTCCGAGACACATCGCCTCGGTGGGATACACGCGCGCGGCGACGTGGCAGGGTTTTCCGCTTCTTGCCCTTGCCATGCGCGCGATCCGGCCGACGTAGTCCGTCAGAACTGGGGCGAAGGTCTTGGCCTCTTCCTGACGGACGATGGGAGGCATGCCGCCGGGCGCCGCCGCGAAGTCGAGTTCGATGCCATCCACCCGGTAGCGAACCGCCAACTCCTCGAGAACCGCAAACTGATGGTCGCGCAGTGCCGGATGGGCCATGCCTCTGCCGCCCTCTGTGACCTTGAACTTCGGGTTCATTCCGCCGTGGCTCGACATGCGGACGCTGGCGAAGAAGTCGAGGCCCTTGGCCCGGGCGCGGTCCCGCAAGACCTCAAGCGGGTCCAGACCGCGGTCGATCAGGCTCTGCATGTTCTGCCAGACGCGCCAATACGCCGACAGGGTGAACGGCTGGATATCGGCGCCGAAACGCATGCCCACCTTGGATGGGTAGAACAGCCCATCGCCGCGCTCCACTCCGTACACCAAAGTATCTACCGCCGTTCCGGCCACTTCATCCACCGGACGCCAGGCGTCTTCCAATCGCATCGGGGGCTCGAACACGAACAGGTAGTAGTGGCGGGCGTCGTTGTAATAGAGGGTCCGCCGCTTGGCGGGTTTTTCCGCGGGCGGGGCGGCTGTGGCCGCCGCCGTGGCTGTGAGTTGAAGTAGCTGCCGTCGACTCGGTTTCATCGCATCCTGCCCCCTGACGAAAGTCTAACCCCAATCCCGTTGAATTTGCAGCAGCGGTTGCAGACGGAATCGATTTCGCATTGGCGGCACTCGCGTTCGCGGATCCTCACGTCATGCTGAGGGAGATCAAATCGACGAGTCGGGCGGGCGGCGTTGGCATGCTCTTGGGTTAGCCCCCGGGCTAGAATCAATACTGTTCACTGAACGTTTCTTGATCCGCAATACGATCTT
>VFZX01000435.1 GCA_016871015.1 Acidobacteriota bacterium | reverse complement strand
GGTACGATTGCACTGCGTCTTCCGGCTCACCCAGCGGGTGAACCCCTCGCGGATCCAAAACTTCGCTCATTCCGCCAGTGTCGGCCATCTTCCGCCACCCGCGCTCGTTTCAACTGCCTGATCTAGGTTAATTCTTCTGTTGGCATTTTTCCTGGACGGCGTGCCCACGATGCGAGTGGTGAATCCGGATACGGTCACGCCTGGGACGGTTCTCAAAGTAGAAGGCGAATTCCTGGACAGCGAACACGTGGCCAAGGTGTTCCTGACAGACGGCAAGACCGACTACGAGATGCAGGTGTTGAAGCAGGCCGCTGCAAAGCTCGAAGCGCGGGTGCCGGACGACCTGAAGCCGGGCAAGTTCTTCCTGATGGTGTTGACTACGGGCAGCGACGGCATGCTGATCGAGCAGCCGGTCAAGGTGCAGGTGAACGCCCCGGCGGCGGGTATCGACTCACGGCCGGGCACGGCGGCCAATGCAGTAAACCGCCTTGTCTGTCCGGAGGAAAATCTGGCCGTCGGAAATGGCGGGTGAGCTGAGCATATACTCACCGAGCGCGTTCTCGGCCAGGACTTCGAATTCGCGTCCGGCCCGCAACACAACCACGGTCCCTTCCTCGTTGCCGATGTAGAGCTTTCCATCGGCGAGCACGGGGGAGGAGCTGTAGGTGGCGGGCCGGATCCGCTTTCCGCCATAGACTTGTTGTCCGGTCTTGGCGTCGAGCACCCACATGATTCCCTTGTCGGTGGGCAGATAGAGCAGTTCGCCGTCGGTAACTGGCGACGGGACGTCTGGACCGTTGTCGAAGGTCCACGCGACATGGGATTTACTCACGTCCCCCTTGCCTCCGCCACGGACGGCCAGAAACGGCCGCACGCGGGTGGGCGCGTAGACGATGCCGTTGAACACGGCGGGCGAGGCGATGATCCGGTAGAAGCCGTCGCTGGTGGGGTTCAGTCCCCACGCGCGCCAGAGTTCCTCGCCGGTAGCCGGGTCGTGGCCGGTAACGCAGTCGCCTCCACTGAGGACAACCTCGTACCGGTTGCCTGTCCGCAAGAGCTGCGGCGTGATGTAGGAATCGGGCGACTCGTTCACCGCGGTGGTGGGGCGCTCACGCTTCCACAAGGTCTTGCCGGTAGCTGCGTCGAGCTTGAGCAGGTAGGACGGGTCATCGGTCTTCATCCCATGCAGGACCGGAATGAACAGGCCGCCTGCGTGGAGCAGGGGACTGGCTCCGTATCCGAAGTTGAGGCCGAACTTGCCGTAGTCCTTCTGAATGTCGCGGGTCCAGAGCTCGTTGCCGGAGAAGTCGAATGCCTTGACGAGGCCGGTACCGGTCATGAACCACACCGTCTTTCCGTCGGTGACCGGAGAGGGCGAGCTCATGTTTTGTTTGTTCGCCTTGTAGTTGCCGGCGCCAAGGGGCTTCTTCCAAAGGATGCGCGCGTCGTTGCGGCCGACGGCCCAGGCTTCGAGGTTCCCGCCGTCTGCAACGTTGAGGAAGACCGTCTCGCCCCAGATGACCGGAGTGGATCCGCTCCAGGCGGGCATCGGCAGGCGCCAAGTGACGTTTTCCGTTTGGCTCCAACGGACCGGGAGTCCGCGCTCGGTGCTGATGCCGTTGCCGCCGGGTCCGCGCCATTGGGGCCAGTCGGCGGGGGAGGCGGGGAGGGTGAGTGCGAGGAGGCTGAGGGAGCGGAGGATCATAGTCACCAGCTTCATTGATTCTACATGGAGGTGGTTTACTGAAAGGTCCAGCGATGAAACGGAGTGGCGCCAGGTCGTGCAGATCGGGCCTGGCGGCACGCGTCAGGCGCTCCTGGCCTCCCCAGCCGTGGTTCAGGGCATACGGATGATCCTGAAAACGGCGGCTGCCGTTTGGTGCCCGGGGTGGGACTTGAACCCACACGGTGGTTTCCCACCAAGGGATTTTAAGTCCCTTGCGTCTGCCGGTTTCGCCACCCGGGCGGACCTCCAGTATAGCGCCGCACCGATGTGATAGCATCGCGTCAACCCTATGCGCCGTCGTGAATTCACCTCTCTCCTTGCGGCCCAGGCGGCTGCGGCGGCCGGAGTCGAGCAGCCTACGCACGCGTCCCAGAATCCGGACATGCTGCTGAGCTATCTCGCAGCGCATCTGAACGCGAACGCAGCCCGGTGGGACCGCCACCGGGACGCCATTGTGGACGCCGCCGGGATCGAGGCGCGCAACCGCGACGTCCGCTCGGCGATGTGGAAGATGCTGCACGGCCGTCCGGAGGAGACTCCGCTGCGCCCGGTGGTCAAGGGACAGTTCGAACGGCGCGGCTACCGCGTCGAGAACGTGATGTTTGAGAGCCGCCCTGGCTTCCACGTCACGGGCAACGTGTACATCCCGCAAGGAACGCCGCCCTTTCCTTCGCTGATCTCCCCTTGCGGCCATTATGCAGACTCACGCATGAATCCCCAGTACCAAAGCGCTTATATCAGTCTCGCGCTGGCTGGATTCCTGGTGTTCGCCTACGATCCGATCGGCCAGGGCGAGCGCCGCCAGTATTGGGATCCGGTGACGGGGCGCACCGATGTGGGCGGCGCCACCACCGAGCACTCGATGTGCGGCCAGCTCCTGTTGATGATGGGAGAGGATCTGACGCAGTACCGCGTCTGGGACGGAATCCGCGCCATCGATTACCTGATGTCGCGCCCCGATGTTGACCCGGCCCGCGTGGGCTGCGCGGGCCACTCCGGCGGAGGCACGCTCACCATGTTCATCAGTGCGCTCGACGAGCGGGTAAAGGTTGCGGTGGTGTGCGAGGGCGGGACCGGGCACCGCTGGCCGGTCCGCTTTAATCCGGGCGCGAGTGTGGGGCCGTCGGACGTCGAACAGAACGTGTTTCCGGGATCGAAGCTCGGCGTCGATCTGTGTGACCTCCATGTCGCGATTGCGCCGCGTCCCTTGCTGGCCTTGATCGAGGATTTCAATCCGCGGTTCGACCTGGCCGCGGAGCACATCCGCCAGCGGTACACGCAGCTCGGCGTCCCGGACCGGTTCGCAGTCGAGGCGGCCAACGATCCGCACGCCTGGACACCGAAGCTCCGGCAAGCGACCACGCGCTGGTTTTCGCGCTGGTTCCTGGGCAAGCCGGGTCCGCCGCAGGAGCCGGATTTCGAGGTCGAGCCTGAGAATCGGCTCTACTGCACTCCGAGCGGATCGATCCGCCACGACAAAGCGGGCGATACGATCTACACGCGCATCGGCCGCCGCGCTGAATCGCTGGCGCGGGAACGCCGGCCGGAGCGGGTCCGCGAACGCCTGGCCGGGCTGCTCGACTACCGGAAGCCGGAGCGTCCGCTTGATCCACGGGCGATCGTCACCACTCCGCGCAAGCGTTATTCGATCAAGAAGATTGAGTTCCTGTCGGAGCCGGGAATCTACATTCCGACGTGGGTGTTCGTGCCCGAGTCACGCGGCGCGGACCGCCGGGCGCATGTCTACCTGCACGACGCGGGCAAGCAGGCCGACGCCGGCGAATTCGGGCGGCTGGAAAAGATGGCGCGAGCGGGCCAATTGGTGGTCGCAGTGGACGTGCGTGGGATCGGTGATACGCGGCCATCGCAGGCAGACGGCGCGCGCGCGGGTGAGTTCGGGTTCCTGTTCCACACCGAAACTGCGATGTCCTACATGGCGTGGTACCTGGACACTTCGCTCTTGGGAATGCGCGTGCGCGATGCCGTCCGCGCGGTGGACTACGCGTTGTCGAGGTCCGATGTGGACCGCGCGGGAGTGGTGATGACCGGGCGCGGGCAGGGGGCGCTGTGGGGGTTGTTCGCGGCGGCTCTCGATCCGCGGATTGTCTCGCTCAGGTGTGAGCGGGGGCTGTTGTCCTACGATGCGTTGGCAAGGTCGGACCGCTACGTTCACGGAGCGAACGTGATGCTCCGCGACGTGCTTCTGCACTTCGATCTGCCGGATGTCGCGGCGCTGGTTGCCGGGCGCGAGCTGGATCTGGTGGATCCCGTGGATGAGATGAGGCGGGCGGTGGATCCGGGCCGCGCGGCGGAAGTCTACCGCGTGGCGCGGGAGGCGTTTGACAAGGCGGGGTCGAAGTTCAGCATCCGCCGGTCATAACGCGCGGAGTACAATATCGGTGATCATGGAACGCCGATCCTTCCTCTCCGCCGCGCTCGCTGCTCCGCTGGCAAGCGCCGCCGCTATCGTGCCGGGCCAGAAGCCGCGCTTGCGGTCGGCCATCTGCGCTTATTCCTACCGCGACGCGCTCGCCAAAAAGACGATGAGCTATGAGGATGTCGTCAAGGCGGCGGTGGACAATAATGTCGACGGGCTGGACATGACGGTCTACTGGTTCCCCTCGACCCAGGACAGCTTCCTGATCCCGTTGCGCGGCACCGCCTACCGGAACGGCGTCGACATCTACTCGATCTCGGTCCGTACGAACATGTGCCAGCCGACGCCTGAGTTGCGCGACAAGGAACTCGCCGACGTTAAGAAATGGGTGGACGTGGCGGCCAAGCTCGGCGCGGGCCACATCCGGGTGTTCGGCGGCACGGTACCCAAGGGCCGCAGCGAGGACGATGCGGCGGCGTGGGTGGTGGACGTGCTGTCGCGCGGAGCCGAGTACGCGGGGAAGAGCGGCGTGATTCTTGGGCTGGAGAACCACGGTGGAATCACGGCGCGTTCCGAGCGCATCGTCGACATCGTCAAGAGGGTCAACTCGCCTTGGGCGCAGGTGAACCTGGACACGGGCAATTTCGACCGGGATGCGTACTCGCAGATTGGCGTGATCCTGCCTTACACGGCGAACGTGCAGTTCAAGACGGAGATCCGTGTGGAACAGGGCCGGCGTGAGGAGTCCGATTGGGACCGGCTGACGAAGATGCTCGCCACGGGCGGATACCGGGGATATATGGCGCTTGAGTATGAGGCGAAGGAGGATCCCAAGACGGCGATGCCGAGGCTGCTGGCCAAGCTCAACCAGCTTGCGCGGAAGTACTCGGGGTGAGAGTGGCGGAGTTGGTGGTCCGGTAGGTTGATGACTGCGCCGGCGTCGACGCGTTGGGATCGCATGAATTCATGCCGGTGCGCTGCTGAGCGGGCCCGAGCAGCGGGGTAGAATCAAGGGTTGGTCTGATTGATGAATGGGACGTTCTCGGAGATCCGCATTGAGAACTTCAGGCGGCTTGCCAAAATCCAACTGCCGCTGAAGGGGCTCAACGTCGTCATTGGAGCGAACGGCATCGGCAAAACATCGCTACTGGATGCGTTCAACTTGCTGGCGCAGTCTGCTGGCGGGACGCTGAACCAAGCGTTGAGCGAGCAGGGGGGGCTGGTTTCGGTTTTGACGATCGACCGCCGGCCGCTGCTGTCCTTTGGCCTAACCATGGCCACGGCTCCACCCTTCGAGTATTCGCTGGAAATCTCGCCTCGCGGAGGGGGATACGTGATCGACCAGGAGGAGTTGAGCCAGCAACGGCGGTCCGTTCCCCCTCCGTTCTTACACATCCGGTCCGCAGCAGCGGACATCCGGTACTTCGACGTGGAACAACAGCATCTGACGCGCCCGACCTGGGACCACAATCCGCTCGAAACGTCACTAGCCCAGGTGCCAAAGCTGTTTGAAGAGCCCGAGCGGTTCCGGCGGAACCTCGCATCGTCCACGTACTATCATGCGCTGGATGTCGGTCTCAGGGCCCCGGTCCGGCTGCCGCAACGCATGCAGCCGGCCAGCCTCCCCGGGCGGAATGGTGAAGACTTGGTGTCGTGCCTGTACTCGCTTCGCGAGGGTGAGCGGGACCGCTTCGACGCGATCTGTGACTCGTTGGCCGCCGCATTCCCAGGATTCGAGCGCCTTGACTTTCCGCCTGCCGCGGCGGGGATTCTCGCGATGACCTGGCGGGATAAGCGGTTCAGCCGGCCGCTGTACATGCACCAGCTCTCCGAGGGTACGCTGCGATTCCTGTGGCTGGCGACCTTGTTGCAGAGTCCCGGCCTTACCGCCGTCACGCTGATTGACGAGCCGGAAGTGAGCCTTCATCCGGAGCTGCTCAGCTTGCTCGCTGGCTTGTTACGGGAGGCATCGCAACGTGCGCGACCGGACACATCCTTGACACTTTAGCCTGGATTCTTGCTTGACACTTATCAGGGGCGGGTGCGGCTCGATCTTCACCTTACACCTTCTCCGCGCGATTGTCAATACCTCGATATTCCGGATTTCTTGGTTTCCTGAACGCCCCATTTTCGGAGAAAATGGGGCCTTTTCCCCGGCGCGCGTGACGTAAGGAGCCCGAAGGGCGA
>VFZX01000434.1 GCA_016871015.1 Acidobacteriota bacterium | reverse complement strand
TGTCCGGTCGCGCAGCCTTGCCCTTCATTTGTTTGGTGAACTCGGCACGGATGTACTGATCGAGGTCGTTCGGCGTCTTCTCGATAAGGATCTTCTTGATGCTCTTGAGATCCGTCTGAGCGAACAACGAGAGAGCGGCAATGACTGCGACGAGAACGAGGCGCATGGGAAGTCCTCCTTCAGTAAGACTGGATAAGAGGATACCATGGGCAGATGACTCGCCGGCAGTGCCTTCAACAAGCTCTCGCTCTTTCGAGCCTCCCGGCCCAAACTTGCCCCAGTGAAGGGACGGGTCGTACGACCGCACCAACGAAGCGAAATTCTCCAGTTCCGTGAGACCGTTGATGTCGCGCACGGCGGTGCAGGTCCGGACGTCCGGGCAGCCATTGCGCTGTTAACGCGCGGCCCACGATCACCTTCTCCGGATGGATCGCGAGCCAGCCATGTTCGCATTGATGAACGTATCCTTCGTCTTGAGAAGCGCCCGGCCCGTCCGTCTGCGAAGCGCTCCCCTTCCACTCACGCGTGCATTGAATCAGGAGCTTGGCGTGAGCACGCCCGGCTGTGCGGAGAGGACTCGCCAGGATAACGGCGTGCCTAATTAGAAAGCAAACCGCAGTGCAAACTGAATCTGCCGGTTCGATCGTTGTGCGCTTGTGATCGAGCCTGCGCCGCCGACGCCGGCCGTCGCAGCGGGCAATCCAAACTGCGGATGATTCAATCCGTTGAAGAACTCTGATCGGAACTCGAGTTGCTTGGTTTCGGTGAACAGAAATTTGCGCGCGATCGAGAAGTCGAGGTTATACAGCGCCGCCGCGCGAAGCGTGTTGCGGCCCAGCGTGCCCCACGTGAACGCTGCCGGTGTCGTGAACGCCGCTGGATCGAACCAGAAATTGATGCTGCGATTCGCCGGAATGGGGTTTGCTCCCGGAACGGGATTCGCACGGCTGCCGGCGCCGGTGTTGCTCGGTGAACCCGGCACCGTGACGGTGAACGGCAGTCCGCCTTGCAGCACCGCGATTCCGCCCACTTCCCATCCGCCGAGGATGTGCGTGAACGCGCCGCCGTCGGAGGCATAGCGGCGTCCCTTGCCGAAGGGAAGTTGGTAGGACGTAGCGAGATTGACGCGATGGCGCACGTCGCTATTTGAACTGCCCCAATCGGCGCGCCGGTTGCGAGGATCCTGCGGAACGGGGCCGTTGGCGCCCCCGTCTCCGCCAACGTTGTCCAAGCCATGGGACCACGTCCAGTTGCCGAGGAAATAGAACGACTTGCTGAAACGCTTCTCGAAAGTGGCCTGCAGCGAAGAGAAGAACGAGTTGCCGCTGCTTTCGAGCCACGTGATTCCGGTGACACCCGGCAGCCGTGCAGCATAGGGCCGGCGCGGGTCGATGGCGCCAGCGCCGGGATCGGGCAGATTGATGTTGCGCGACCAGTACAGCTTCGCACCCGCGGAGCCAACATAGCCCAGCGTCGCGACCATGTCGCGGCCCAGTTCACGCTGCGCCGAGAAATTGAACTGCTGCATTTGTCCATTCTTAAAATTGGGCGTCACGCCGCGTAAAGCGTAGAATGCCGGTCCTCGCGTCAGATCCGGAACGGATGTCGTTAGCGGAAAGCCCTGCGAGGTTCGCGTCGCCGGTATATCATTGCCCGAGAACGGCAGGTTCACGACGAAATCGAACGGAGGCTGCCGAAATTGGCGGATATTCGTCCCGGCATTGCCTTGCGGGAAGAAAAACAGACCATACCCGGTACGAATGACCGTCTTCTTGGTGGCTTGATACGCGATGCTGATGCGAGGAGCGAGCGCCGAGAAGTCCGTGTCGATGTTGCCGGAGCGGCTCACTCCATCGCGGCCGGCGATCAACTGCCGCCCCCCGGCTGGATCGAAGTTGACCCACTGGTTTTTCTTTTCAACGAATGGCGTATTGACTTCGTAGTGGACGCCGAGATTGAGCGTGAGCTTCGAGTTGACGCGCCACTCGTCACGAACGTAGAAGTTCATCTCGTTGGTGTTCAGGGTGGCGGTGCCCGCCACAAACACGTCCCGCCGGATGGCGATGGGGAAACCCATCAGCATCGTGGCGATCGTTTCGCCTGTGCCGCCGGGCGACGCCGGATTGCGCGAATACGACGGATCGAAGACCCAGCGCCCGAAAGCGCTTTCACCGGGGGGGCTCGCCGTCTCGCCCGTGGTGCGGAAACGGAAATCCACGCCGAAGCGGATGTTGTGGTTGTTCTTCATCCAGGAAATGTTCGCAATGGCGGAATGCGTCTTCTGATCGCGAATCAACGGGGTACTGCGAGCATTGCCCAACCCCGCGTAGCCGGTGGTGCCCACGATCGGCGCCGAGGGCTGAAACGGATCGGTCGTGTCGCGCCCTGGGATGCGCCGCCAGATTTCATTCGTGAGCGTGGTGGGCAGCAGCGCCATGTTGAACTGGGTATAGCCGTAACGGAAGTCGCCCACCACAGCCGGCGTGAATGTGCGCGTCCACGCGCCCACCATATTGCGCCCTCGCACCGTATCGTCACCCGCGAAGCTGGCTTCGTTGCCTCCGATGTTCTTGTCGAACGTGTCGGGGATGATCATGTCGGCCCAGTCGATCGAGTAGCGATAGAATAACGTATCGCGGCTGGAGAGTTGGTGGTCGAGACGGCCGTCCCCACGATGGATGTTGCTCTTCTTTACGGGATTCGACACATAGTTGTTGGCGAGACCCGCCCTTTGCGGCAAGGGCCAGAGGTTCACCAGTCCCGCGCCGATGGGATCGAAGCGGCTTGCCGGAATCACGTCGCTCGGAAAGCGATCGCGAATCGCCGCGCCGCCCGCCGGATTGGCTCTCGTTGTGAGCGGATCGAAGACGCCGTTGGGCACCAGGTTGCGGAAGTCGCCGGTGCGGTACTGCTGCACTGGTACGGTCACCAGTTGCGTGTCGCCGAAAACCTCGCGGTAGGCTTCATAGTTCGCGAAGAAGAAGGTGCGGTTCTTGGCTATGGGGCCGCCGAGGCTGGCGCCGAACTGATTCAGCTTGAACGGAGGCTTCGGAGCGTCGGTGCGGGCGAAAAAATTGCGCGCATCGAATCGCTCATTGCGCAGGAACTCGAAGAGCGAACCGCGGAAATCATTGCTTCCGGATTTCGACGTCACGACGACGACCGCGCCGACGCTGCGCCCATACTCGGCGCCCGCGTTGTTGGTGATCACCTTGAACTCCTGAATGCCTTCGACGGCGGGACGAACGATGAACGTCTGCGAGATCATCTCCGTGTTGTCGACGCCGTCGAGCAGCACCTGGTTCGATTGACTCAGTGCGCCGTTGGCCTGAATCGCGGTTCCGCCGGGACGGAGTTCGTCAGGACGCCGTCCGGTGTTGATCGTGTTCGGCTGCGCGTAGTCGAGTCCGGAAACGCCCGGCGCGAGAATCGCCAGTTGCACGAAGTTGCGTCCATTCAGCGGCAGCGCATTCACGGCCCCGCGCTCAATCACCTGACCCACCGAAGCGCTCTCGGTTTGCAGCAGCGGAATCGTCCCCTGCACTTCCACCGACTGCTCCACACTGCCCACCTCCATCGAGATATCGAGACGCGCGGTCTGCCCGACCTGCAGCACGAACCTCTTGAATGCCACGGGCCGGAATCCGCTTCTTGCCGCGGTGACGCTGTAGTTGCCCGGTATGAGGCTGACGGCCGTGTAGCCGCCCGATTCATCACTGGTGAGCTTCACGCTCGTGTTGGTCGCTTCGTTGGTCACCGTCACCTCGACGCCCGCCATGGCCGCGCCCGACTTGTCGGTGACGTTGCCGACGATGGATGCACGCTCGACCTGTGCCGTCAGATAGGCGCAGGCGAGAAGAAAGACAGGGATTGTCTTCAACATGGACATTCTCCAGAACTTAGATCGAACCAACAGCGCCGTCCTCGTGAAATGCGGTGACAAACGGCCGCGTACCCTGGAACGGATACTTCTTCAACGCCCCCTCATTCAGATCGAAACCCAAGCCGGGCCGCGTCGGCAGCGGATAGCGCCCGCCCACCATCCGCATCGCCGGGAAGCCGAGCAACTCTTCCCAAATCCGGTTGCGTTCCCCGCTCTCGACAGCGCCGCAAATCTCCTGCGCCAGCATGTTCGGACAAGCTGCGTCCACATGCAAACTCGCAATGCCGCCAATCGGGCCCTCACAAGCGTGCGGAGCCATCCTCATGCCGGCCGCGTCGGCTGCCGCCGATACCTTCCACAGCGCCGTGATTCCGCCGACATGCGCAATGTCCGGTTGCAGGATATCGACAATGCCGAGATCGATGATCTCGCTCAATCCGTAAGCCGCGATGAGGCGCTCGCCGGTGGCGATGGGCGTCGTCGCCTTGCGCACAGCGCGCTGCATCGCGCGGATATTCTCCGGAGGGCAGATCTCCTCGGCAAATAGCAGATTCAGCGGTTCGATTTCCCGCAGCAGAATCGCCGCCACGGTGGGACTCGGCCGCGCGTGAAAATCGACAGCGAAGTCGATATCGGGCCCTAAGCCTTCGCGATAGATCTCCAGTGCACGCACCGCGCGCTTGATCTTCGCATTGGTCTCCACCCACTCGAGCAGATCCGGCAACTGAAACTTCAGAGCCGTGACACCCTCCGCGCGTGCCTTCGCACCGATCTCGCGCGCTTGCTCCACCGTCCACGCCGAAGCGTGATAATAGCCGCGAATCCCGCGCGGATCGACAGGCCCCCCCAACAACTCGTATACTGGCAGCCCCATGACTTTGCCACGAATGTCCCACAGAGCCTGATCGATTCCGGAGATCGCCGACCCCAGCACCGGACCGCCTCGATAGAAACTGCCCACGTACAGCAACTGGTACAGATGCTCCACCTGCATGGGATCATTGCCGATCAACAGGTCTTTCAAGTCGAGAACGCACGCCATCGCGGCGGCCGCCTTGCCCTCGAGCGTCGCTTCGCCCCAACCCACAACTCCCTGGTTGGTTTCAATCTTCACGAACACATACGGCCGGTCGTTTTGCCCCAGGCGCTCCGGCAAGGTCACACCGAACACCCTGAGCCCGGTGATGCGGAGGTTCGACACCACGTTGGCGAAAGCCTTTGAACCGGGAGGCGTGTCGTCACTGCGCTTCAACTGCGGCGCGCATCCACACGCGTCGCGAGGTAGATTCGGCCTTCGCGTCTGTCCCATCGCCCCTGCGGCGGCGAATGCGCCAAACAAAGCGCGGCGCTTCATAGTGTCTCCTCCGCGTAGCGGCTCAGCGCTTGTTCGTCGATCGTCACTCCCAGACCAGGCTTGTTGACCAGCGCGGCGAAGCCGTCCTGCGCGCGTTCAACCGCGCCGCCCAGGATCTCCGCGCGCATGGCGCGATCGCGTGCCGACTCCGGCAGCGGAACCTCTTGCGCATAGAAGTTCATCAGAGCAGCACCCAGTTGGATGCCATGCATTGTGCCGATCGGACCGCCCGCGTGATGCGGGGCGACGGCGATGTAATGGGTCTCCGCAATCGCGGCAATGCGGCGGATCTTGTGCACGCTGTTGAGAGCGAGGCTCGGGCGAACCACGTCCACGCAGCCGAGCCGCAGCAGATTCTGAAAATCCGCGATGTTCGTGAGATCGCGTCCGATGCCGACCGGCACCGTTGTCTCCTCGGTCAGACGGATTAGTGCATCCTGCGTGACGATCTTGGATGGCTCATCGAACCAGATCGGATGATCGCGTTCCACCGCGCGTGCGATTACGGCGGCATCGCCGGGCATCAGCGCGCCGGCAGCGTCGAGCACCATTTCCGCGTCCCCGCCGGCGAGACGCTTGAAGTCGGCCATGCTCTTCTTCACGGAATCCACATAGGCCTGCAAACGCGATAGACTCTCCCGGGGCGGAACCGCAAGGGTAAACGCACGGAAGCCCCTCTGCTGCGCCTCGCCGACTCCGCTGGGCGCGGCCAACCCGGCGAGTAAGCGCACTTTGAAACGCACCGGTCCGCCGAGAAAGCGATACAGCGGAACGCTGGTCACATTCGCGGAAAGATCCAACATTGCGTTGTTCACCGCTGCCTCAAGCGCAGGCAACGAATTCAAGTGATTGCGCACAAACTCAACGGCAGTAGCGCGCCGTCCAATCACCGCACGCGCGCTCGCAAAACCGGCGGACTTGATTTCGCCTCCTTCACCGTATCCGTTCGCGCCACTCTGAGACGTGACGCGCACAACGGTGTATCGCCGGCCGGAATCCGGTTCTCTCAAGCGCCACGCTTTCATGTTTGCGATGGCTAGGAGCCTGTCCGAGAATTCCCGAACATCGTGGGAACGGATAGAACAAA
>VFZX01000433.1 GCA_016871015.1 Acidobacteriota bacterium | reverse complement strand
CTCACCAAGTATGCGCGGCAGTCGCCCTCGGTCGAAAACCGCTCCTCGAACTCCTGGATGGTTCGCGGGTAGTCCTCCACAGTCCAAATCTACAGGTTGGGGTCGGCTGAGTCAAGGGGATACCCAGCTGTTGGGGTTTGGGCGTTGCACAAGTTGGCCGCAAGAGCCGCCAGTTTACGATGACTGTTGCGAGAGCCCCGCAACCTGTTGATGAAATGTAATTTGCGGCTCAACGTTCCTTGAATTGGGAGCCTCACCTTCGGGCGTATCACGTCAGCGGAGCGCGTACACCGCCAGAACATCCGCGACCTCGTGCGTAAACGATCCGCCGCCACCAACGGCGATTGCGACGAACTGGCGGCCGGACTTGCCCACGTAGGTCATCGGCGTCGCGTGGCCGTTCGCTTCCATCCGATCGGACCACAGTTCCTTACCCGTATCCGCATCGAACGCACGGAAACGTTTGTCGTTGGTCGCCGCGATGAACACCAACCCGCCAGCGGTGACGATGGTTCCGCCGAGGTTTGGCGTTCCGGTGGGTGGAACTCCCTTCGCGATCAGTTCATCGACGACGCCGAGCGTGACGTTCCACAGGATCTTGCCTTGGTTCAGATCGACTGCGACGAGCGAACCCCATGGTGGCTGCTGACACGGCCAGCGATTGCGATCCCAGAAGCGCCCGCGGCCGCGAACGTTGCCGAGGTTCTGCACGTTGACGAACAGCCGTCCGGACTTCGGATCGAACGACGAGCCCGACCAGTTCGCGCCACCCAGCGTGCCGGGGAACATGATGGTCTGGTCCTTGCCGGGCGGCGTGTACATGCCCTCGTAGCGCGATGAGTTGAACAGTTCCGAGCACTCACGGAAATGTTCCGGTGTCACGCGGCTGATCTCGCTGGGCGTGAAAGTCAGGCGCGCGAGCGGGCCCGGTTGGAGCGGCATCGGCTGCGTGGGCCACATTCCCGGACCCGCGGCATTCACCTTGCGCTCTTCCACCGGAAACACGGGCTTGCCCGTTTCGCGATCGAGCACGAACAGCAGGCCCATCTTCGTCACCTGCGCGACTGCGTCGATCTTGCGGCCCTCGCGCTCGAACGCGACGAGGTTCGGTTGACCCGGGATGTCGTAGTCCCAGAGATCGTGGTGGACCATTTGATAGTGCCACCGCCGCTTCCCAGTCGCCGCGTCGAGCGCGATCAGACAGTTCGCGTAGAGGTTTGCTCCCGGTGCGCGCCCATAGCCCAGCGGCTGCGCGGTGGGCACGAAAACGAGTCCGCGAGCGTTGTCGACACTGAGAATCGACCACGCGTTCGCGCCTGATCGATCACGCCACGAATCGCCTTCCCACGTTTCGTTGCCGGGTTCGCCGGGGCGGGGAATCGTGTGAAACGTCCAGACGAGCTTGCCGCTTCGCACGTCGAATGCCCGGACTTGCCCGCTCGGGCCCGTTCCATCGGGAGTGCCCGCGATGAGCCGGGCTCCCGTGATGACGAGGTCGCGATAGATCGCCGGTGGCGAGGTGACGTTGTAGATGGCCTTAGGCCAACGATCCGCGACTCCGGCGCGCAAATCGATCACGCCTTCGCGGCCGAATCCGGGCGAAGGCTTGCCGGTCGCCGCGTTCAGGCAGATCAAGCGGCCGTCCACTGTTCCAAACAGCAGCCGCTTCTCCTTGCCATCCGCCGATTGCCAGAACGAGGCGCCGCGATGCTGCAGGAAAATCCGCTCCTTGCGGCCCGCCTGCGGGTCGAACTCCCAAAGCTTGGTGCCACTATCGGGATCGAGCGCGATCACGCGGTTCGACGAAGTGGTCAGATACATCACGCCATCGATCACGAGCGGCGTTGCTTCGAACGCGGTCTGCTCGCCTGGGGAGCGTCCGCCCTCGAGCGGACGATCGGGCTCTCCGATCGAAAAGGTCCAGGCGCGGGTCAGCCGCGCGACATTGCCGCGATGGATTTGCGCGGCTGTCGAGTAGCGGTTGCCTTCCGGATTCTGGCCGTAGTATCGCCACTCCTGCGCGAGCGCGCACGCGGTGGCCACGGCGATCAGATACGCGCGCACCATCATCGCGGCCCCTTCGCCAGGCCCGATCCGCGCGGATCCGGCGCACCCGTGAAGCGGCGCGGCTTGCCGTCCGGACCCCATTCCACCGTAAGTCCGTGGAGACGGCCGATGTCGGCGACCCTCACCGTGTGGCCACGCGAGGCCAGTCCGGCCCGGATCGATTCGGCGAGGCGCGGTTCGGCGGAGAGCGTGTTCGATTCGGAGACGAAGGCGATGCGGGGGGCGGCAAGCGCTTGGGCCATGTCCTCGCCGTGGTCGATCATGCGTGAGATCGTGAGGGGAACGGTCTGCGGAATCGTGTGTCCGCCCGCCGCGCCGATCGCGATCCACGGCCGCCCATCCTTCATCACGATCGCGGGTGTGTTGCTGTTCAACTTGCGCCGTCCGGCGTGGACATCCATCGGATTCCCGCGGGGCTCCCACGTGCTGTAGTACAGCGAGTCGTTCAACCAGATGCCAGTGCCCGGCGCCATCACGCGGCTGCCGAACGTGTTGCCGATCGTCTGCGTCATCGTGACGATGTTGCCCCACTGATCGGCGACGGTGAAGTGAGTGGTGTTCGCGCTTTCATGCGGACTCGCTCCCGGCGGCACAAAATCGGAAGCCTTCGCCGGATCGACTCGCGATGCTTGCTCGCGCCAATAGTCCGGCGACAGCAGCCGCGCGAGCGGTACCTTCGCGATGTCCGGATCAGCCGCATAGCGCAGCCGGCAATACTCGCCGTGCTTCAGAGCTTCCGCCCAGCGATGCCAATACTCGGGCGAGCCGCTGCCGATCGACTTCATGTCCCACTGCGAGACGATGCCCAACCGGACCAGTGCGGCGAAAGAATTGGCTGCGGGCGCGGCTGTGAAGACGCGGTGTCCACGATACTCGATCGAGATCGGATCGCCCCACTCGGGCCGGCTGGTGGCGAGATCGCCGAGCGTGACGAACGAGCCCGCTCTCGCGAGTTCGGCGGCGACCTTCTTGCCGAGTTCGCCACCATGCAGCACGTCCGGACCGTTCGCCGCGACCATGCGGAGGGACTGCGCCAAGTCGCGCTGAACGAGGGTCTCGCCTTTGCCGAGCGGCTTCCCGTTCCTTCCATAGAACGATTTCGCGTGATCCGGGAATTCGGCGAACGCCTTCTCGTTGATCGCCGCATCGAGCACGAAGCCACGGCCGGCCGCGATGGCCGCCGATTCAAAGAGCGATTTCCACGGCTTCTTGCCGTAGGTGCGGGAGAGCTGCTCCCAAGCACGCGCGTTGACAGGAGGGGCGATCACTTTCGCGCCGCGCCGGTTGGAATCGGTGTCGAACGCCTTCCGGTCGAGCCCCTTCGGAATGCGTCCGCTCGCGTTCAACACGCGCACCTGATTCTTCGCCGCGTCGTAGATCGTGATCAGGCCGTAGCCGCCGAGTCCGGAGTTCTGGGGCTCGACGACATTGAGTGTCGAGGCAACGGCCACCGCGGCGTCGAAGGCGTTGCCCCCGGATTCGAGCATCGCCACTCCCGCCTGCGTCGCGACCGGATGCGCGGTGCTGACCATTCCGGATCGGCTTTCGGCCAACTGACCGAAAGCGGGTGCGGCGAGCGCGAGGCTCGTGAGAAGGATTCGCATGGGTCTCTCGCGCGATCATATCTCACATTGGTACCCGGCAGTCCTGTTGCTCCACCGAGGCTCGCGAGACTAGCGCGAAGCGGCTATGATACAGAAGCTGTCACGGGTTCCGCGGACCGGCTCGCAACCGGGCAGCGGGGCGCTCGCAGGTTTATCCGGCACGACAATCGCACGGACGCCGGTTTGACGGATCCGGTCAAGGATCTCGGGCTGCCCAGTGGTCCAGAGCTGCGAAGGTTCGGGAACCTCGGCCACCACCTGCGCCCCCGCCAGATGTGCATAGAACGCGCGAAACGGCCGGCCCACGACCGCGATCCTGTCGCCGGGGCGGACTCCCAGCTCGCGCAGCCGCGCGGCGACCGCGAAGTCGTCGGGACGGGCCATGCTGGCTGCTTCTTCCGCCGACCGCAGCACCAAGGCCGGCGCGACCGTGAGGATCGCGGCGAGGAGGATGCCACGCTCGGCGAGCCCTGGCAATCCGCCTCGGAACAGGCCAAAGGCCGCGGGCCAGAACAGCGCCAAGTAGGGTCCGATCAGGCGGTTCTCCGGGTTCACCAGCGCGTACAGACCGAGCATCGACAGCGGCCATAACAGCATCCAAAGCTGGCTCCGTGCGGGCCAGCGAAGGCTTTGATTCGAACGTGCGATCCAGAGCAGCGCGGCGAGTCCGGCCAGGAGTCCACCCATTTCGAGGAACACCAGCTTGGCGTACCAGCGCGCGTTGGCGGCCAAGCGCTTGGCTAATTGGACCGGACTGATCCGCGGGCTAACTCCTTTGTACCAGTAAGATGGCGCGTACCAAAGGGGGTAAGTTCCCGGAACCGGCTGCGCATATTCGAGCACCAGCGGCTGGGCGGCGAGTACGCGCGGGGGATGCTCGGGCTGGCCTGAATCACCGCCGCCGGTCCAGCCTGAGTGCGGATGGACGCCATTGACGTACCAGGCGAAGTTCAGCGATCCGGTCTCGCCGAACGTGAGGCGGCCCGTGTGTTTCGAGGTGAGTAGCACGAGGGGCGCCGCGACAAGTGCGAACGCGGCAAGGGCCACGGCCGCACCCGCACGTCCGTGTTGGGGATGCAGGGGGAACAGAGCCAGAATAGCGATCAGCAGGAGCGCGCCGGGAAACATGACGGCCTTCGAATAGTAACCGGCGGCTAGCAGGACGCCGAGCGCCGCGTATGATGACGGTCCACCGCCGCGCATCAACTTACACGCGGATCCCGCGGCCAGCAGGACGCACAGCGCGGTGAGCATATCCGGAGTCACTTCCGCGACCGTGATCAGGTAGAGCAGGCACCAGCCCATTGCCATCCAGGAAAAGGCGGGCAGGCCGGTGTCTGGGAATCCGTGCCGGAGCATCCGGCGGAACGCCCAGAGGCAGCCCAGCACAAGCAGCCAGTTGACTCCGTGTGCGGCGGCGAACCGCGCTTCTGGTCCAGCGCCGGTGATGGCGAAGGCAGTGGCGAGGAGTGCGGGATAAAGGGGGCTCCAGTATCCGTTGACCAACCGGTGGGGACCGTGGGTGAGCGCGCCTACAGCCATGTCGATATAGGACATGCCGTCGGCGTTCATGCGGTCGCGGGCGGTCCAGGCGAGGATCGCGGCGAGCAGGGCGATGGCGGCGAGGATGCGGAGTGGCTGTGGCATCACTGGACCTGGCAGCCGTCGCGGAGGATGCTGATCGCCAAAATAGGTGTCCGCCTCATGTTCATCATGGATTACTGGACTGTGAAGCTGGTGGAGCCGCCCCGGCCGGAGTTACTCCACGGCCCCCACCGCGTGGGCTCAGCGGTGCAATCGGTGCCGGACGAGCAGGATCGCACGATCCCCGTATAAGTTCCGGGAGGCATCACGAGCGTGACTGACGTTCCGGCGACTGTGCCGCGGAAGTTCTGGGGACCGGAGAGCAGGTATTCGTATGTGTTCGGGGAAGGGGAACCGTCCACAGAGGATATCAGTGGCGTCCAGGAAACCCGGACGGTCCCTCCGGTCCCGCGGGTAACGGTTGAAAACACAGTGGGTTCGGTAAAGGTCGGCGCGTCGAGTCCCAAGCCACGGGTGATGAATGCCTGGGCGGGCCCTTGGGCCGGGGTTCCTCCGGATTTGGGAGAAGCGGTAACGAGCGCATCGTACCGGGTAGATGGACTGATGTGCGCGGCATAATAGTTGTTCTGCGTCATCACGTCGAGCGCGGCGGCGTTGCGGGAGAAATCCTGGACATAGAGGCGGTAGTTGAAGTTTGACCCGGTGTCACCCGGCGAACGGCTCCAGGTGAAGACCACGACGGGCGAGTTGAATCCACCGTCCACGATTGAGCCTCCGATCGGCTCGCCCAGGATTGGGGCGCGCGGGTTTCCGAACGTTGGGTTGACGCGGAACGCCGTGCTGAAGGGCCCGCAACCACCGCCGTTGCAGGCCCGGACGACCACATCCGCGACGCCGTTGGGGACGAGGAAGCTGGCGGTGGTCGCTCCGACTTGCTGGGCGGCGACGGTGAGCGCGCCGCCTCCGGGCCCGGCGCCTGGCTGGACGACGTGGAGGAAATAGTAGTCGGAGTTGGTCACCTGTGCGAACCGGAGACATCCTTGACAAGTGTGCCGGTGGGCGGTTGACACAAACGAAGGGTAACCGGGGGACAGCGGTTAAGCTGGGGGATGCCC
>VFZX01000432.1 GCA_016871015.1 Acidobacteriota bacterium | reverse complement strand
CGCTGGCCCTGGTGTCCTACTTTGCGGGCGGGCCGCTGGCAGATCGCTTCGCGGCCCGGCGGCTGATGTCGGTCGCGCTCGCTACGACAGCACTGGGCGGCCTGGTGCTGGTTCGTATTCCCTCGTTTCAAGTGCTGATCGTCCTCTATGGTTTGTGGGGCGTGACGACCATTCTGCTGTTCTGGGCGGCGCTGATCCGAGCGACACGGGAATTGGGCGGCAGCGTTGCCCAGGGCCGGGCCTTTGGGCTACTGGAAGGCGGGCGCGGTTTGCTCTCCGCGTTGCTCGCTTCCTTTTCGGTGGCCCTGTTCGCGAACTTATTACCGACTGAGGTCGCGGCGGCGACGCTCGCGCAACGTAGCGCAGCCTTAGTCGAGATCATCTGGATTTTCATTTCGATCGTCCTGGGAGCTGCCGTGCTGGTGTGGTTTGCCGTGCCGGAAACCAAGCCCACAGGTGAGGCAGGTTCCGCGCCGAGGCTCACCTGGTACGGAGTGCGCAGCGTGATGCGGATGCCGGCCGTGTGGCTGCAGGCCGCGATTTTCATCTGTGTGTACGTTTTCAACAAGAGCCTGGACATCTTCTCGCTCTATGCTCGTGATGCTTTAGGGTACGACGACGTGGCCGCCGCGCAAATTACCACGATCGCTTTTTGGGTGCGTCCGCTGGCGGCGATAGGCGCGGGCGTGTTGGCGGATCGCATAAAAGCATCGCGGATGATCGTCTTGAGCTTCTGTGTCTTGATCGTGGGGAGTCTGACCATTGCCTCAGGGACCATCAAGCCTGGCCTTCATTGGCAGGTGGTGGCCACCGTGGCGGGAACGAGTGCCGGCTTGTTCGCCGTGCGCGGCGTGTTTTTCGCGCTCTTCCAAGAGGCTCGCGTGCCGCTGGCCATCACGGGCAGCGCGGTCGGGCTGGTTTCCGTGCTCGGCTACACGCCGGACCTCTTCATGCCCTTGCTCATAGGGTACTTGATCGATCGCACTCCTGGCGCATTGGGGCATCAGCATGTCTTCGGCATGCTTGCCGCCTTCGCCACCGTAGGATTGACCGTCACGTTACTTTTTCAGCGCGTCACCCGATTGAATCGGGTGGTTTAGTTGCGGCTTCACTTCTGACTTTGTCCCCTCCGGCCATCCCTGGTATCTGCGGATGCTGCTGGGCCTGAGGGTCAGGCCGTTGTGAGCTGGATCGAGTAGCGGCCCGCGACGTAGGCATCCAGAATCCGGATGAACTCAGGCACGATGTGGTCCCCGCGGAGCGTGGTTCTGAGCTTCCCGTCGACATAAACCGGCGCCACGGGTTCTTCGAACGTCCCTGGCAATGAGATGCCGATGTGGGAATGCTTGGACTCCCCCGGACCGTTGACCACGCACCCCATCACCGCCACCTTCAACTCTTCGACGCCGGGATATTGCTCCTTCCAGACCGGCATCTGTGTGCGCAGATACGTCTGGATCTGATCAGCCATGTCCTGGAAGAACGTGCTCGTCGTCCGGCCGCAGCCCGGACACGCTGTCACCTGCGGAGTGAAGCTGCGGATGCCCAGCGACTGCAGCACCTGCTGGCACACCACCACCTCTTCGGTCCGGTCTCCATTCGGCAGCGGGGTGAGCGAAGCCCGGATCGTGTCACCGATGCCCTCCTGCAGCAGGATCGCCAGGCCCGCCGTGGTCGCGACAATGCCCTTGGACCCGAGTCCGGCCTCGGTCAGTCCAACGTGCAGGGGGTAGCTGCACTGCGCCGCGAGATCGCGGTAGACCGTCACCAGGTCCTGGACATTGCTCACCTTGGCGCTCAGGATGATCCGCCCGGGTGGAAGTCCGTAGCCAACCGCGGCCTCAGCCGACAGCAGCGCGCTCGCAACAATGGCCTTCATGGTCACGGTTTGCGCGTCTAGCGGCTCGGCCCGGCTGTTGTTCTCATCCATCATCCGCGTCAGCAACTGCCCGTCAAGCGAACCCCAGTTGACGCCAATGCGGACCGGCTTTCCGTACTCGATCGCGCACTCAATCATGGTCCGGAAATTGTCGTCGTGCTTCTTGCCGATATTGACGTTTCCCGGATTGATGCGGTACTTGGACAGCGCCTTGGCGCAGTCCGGATACTTCTTGAGCAGCAGGTGCCCGTTATAGTGGAAATCACCGATGATCGGCACCCGCGAGCCGAACATCCGCACCGTGTCGACGATCTTCGGAACCGCCCGCGCCGCTTCATCGGTGTTCACCGTGACGCGCACCAGCTCGGATCCGGCGTTGGCCAGCGCCAGCACCTGGTTCACGGTCGCGGTGACGTCCGCCGTGTCCGTATTGGTCATCGACTGGACCACGATCGGATGGACGCCCCCCACCGGGACCCCTCCGACATCACACACAAGCGCTTTGCGCCGCGGACTTGCTGCCATTTCCTTCCAGTTTACCAGCGCACTGGCGCGCTCACTCCCATTCGATGGTGGCGGGTGGCTTGTGCGTCAGATCGTAGTAGACCGAGCAGACGCCCACAACCTTGAGCAGCGCCGCGGTGATTTCCTCGAGCAGCACGGCGGGCATCAACACCGCTTGCGCCGTCATTCCGTCCACCGAATGGATCGGCCGGAGCACAACCGAATCCGGACAGTCCGCCGTCCCGCATGGGATCAGGACGACCGGGAACTGCCAGGTCTCGGCATCGAACCCTGACCTCCGGGTCGCGTCCCGAACGATCGCATCGGCCCTGCGCAGTCTTTCCAGCCTCTCGCCGGTAATCGACGCGCACCGGACCGACTGGCCGGCCACCGGCGTATGCCCTCCGCACCGCGCCACCACCCGGTCACCTCACTGGCCCGGTTCACGGCGTGGACCGCACGGCCGAGCAGTTCCGCTGAGGGCGCCTCATCGAAGGCCAGCACCGGACGGTAGCTCCGCGAGTCGCCCTGCACACCCACCGACCGGACGGGCAGGATCCAGCCTCCTTCCGCTGGGCGGACGGCCGCGTCCGAATCCGTGCACAGCAACCGGATCGCGAGGCCGGGGCCCGGGAAAGGATGCCGGTCGAGCAGCTCGGCCGGCAATCCGATCTCGCGTCCCGCCTCCCGGACCTCGTCCTTGTAGAACGGCGTGAGGGGCTCGATGATCCGGCCCTCGTCGATCAATCTCTGGATTCCGGCTACCCGATTGTGGTGTGTCTTGATGACGTCAGCCTTGGCCGTGCCGCCCGACTCGATCGTGTCCGGATAGATCGTCCCCTGGCCCAGAATCCAATCGCCGTCGAGGTAGTGCCCGGAATTCAGCACACGGTCCTGGACCGCGACGAACTGCTCACCGATGATGTGACGCTTTTGCTCGGGGTCGGTCACCCCAGTCAATGCCGAGAGGAACTGAGCGTTTGCATCGACCACATCGACACCCAGTGCATCGCGGACGTAGGCGGTTTCGCCTTCGCGCATGAGCCCGGTATCGACATAGGCTCCGCGCACCCGGTCCTTGCCCAGGGCGCGCAAGCACAGCCGGTAGGCGACCGAGGAATCGACACCTCCCGACACGAAGAAGAACACGTTCCGGTTCCCCGCGGTCTGGCGGATCTCCTCTTCGATCGCGGCGATCCGGCTCCTCGGGTCCCAGTCGTTCAGGCAGCCGCTCACACGAAACAGGAAATTCTCGAGCACCCGCATTCCCCGCGGCGTATGGACCACCTCGGGATGAAACTGGACTCCGTACAGCCGCCGCGCCGCATCCCCGATCGCCGCCACGCGGCACGTTCCCGTGCTCGCCAGCACGGCGAATCCCGGAGGCGGGGTGTCCACCTGGTCGCGATGGCTCATCCAAACCGGCTCCTCGTCCGCCAGCCCCTCAAACAGCGGCGCCTGTTGCTCGATCCGCAGTGCCGCGAACCCGTACTCGCCGTGCTCACCCTGGCGCACGCTCCCGCCGTCGATCAGGTGCGCCATCAACTGCTGGCCATAGCAAATCCCGAGTACCGCCGGTCCCGCCGCGAACAGCCCAGGGTCCACCTTCGGACTTCCGTCCTCATAGACACTCGCCGGACCGCCGGAGATGATCACCCCTTTCCGGCCCGCCAATTCCGCCGCCGCGGTCTCCGCTGGCCGGACGTCCGCATAGACACCCAGTTCCCGGACCCGCCGGGCAATCAGGTGCGTATATTGTCCGCCCGCGTCAAGGACGGTGATCTGTGGTTCAGGCTGCGAACTCAAAACGCGACGGTACGTTGCGGAGCGGACCGCCGGACCATCTGCTTCTTGGCCCGTTCCAGCAGTTCCTTGGCCTTGGGCAGCGATTCGATCGCCTTCAACACCATGGGATCGGTCTCAACGGACATCTTGCGGGAGTCCTCCATGTTGAACACGCTGATGAACACCTCGCGCCGGATCTGTTGCTTGATCCATTCCGCGTTCTCGCTGAAATCAGCCGCCGGGATGTCGATGTTCTGCTTCTTGAGGAACGCCTGGTATTCGCTCAGTGTGTTGGCGTCCGGCGCCCAGTCTTTGCTGATCGCCTTGCGGTCGTGCTGCGTGAAGTAATGGGCGGTGAAGTTGAGGAACGAGTAGCTGCGGAAAAGGATCGCCTGGGTGCGATTGCCTTTGGGCGCTTCGTACTTTTCGTCCGGAGCGATTCCGCCGCCGCCATATACCTTGCGGCCCGTGTCGGTCATCCCAACGTCGTTCAGATTCTTCTGTTCCAGGTTCTTCCGGTAGTAGTAGTCGAAGAACGAGGTGTTCTGATAGTCGCGCTGGATCAGCCGTCCGCTCGGAGTGTAGTAGCGGGCCGTGGTCAGCGCCAGTCCCGTGTCCTCGCCCAGCGGATACACCGTTTGCACCAGCCCCTTTCCGAAAGTGTTCTCGCCGAAGATCCAGCCCCGGTCGTGATCCTGCAGCGCACCCGCCACGATCTCGGCGGCCGAGGCTGAGTAGCGGTTCACCATCGCCACGATCGGGTACTCGCGCCCCTGGCTTCCCCGGCGCGCATCGTAGCGCTTCTCGGCCGAAGCCCGCCCGCTATGCTTGACCACGGTCTGTCCCTTCTGCAGGAACCGGTCCGCAACCGCGACGCCTTCGTTCAGCAATCCGCCAGGATTCTCGCGCATGTCGAGAATCAATCCTTTGATGTTCTGCTCGCCCAGCCGCTTGAGGTTCTCGTCCACCTCGCTCGACGTGTTCTCGTTGAATTGCTCGATGTCGATGTAGGCGATGCCCGGCTTCACGAAGAACGCGTCCTGCACGCTCTTGCGCGGGATCTCGTCGCGGATGATGTTGAAGGCGATATGGTCCTGCACTCCTTCGCGCGCCACCCTCACCTGGACCGGAGTCCCTTTGGGTCCCTTGAGCAGGTCCGCCACTTCGTCGGTCCGCAGATTCTCGGTCGACTTGTCATTGACGAACATGATCACGTCGCCCGGCCGGAGACCGGCCTTGTAGGCGGGCGATCCCGGAAATGGCGCGATCACCATCGTCCGGTTGCCTTTGGGTGCCACCTGCATGCCGACACCGTAGTAGTGGCCGCGCTGATCCTCGCGCAACTGGCGGAAATCACGGGGATCGAAGAAGCTCGAGTGTGGATCTAGGGTCCGGAGCATACCCGGCACCGCGCCCTTGTAGATCGCCTTGTCGGCATTGATCTTCTCGGCGAAGTTCTCTTCAACCAGGGCGTACACCTGGCTGAACGTCCGGATGTTGGCGTCGAGATCACTCCCGCTTGACGCCGCCGCCCCGGCCGCGGCCGGTCCAATCATGCCTCCGATCATCGCTGCGATCGCGATCACGGATGGGACAAAGAAATACTTCCGCCAGTCTTTCGCCATGGACACACAGCCCTCCCAGGCTGCCTTCAGTATATCGTATCGGATGAGCCGGGTCCGGACGCCAGGGGCCAAGCGCTAAACCCCCGAATCCCTAGCGCCGATAAACAGATTGCATGAGTGTAGCCGACGATTGGGATGCCCACTGGAGCCAGTTCGGCGCCGCTGCCGAGTCATCGCCCGCTGCAGGTTACCGGATGCGCTTGATTCTGGAGGCCTTGAGAAGATCCGGATGCGGCCCGCAGAGCCGGATCCTCGATATCGGCAGCGGACAGGGTGAGATTGCCGGGGCCCTGTGCCAGCAGTTTCCCGGAGCCCAGGTCATGGGTGTAGAGCTGAGCGCCACCGGGGTCAAGGCGGCGTCTGAGCGCGTGCCTTCAGCGAGATTCCACCGGCGGGATCTGTTATCAGCCGAACCCGGTCCATCCCCGGAATTCCGTGCCACCCACGCGGTGTGCAGTGAAGTGATCGAGCACCTCGACCAGCCGTCCACGCTGCTCGCCAACGCCTCGGAGTACATGGCTCCTGGCTGCTGCGTTGTTGTAACGGTGCCCGGCGGCCCGATGACGGCAACTGGGTATCCCCT
>VFZX01000431.1 GCA_016871015.1 Acidobacteriota bacterium | reverse complement strand
AACAAGTCCGCGCCTATTGCCGGAGTTGCGGATATCGGACATAGCTAGATGTACATAAAATGTGAAAATGCTCTAGACCCTGCGGCGGAGGAGCGGATGGCGGCGCTCACCACGGAGCAGCTCGAAGACCTCTGCGATGCGCTGCTTGACTTCCGATCCGCGGCCGACTTGGACCGTTGGCTCGAACAGGTTCCCGTCTCCTGACAGTTGAGGCGCACGGTCGGCGGGATAGACCCTGCGGCGGAGGAACGGATGGTGGCACTGACCACAGAGCAGCTCGAAGACCTCTGCGACGCGCTGCTTGATTTGACCGCGAGGTGCAAAAGCTCGCCGGCTCGGTTCCCGCCCGCGAGATGGTCGCCAAGACGGCGCGCGAGTATCTGGACAGCCTTCTCGGCGAAGCCGCGGCAGACCCCGATCTCCGCTACGAGCTGGCCATCGCATATCAAAAGCTGGGCGACGTACAGGGAAATCCGCGCGCGGCCAGTCTCGGGCGGAGCGAGGAAGCGTTGCGAAGCTAGCAGCGGTCGTTGGAGCTTGCAGGCGGTCTCCAACGCGATGGGGACAGGCGGTACGAACTCATTGATTCGCAAGTAGCAAGCGCGCGAATGGCCGCTTTGCTCGAGGGGCGGATGCGGCCCGGCGGCGGAGAGCGGACGCGGATCCTCGCTGGAACCGTAGCCAGCATCGAGCCAATCGCGGCGGTGGACCGCTCGCCGGCCGTTCTCCGTCCGTTGGCGGGCCTGTACTACGATCAGGCGGAGGGCCGCGTGGTCGCCGATCAACTCAAGCCGGCGTCAGAATGGATCGGCCGGGCACTTGGACTGTACGACGAGGTGGCCAAATCGGATCCGTCCGAGTTGAGCACTCGCGGCGTCGCCAACACACTGGGACTGGCTGCCTACGTCCTCATGCTGCAAGGCGGCCTCGAGGACGCCCTTGCCTACCAACACCGCCGGCTCGACCTGAGGTTGAAGACCAGGCAGGGCGCACCCCACTCGTTGCCTGCCCGGCGCGGAGTGGCCTTGGTGTATTTGTCGATCGCGGAGATTTTGGGTGATCCCGTGCTCCCGAACTTGGGGCGGTTCGAGGAGGCCCGGCGCTACACGGAGATGGCCGTTACGGCAGCCCGCGAGATCGCCGGTGCTGATCGCGCGGACCGCACCGCGCAGTATGACCTGGGCTTGGCCGAAGCGCAGGCGAGCCGCATCCTGCTCGACGCCAGACCCGCCGAGGCGCTCGGACATGCGAGGCGGGCTTCGGCTCTGTCGGGCGCGCTGCTCAAAGACTCGCCGGGGGATCTTGTATACGTCCGCGACTGGCTCCACGCACAGGTCACGTTGGGACGGGCGCTCAACAAGTGTGGCGCCACAGCCGAAGCGCGCCAGGTGTTTTCAGCGGCGATCGCCAAGGCGGACTCCATCCCGAATCCACCGGCGTCGCACCGCAAGCGGCGCGGTGAGTGCCTGGGAGGGCTGGGGCTAATCGATCGCGATCCCGGGCCTCTGCAGCGCGCACTCGCCGATCTCGAACAACACTACCTCGACCGCCGGGAGAGCCTCGACGAGACGGGTTCACTCAGCACGTTGTACGAGGCCGCAGGAATCCTGCTGGACCGCAAGTATCTGCAGAAGGCCGTGGCCTTGTGGGAGGAATGGCCCAGGCACGGAAAGTCCGGCCCGTTTGACCAACGGCGCCTGGCGCACGTCAGGGGTCTTGCACGATGAACGGGTGGCGCTAAGATGATTCCAGTGGACGACCGTTGGAACCGGCTTCAGGAAGTGTTCGAGCGCGCTTCGGGACTCAGCGGCCCCAGCCGGACCGCCTATCTCGACCAGACGTGCGCGGCCGACCCGGAGTTCCGGGCCGAGATTGAGGACCTGCTGCGGTCCGACGGGGAATCCGCCAGCATCGTCCAACGCGCCGTCCAGGGTACGGCCGCTGAAATCGCCGAGCCTGCGCAACCGCAGGGCCGGATGGTGGGCGCATACCGGATCCTCGGCGAGATTGGCCGGGGCGGCATGGGAGCCGTTTACCTCGCCGAACGGGCCGACGCACAGTTCCACAAACGTGTCGCAATCAAGATGGCGCGCTACGCGGGGGAGGATGCTTTCCTGCTCGAGCGCTTCCGCCATGAGCGCCAGATCCTGGCCGCCCTCGAACATCCGAACATCGCCCGCTTGCTCGACGGCGGCGAGACGGAGGACGGCATGCCGTTCCTCGTCATGGAGTACATCGAGGGCGTGCCGCTCATGAAGTACATCGAAGACCGGCGGCTCGATATCCGTGCGCGGCTGGATTTGTTTCTCAAAGCCGCCGCCGCGGTGCAGTACGCGCACCGGCTGCTGGTGATCCACCGCGACCTCAAGCCGTCCAACATCCTGGTCACCGAATCGGGCGAGCCCAAGCTGCTCGACTTCGGCATCGCCAAGCTGGTAGAACCTGGACTCGTGCAGGGCGCCATCATGCACACCTCCACCGGAGTGCGGCTGCTCACGCCCGATTACGCCAGTCCGGAACAGGTCCGCGGAATGCCCGTGTCGACCTCCAGCGACGTGTATTCGCTCGGCGCGATTCTATTTGAGGTCCTCACCGGTCAACGCGCGCATCGAATTAAGGAGTACACCGCGATCGAGATCGACCGCGCCGTCTGTGAAACGGAGACCGCGCGTCCAGGCAGCGTGAATCCGGCACTTGACGCCGAGATCGACATCATCGTGCTCACGGCGATGCAGAAGGAGCCCGCGCGCCGCTACGCCTCCGTGGACCATCTGGCCGACGACATCCGGAGGTACGTCGACGGATTGCCGATTCTCGCCCGCGCGGATTCAACGACGTATCGCGTGGGCAAGTTCGTCCGGCGGCACCGCCTGGGAGTGGGCGCGGCGGCCCTGCTGGCACTGAGCCTGGTCGGAGGGATCGCGGCAACCGCGTGGCAGGCCCGCCAGGCGCGCGCCGCGGCGGACCGGGCCGAACTGCGCTTCAAACAAGTCCGGCAATTGGCCAACCGCTTCCTGTTCGACTTCGAGACCGAGGTGCGGAAACTGCCGGGATCGACACCCGCGCGCGAGATGATCGTGAAGACGGCGCAGCAGTATCTCGACAGCCTGGCTGCGGAGTCGGCCAACGATCCGGAACTGCGCTACGAACTCGCCATGGCCTACCAGAAGCTGGGCGACGTGCTCGGCAGTCCCCGCGCTCCAAGCCTCGGCCACAGTGAGCAGGCCCGGGCCGCCTACGGCAGATCACTTTCCCTCGCCCGGCAGTTGCATCGTGAAGGGGAGCGGCGCCACGATCTGATCGACGCGCTGGTGACGAGCACCCGGATGGCTACACTCCTTGACGTGAGGATGAACGCGAAGCCCGACCACGCGTCGAACGTCCGGATGCTCGAGGAGGCCGCGGCCGACGTCGAGGAGGTGCTCCGCGGCGCACGGACACCCCAAATGCTCCGGGCGCTGGGGAGCCTCTACCGGGAGATCGCGGAATCGCATTCGCGCCAGGTCACCGAGGGCGATTCGGTGGCAGCCAACATTGACCACGGCATCAACCGGACGCGGCAGGCAGCGGCGGTCTTCGAGGAGCTCTACCAACTGGAGCCGGTGGCGCGCAACCAGGCGGGCCGCGCGAACGCCTCGGTCGTGCTGGCCGATTTCCTGATGCTGCGGGGAGACCTTGAGGAGACCCGCGCCAACTACCAGCGCGCCTTGGAGCTGCGCCTGGCCGCCGCGAAGGATCCCGAGGTCTCGGCCATCAATCTCCGCGCGGCGATGCTCGCCTACATGTCGCTGGGGAATGTCCTCGGCGATCCCCTGTTGCCGAATCTTGGGAGGAGGGACGAGGCCCTGGCCGCAACGATGAAGGCGCGCGACATGGTCCGGACGGCGTCCCTCACGGATCCGGCGGACCGCACCGCGCAGCTCGATTGGGCCGAGGCCGAGGGCATGGCTTCCAGGATTCTTCTTGAATCCGAGCCGGCGCGTGCCTTGGTCCATGTGCGGCAGGCGGTCACGTTGATCGACGGGATTCTGCGAGGCGCCCCGCGGGACCGCGTCTATCTCCGCCGCTGGCTCCGCCACCGCCATGAGCTCGGAATGGCGCTCCGCGCCACGGGGGATCCGGCGGGCGCCCGGCGCCAATTCGAAGCAGTCATTCAACGCGTCGAGGGACCCGATCCATTTCCGGTCTACCAGCGGTTCAGTGCCAGTTCCAAGCGCGAGCTCGCATTGACGGTTCGCAGCCGCGATCTGGCACTGGAGGCGCTGCGCCAGGCCGAAGAGCACTACCTGCCGCGGCTGGAAAGCCTCGATGCCTTGAACCACCTGAGCTCCTTTTACGAAACCGCGGGGGAGCTGGCGGGACGCGAGTATTACGAGAAGGCCAGACGGCTGTGGGAGGAGTGGCCCAAGCACGGCCGCTCATCGGGGTTCGACGTTGGCCGGCTTGCCAGGATCCAGGCTAAGCTACGAGCGACTGCACGGCCATAATGATGGCGATGCCGACGATCGACGTGATCACCTTCATCACGGTCCAAGTGCGGAGAGTTTGCGGCACCGACATCCCCATCATCTCGTTCACGAGCCAGAACCCGGCATCGTTGACGTGGGACAGGATGGTTCCTCCCGCGCACAAGGCCAGCACGATCATTTCCGGCGAGTAGCCCGGGATGTCCTTCACCAGCGGCGAAACGATCCCCGCTCCGGTAATGATGGCCACGGTCGCCGAGCCCTGCGCGATCCGGAGCGCGGTGGCAACCAGGTAAGCCACCAGGAGCGGCGACACGGAGGAATTCGCCAGTAGGGTGCCCGCGTAGGCCCCCGCTCCCGAGTCGACGATTACTTGCTTGAACGCGCCGCCGCCACCCATAATCGCGAGCAGGGATCCGATCGGCCCAAGCGACTGAGTGGCCATCGACGAGACCGCGTCGCGCGTCAGTCCCTTCCGGGTGCCCAGGAAGAACATTGCCGCTAGTGCCGTTACCAGCAGGGCGACGAACGGATGCCCGATCATCGTGAAGACGGGATGAGCCGGCTTGGACATCATCTCCGCGCCGGTCGCGGTGAAGATCATCAGGACCGGAAGCAGCAGCAGGAGAAGAACCAGACCAACCGAAGGCGGAGCGGCGGTTGTCTGTTCCGCGCTCTGGCGCTGCGCGATCTCCGGCACCGGTACATAAATCCGGTTGGCGATCCACAGCCCGTAGAACATGCCGCCGATCACGGCCATCGGGATGGAGACCGCAATCGAGTAGAGGATCGTCTTGCCAAGGTTCGCCCCCAGCAGTTGCGCTGCTGCTGACGGAGCCGGATGTGGCGGGACCATGGCGTGCGTCACCGTCAACGCGCAGGCGATCGGCAGTCCGTAGTAGAGGAGTGAGCGCTTCGATTCGCGGGCCAGGCTCCAGGCCAATGGAACCAGAATGATGAATCCGACCTCGAAGAAGATCGGAAGTCCGACGAGAAATGCCGCGGTTAGCACGGCCCACGCCGCCCGGTCCTTGCCAAACATTCCGAGCAGCCACTCGGCGAGGCGCCGTCCTCCTCCCGAATGTTCGAGAAAGCGGCCCACCATCGCACCGAGTGCCACCACGACCGCGATGAATCCGAGCGCTTCGCCGAATCCCGTCTGAAGCGATTTGAGCAGCTTGGCGGCGGGCATTCCGGCAGCCAGTCCGAGGGCGATGCTCGACAGCATCAACGCCAGGAACGCGTGCAGTCTCCCCCAGAGGATGAGGAAGAGCAGGAGCGCGATTGCGCCCAGAGTCAGGAGGAGGAGGTGCGAACCATCGGACGGCACTTAGCGCCCGATTCGAACAAACTCGTAACGCTCCATCGTCGCCGCCACGGCGAACGGTTTTTCCTTGGCCGTAGGTGCTGGCGCGGCTCCATCCGGATCACGGTGCCGACACAGTGCAGTCTCACGGGCGAAAGATCCCTTCCCGAAGTGGGAAGGGTGATGAAATATTCGATCGGTTCCCCGACCTGGACCTGGGCTTCTGTGTTGAAGAGCACACCGCCGGAACTGACGTTGCGGGTCTCCGTCACCTTGCCGGTCTCGCCACCGCGCCGCACCAGCTCCATCGGGAGCCTTAGTTCAAATCGCTGGGTTTTCCTCTGATCGGACTGCATATTCTCTCCCAAATTAAACGGTGGCGGACCTTAGGCCAAGGCCCCCCGCGAACTTTGGATCTAGTACTCCTCCATATGGTACCCGCAGCAGTGGGGAAATGTCTACCCCTGTCCGATGGCTATCAGGAACTTCGCATGGCGGGCGGGAATCGAGCCCGGAGCCAGCAAACGACGGTGCTTCGGCGTAGCCGGCGGTGGAAGGGGAGATTCGCACGGTGAATTTTTGGGCGAGTTTGGCGGGGAAAATCGTCAGGAGGGCGGGGGCAGTGCGGGAGAGGTGTCGAGAGAGAAAGGGACTGCGTTCCGTGCAACGGTAATGGTTCGGCAA
>VFZX01000430.1 GCA_016871015.1 Acidobacteriota bacterium | reverse complement strand
GGGGTGCCCGAGGATGATGCGCCGAGTTGCAGCATGCTTGAGGCTCTCGAAAGTCAGGAATCGTTCGTCAACCCGAGCATTGCCGCACAAGCACTCGCATTGCTCGCGCGCCTGCTTCGCCACGGTCAACTGGCGGTTCACGGCGCGTTCGTCAATTTGGAGCAGCATTGCCGGCACTCGATGTTCGCTCGGCGATGATGTCTCACATTGGATCGAACCTTGCCGCCAAGTGGAATTAAGGCAACGGCTGACCGGGCAGACCCGCTTCGAAGTTCGGAAGGTCTGCGCGAAGAGCGCCCAGGGAAGGGCCCTCATCTATGGCCGAGCAAGTCCTTCCTCCAGTGCCGCACCGTGAGTTTCAAAGTCTCGAACCCGCCGCTGCCGGAACTGCTCGAGATTTGCGAGTCTCCACCGCAGTGCGGGCAATTCTGAAACGTGAGGACATTGCAGCAGCCCCAATCGGGCCAGGCCCGTGCGAGGCTGACGAGGAATCGCTTCTGGCTGTCGGTCAACCGGCGCGACAACTCTCTCCGCATGGCGGACCGGGCATCGACCAGCATGTGCAACTCGATGGGATCGCGCGTCATGCCGGTGAACCGCTCCTTGAACTCGCGGCTGAAGTCTTTGTCCCGGCCGAAGAGCACTTCGTGCATGGGCCGATTGTGCCCCGCAAGGTACGCGACAAAGCATTCCAACATCGCCTCCGACATTCCGCCTGCCAACTGCATCTGCCACACATCGAAGATGTCTCTCGGATGCTGCCGATCAAGCGCGGCAACCAGCTTGCTTCCATACAACTCCTCAACGGCGAGGGTCGGCAACTCAACGCCGGAACTGAATCGCTCAGCCGTGGCCGGATGGAGCGCGCGGCGTGTCGGAGCCAGGACGGTGCCGCGAAAGACAGCGTTGACCTCGATCTTGACCTGAGATCTGTTGCCTTCGACGATCAGTTTCGTTTCGTCGAGTTCTCTGCTCGCCACCTCGCGAATGGCGAGGCGAAGCCTTCGCAGCCTGGAGGCGATCGCGCGCATCTCATCCGCGATCGCACCGAGCGCCTCTTCCCGGGGTGTCTGGTGGAGCGTGTAGGCCACATCGATGTCGACCGAAAGGCGGGGCATGTCACGAATGAACAGGTTGATCGCCGTGCCGCCCTTCATCGCGAAAATCTGATTGGCGAAAACCTCCGGCGCTGCCAGTAGCAGCAGGCGTACGGTCGGTATGTATTGCTCATCCATACGGCTTCAACGTCAACAGCGTGCCATCTTTCAGCCTCGTCATCCAACGTCTGCTGCTGCCGGTCGGGAGTTCGAAACGGCGGACGAGGGTGTCCACCTCGACCACTTTCGACTCACGAGCCCAGGTGAGGAAAAGGCGGACGGTCTTCACGCTGGTGCAGCACGCAAGCAGTTGTCCTACGACATGCACGCGAAGGTTGCGCAACCCCTCGAACACGTTGTGCGCCTCTTCGATACCTTCGTACGTTCCAACGTCGTAGAGGAGTTCCAGCACCGCGCGTTCGGGCGTGGACACAGCCAAACCGGCAGCCATTCCGGGCGGTGTCACGATTGTCCTTCTTGCTAGAGCCTTGTCCCGCCAGTCGAATAGGTTGGCGGAGACGTAGCGGGCTGGGAATCGATTCAGGAACCACCGTGGAAGGCTGAGGCGCTCATCGCCCCACAGTACGGTCTGCTCTCGGATAGCCACGTTGTGCGCAACTCCTTGGATGGCCAGGGCGCTCTTGCCTCCGACGTGGAGACCGGCCACACGGCCCTGGAGGAAGGCGATCGTGCGTTGGAGTGCGAGGGTGTCTCCCGGAAAAGCGTAGACTCCCTGCGCGAGCCGCTCAAGCCAACCGCCGCGGACATACTTCGCCGCGAGCTGAGGAGACACATCGAGGCCCGCGAGCGTGTCGAGATCGAACGGGCCGCCTCGCAGCGGGGCCGCCTCAATACGTTTGATTAGATCGTACCGCTTGGTTTCCCCCATGGTTTAATAAATAGCACATAATCTAATCCTATGGGGCAATGCGGTCACCCCAAAAATCACATAAGCTGCACTCATACAGCCTTGCGAATTTCCGCTCCGGTATGGAAAATGAAGGATGGAACGCCGACGAAGGGGACGCCCGCCGGAACAAACGCGGCGCGGAAACAGGCACGGCGAACTGAGTTGTTCATCAAGGCGGATCTCGCGGACCGAATCGACCGGTTCGCCGCGCGGGCGCGCTTCAGCCGCACCGTCGCGTTCGAGCGCATGGGCGAACTCGCCTTGAGATTATAATCAAGACGAACATCTTTCCATGAACCGCCTCGTCCACCGAGTTCTCGCTTTGACCGCGCTTGCGGCGTCCAACACCTTTGGCGCGGCGAATTCGGCACTGGAGGTTCTCGCGAAGCGTTGCTTCACTTGCCACGGCGCGGCGAGGATGTCGGGGCTCGACCTGCGAACGCGCGAGGCCGCGATGCGCGGTGGCACGCGCGGACCCGTGCTGGTTGCGGGCAAGCCCGGGGAGAGCCTGTTGTTCACCGCCATCTCCGGCGCCGGAACGCTCAAGATGCCGCCGGGGAAAGAGATGATACCCGCCGCGGAGATCGAGGCAGTCCGTCAGTGGATCGCCTCGGGCGCCGAATGGGGTTCGGCTGCCGTCGCGACCGAACCGCAGTTCTGGTCCTTCCGAAGAGTGAAGCGCCCAGAGGTTCCGGCCGGAGCGCCGCACCCAATCGATGCGTTCATTCTGCGCGCCCTGAACGAACGCGGATTGACTCCCGCGCCGAAGGCGGATCGCCCGGCGTTGATCCGCCGCGCCTACTTCGATCTCATCGGCCTGCCACCGCCTCCGGCCAAAGTGAAGGAGTTCGTGGAGGACCCATCGCAGGATGCATGGCCCAAGCTGATCGATGAACTTCTGAAGTCGGACCACTACGGCGAGCGCTGGGGCCGGCATTGGCTTGACGTGGTTCGCTACGCCGACAGCGGCGGCTACGAGACCGACATTCTGTTCAAGTCCGCCTGGCGCTACCGCGACTACGTGATCAAGTCTTTCAACGAAGACAAGCCGTATGACCGGTTCGTTCAGGAACAGATCGCCGGCGACGAGATGTGGCCTGACAACCTGGATCTTCCGGGCTCCTACAAGATCCCTCGCGAGAAACTCGCCGCTCTCGATGCTCGCATCGCCACCGGGCTCTACACGTTCGGGCCGGAAGTGCATGAGTCCAACATGGATGCCGAGAAGTTGCAGTATGAGAAGGTGTCGGACTGGGTGGACACGACGGGATCGGCTTTCCTGGGGCTGACGTTCGGCTGCGCCCGCTGCCACGACCACAAGTTCGACCCGATCACCCAGCGCGACTACTATCGCTTGGCTGCCGTGTTCGCCTACTCCACCGAAGTCGAAGTGCCCGTGGTGCATCGCATGTCGATCCGCGATCATGGGCAGCACTATCCGCGCATGATCGCGGTGAGCGAAGCGCGCACCGCGTACCGGCTGCACGAGAATTCGGTTCGCAATCGCGTTATCGCCGAACGCAAGAAGGCATTCAGCGCGGAAGAGATTGCCGCGCATGAGACGAAAGAGGAGATGCGGACGCCGCCACAGAAGGAGCAGGCCGAAAAAGTAGCGGCCGCATTGCGAGACATCAAGCTCGACATAGAGATGACTCCCGCCGAGGCCGCACAGTCCACCAAGCTGAAGGAGGCGATTGCGAAAGCGGTGCTCGACATGCCTGAACGTGACGCGCAAGGCGGCACCTTCGATGGGTTGATGGACATTCCAGTGGCAAACGTGCTGGGCCATCGCGACCCGGCGCTGGTGCCGGCGACCTACATCTACGGTCGTGGCGAGATGTCCTTGAAGAAGGAGAAGATGGAGGCGGGGCTTCCGGCGTTTCTGGGCGGTGGCGACATTCGGTCCACTGATTGTTCCGGGCGATGTGTTCCACTCGCCCGCAAAGATCTTGCCTTGTGGCTGACACAGCCCGATCATCCCCTCACCGCGCGCGTGATGGCGAACCGTGTGTGGGCCTGGCATACCGGCCGCGGCCTGGCCGCGACGCCGAACGATTTCGGCCGTCAGGGTCAGGCTCCGGTGCTGCCCGAACTGCTCGATTGGCTGACGTCGGAATTCGTCGCGCGCAAGTGGAGTGTCAAGCAGCTTCACCGGTTGATCATGACATCGGAGATGTATCAGCGCACCAGCGCGTTCCACCACGAAGCGAACCTGCGTGTGGATCGCGACAACGCCTACTGGTGGCGATTCAACCGGAGAAGGCTGGAGAGCGAAGCGCTGTGGGACTCATTGCACTCGGTGGCGGGGACTTTGACTCCGCGCATCGGCGGAAAGCCGGTCGCTCCGCCGCTGAGCCAGGACGAGGCGAGCGGGATGGGATCGATCTGGCAATGGCCTGTGAACGGCGATCCATCCGAGCACACCCGCAGGGGTGTGTATCTGCTGGTCAGACGAACCCTTCCGTTTCCGATGTTCGAAGCATTCGACAGTCCGATCAATTCGGTGAGTTGTCCGCAGCGCGATGTCAGTTCGGTGGCGCCGCAGGCTCTGTGGTTTCTCAATAATCGGGTCGCCTCCGAGCAGGCCACGCGCTTTGCAGCGCGGCTCCGCGCCGAGTTCGGCTCTGAACCGGCGTCGTGGGTGGACGGCGCCTGGCGGCTGGCGCTGGGCCGCGCGCCCACTCCCGTGGAACAGCAGCAGGGCGTGGCGTTGATCGCCCGGCTGTCTCTGGAAAAGTTCTGCCTCTCGGTATTCAATCTCAATGAATTCGCATTCATAGATTAAGGAAGCTTGTCCGTATGCAATGTGCAGGCCAGTCACTTGCGTCATCCCGCCGGGATTTTCTGGCGCGCTTTTCGTTCGGTTTCGGCGGAATGGCGCTCGGCCACTTGCAGGCCGCGCGTACGCCGCCCAATCCGCTGGCGCCCAAGCGCCCGCACTTTCCGGCCAAGGCGAAGAGTATCATCTACCTGTTCATGCAGGGGGGGCCGAGCCACGTCGATACGTTCGACCCCAAGCCGATGTTGCAGCGCTTCGACGGCCAATCAGTGCCTGCCAGCTTCAACTCCGAGGGCCTGAGTCTGCAGAACCTCCGTGTATCCGAGGCCAAGCTGATGGGCTCACGGCGCACTTTCAAGAAGTACGGCCAGTCGGGCCTGGATGTGTCGGACCTTTTCGGAAACACAGCCTCCGCTCACGCCGATGACATCGCGGTGGTGCGCTCGGTGCATCACGAGGCATTCATCCACGGGCCGGCGTTGAACCTGTTGTATTCCGGTTCGATCCGCACCGGATTTCCCAGTGCCGGCTCCTGGGTGGTGTACGGACTCGGCAGCGAGTGCGACAACCTGCCCGCGTTCATCATGATGAGCGATGGCGCAATCGGTGGACGCAGCCGCAACTCCTATTCGTCGGGTTTCCTGCCTGCCCTCTATCAAGGGACCGTGCTTCGCACCGAGGGAGCACCGCTGGTGAATCTCTCGCCTCCACCCGGTATGACCGCGGAGGACCAGCGGGCGGTTCTCGACCAGTTGGGAAACTGGAACCGGCTCCACCTGCAAGGCAGGGAGGACGACTCGCGGCTCGAGGCGCAGATAGCCAACTACGAACTCGCTTTCCGGATGCAGACGGCGGCGCCCGCGCTGGTGGATACCTCATCCGAGCCGGAGCACATTCGAAAGCTTTATGGACTCGACGAGAAGCCCACGGAGAAATTCGGAAGGCTGGCGCTGCTAGCCCGCCGACTGGTGGAACGAGGTGTGCGTTTCGTGCAGTTGGTTTCCACCGACTGGGATGGCCACGGAGAGTGCGACAAGAACCATACCAGCAACGCGAGAAAGATCGACCAGCCCATCGCGGCCCTGATCACCGACCTGAAACAGCGCGGCTTGCTCGAATCGACGCTCATCGTATCGGTGGGCGAATTCGGCCGGACGCCGGTGATGCAAGGCAAGGAAGGCCGTGACCATCACCCCTACGCTTTTTCAGCATGGCTGTGCGGCGGAGGAGTGAAGGGGGGCAAAGCCATCGGGTCCACTGACGACTTCGGATTCCGCGCCGTGGGAGATCCCGTTCACGTGAACGACCTCCATGGCGCTATGTTGTCACTAATGGGGCTCGACCACCTGCGTCTCACATACCCGTTCAACGGCCGGGACTTTCGCCTGACCGATGTGGGCGGAACATTCAATTTCGCCGATCGGCTGCGCGCATGAGACTCGCGACCGCTTTCATGATGGGCGTCATCGCGGTTTGCCCCGCCGCGGGGCCCGGATCCTTCAGCAGGGGGACGCGTTCGCTCGAACCCGTATTCGAGCAGTAGGTTGCCACCCGGCCGACGAAGGCTCTGGTGCAAATCGGCAGGATGGACGAGGATAGAGGAATGGCCCGTCTTGCTCCGGTCGAGGAATTGTTCGGCGGCCGCCACTTCGATGCCGAGATCGTGGTGTTGTGCGTCCGCTGGTATTTA
>VFZX01000429.1 GCA_016871015.1 Acidobacteriota bacterium | reverse complement strand
CTCACTCCCAAAGACCTCACTTCGCGGACCGTTTCAAGCGGGTCGCGACCCGCCCAGAACATTACTCCGACTTCCATTGAATTTGCTCCCTAATCAAAAATCACAGGCCAGCTTGGCCCCGTTGTGCCTTCTCGCCTCGACCATCCGGTTTGTCAACCGGACCGCGGCGGCGGATTCGGCGGGGGGACACAGCTCCGGTTGGAGGTTCGCCGACGCGCATTCGATAAAGTAGGCGAGCTCCGCCTCGAACCCGTCCCTACCCTGAGGTTCGAGCGGCTTGGCCTCGCCCGTGTGCGAATACAGCGTCACGGGGCGTCCGAGGGTTGAAAACTCGAGCGTTCCGAGGTCGAAGCTGGCCGTGTATTCCATCGAAAACGGATAGGCGCTCGGGTGATGCCAGCCGCCGCTTACCACGACCGAAGGGATCTCTTTGTAGTGCAGCTGGGCGGTGATGACGTCCACGCCGGCTTCGAGATCCTCGCTGCCCGTGGCGGAGACTGCCTCAGGAATTCCGAACAGGTGGACGCACATGTCGACATCGTGGATCAGCAGGTCGAACACTCCGCCGCCGCCCTTCGAGGCATCGTGGAGCCACTTGCCCCAGGCGGGCGCGGCACAGCGCCGGCGGAACAGGACCGAACGCGCGGCCCCTTGCGATTTACCGTGGGCCGCCTCCACCAGAGGCTGGTAGTCCTTCCAGAAACGGAGCACCTGGGCCGTCATCAGGATCTTGCCTGCCTCGCGGGCGGCTTCGATCATCCGGTTGCAGGCGTCCCCGTCCAGCGCCATCGGCTTCTCGACCAGAACATGCTTGCCCGCCCGGAGCGCCTCGATCGCGGCGGACTCGTGGAGGTAGGTGGGCAGGCACAGATCCACTGCCTCGACTTCCGGGTCCGCGAGCGCCTCGGCCAGGGTCCGGTACTTGCGGACGCTCGAAAAATCCAGCTTCTGGCCCGGCCGGTCGAGGTTGCCCTTGATGGCGGAAAGGTCGCCCGACAGCTTTATGGGCGAGTCGCTGACCACGGCGTGGAGCACGGCGCCCTCGACATTCCGCAGCGCCTGTAAGTGAGTGGAGCCCATGAAGCCGAGACCGGCGACCGCGATACGCATAAGACTGGAGTGTACCACTGCGTTCCACCTTGATTTTCTCTGCGCTCGCCCCAATTGGCGCTTCTGTACCTTTACCCGACGGCCAAGCCGCCCTACGATGGATTCAGGTGGCGGGTGCCTCGTGAAACACCCTTTCCCCAACCATCCAATGTGTTCGCGAGGCCCCGCTCGTTTTGCGTAGCGGTTACCGGATCCCGTCGCGCGCCAGGGACATGTGGAACTGGTAGACCTTGGCAAGTTGGACCCCAGCCTTGACGCTGGGGTCGTTTTGGGCAATCTGTTCGGCTTCCTCCCGGGTGGGAACCTCCACGAGAATGATGCCGAGCGGCTTCTCGCGGTCCATGCCGGGTCCGGCGAGCACTAGTTTGCCCTCTTTGAGCTTGCCCTTCAAATACTCGAAGTGCTCCCCCATTACCTTCTTTTCCTCAACCGTCATGGACTGGATGAACCCCTCCCGGGCCGGTTCGATCTTAATCAGCCAATAGGACTTCTTCGTCTGGCCAAACGTCATGGCCGCGGCCAGCATCATCAAGACCAACAGCTTCATCGGATTTTCCTTATCGTTTTCTGGCCAATGTCAGGCCGTCACCGACCGGAAGCATCGACAAGTCGACACGGAAATCGGCCAGCATCCGGCTGTTGAGCTGGCGGATCGCCACTGTGTCGGGATCCTGCTTCGTCTGGTCCGCCACGTTGCCGTGCCAGAGCACATTGTCGATCGCAATGAGTCCGCCGGGCCTCAGCAGGTGCAAACACTGTTCGTAGTAGGTCCGGTAGTTTTCTTTGTCGGCGTCGATGAAGGCGAAGTCGTAGCCACCGTCGCCGGAATCGATCAGCTCTTGCAGAGTCTGGACCGCGGGCGCCAGCCGGAGCGAGATCTTGTGCTCGACTCCCGCTTCGCGCCAGTAGCGGCGCGCCATTGAGGTCCACTCTTCGCTGACATCGCACGCCATGATCCGCCCGTCATCTGGCAGCGCACGGGCAACGCAGATCGAGCTGTACCCGGTAAACACACCGACTTCGAGGGTCCGGCGGGCACCGAGTATCCGGATCAGCATTTGCATGAACTGTCCCTGCTCGGGCGAGATCTGCATGACGCCGAGTGGCATCGGCGCGGTCTCCTCGCGCAGCCGGCGTAGCAGAGCGTCCTCCCGGAGCGACACCGCGCGCATGTAGCCGGCCAGCGGCTCCGTCATTACGGTATGGGATCGGGACATGATTAGTGCTTCGCCAATTGATCTTTGTGGAAGATGTGGTCAAGCCAGAGCGGCTTGACCAGGGTCGTATTCCATTTTTCACGGGCTGTCTCGAGTTCGGCCAGAACTCCGGGCTGAGCGCCCGCCAAGTTCCGTGACTCGCCGGGATCGGTGTCAAGATCGTACAGCTCGGGTGGGTTCTTGCCGGTGCGCACCAACTTGTACTTTCCATCCCGGACCGCGAAGGAGTCTCCTCCGAACGCGCGCCAGTAGAGTTTGCGCGGCGGGATCGCCGCAAGCAGGTCCACGCCGTCAATTGTGCGTCCTTTGGGCGGCTTCACCCCAGCGGCTGCCAGCGCGGTGGAGAACAGGTCGAGCGAGATCACCGGTGTGGACGAGACCTTCCCGGCCTCGACCTTGCCGGTCCACTTGACGGCAAACGGCACGCGGATGCCGCCCTCGTAGACGGTCCGCTTGGTGGCGCGCAGGGGCTTGTTGCTCGATGCGTTCCCGTCTGGCCCGCCGTTGTCGCTCAAGAAGAAGATCAGGGTGTCGTTGTCCAGGCCGGACTCGCGGATGGCCTTCAATGTCTCGCCAATGGCGTCATCCATGGCCGCGACCATCGCCACGTAGGTCCGGCGGTTCTTATTGGGGATCGAGGCGAAACGTTTGAGGTACGCCTCCGGCGCCTGCAGGGGACTGTGTGGCGCGTTGAACGCGAGATACAGAAAGAACGGATCGGACTTGTGACGCCGCACGAAGGCCGCGGCTTCGCGCCCAAGCGCAGTGGTGAGGTACTCCTTCTCCGCGACAATGCTGCCGTCCTCGCGCTCGATCGGCTGCAGGATCTGTTCCTCGTTGTCCTTTGAGCCAGGGTTGAAATAGTCGTGTCCACCGCCGATGAACCCGAACATTTCGCTGAAGCCGCGCTTCAACGGATGGAACCGGGGATGCGCGCCCAGGTGCCACTTTCCGATGAGTCCGGTGGCGTAGCCCGCGCGGCGCAGGAGCTCGGGCAGTGTCACCTCGGTGAGGGGGAGTCCGGCCACTTCATCACGGCGGCTGAAGACCATGTTGTTCTCGTGGCCAAAGCGCTGCTGGTAGCGGCCCGTCATGAGTCCGGCGCGGGTGGGACTGCAGAACGGATGCGACACGTAGCCGTTCGTGTAACGGGTGCCGGCGCGGGCGAGCGCGTCCAGGTGGGGTGTCGCCACGTCCTTGCCGCCCTGGAACCCGAGGTCGTTGTAGCCGAGGTCGTCAGCCAGGATAATGACGATGTTTGGACGGCGCTGTGCGCGGAGGGCGGGTGCCAGCGCGGTAGATGCGAGCAGTTGTCTTCGGGTCATATTTTCTTCACCAGATCTCCCAGCAAGCTTTCAAGCAGTGGCGACACCGGATAGGGATGCATCTTGTACTGGCGGAATCCCTCGCCCTGCTTTAAGCCGGCGTAGGCGCCCACCTTGGCGGCCCATTCGTCCATGGTTTCCAGGTAGTCGTCCATTCCATGATGCTCCTTGAGCCACTGGCGTTGGGAATCGTGGGCGGCGAACATCGCCCGCTTGGTCTCATAGACGCTGCTCACGTCGACCACGAACTGCGGGACGGCGGGGTGTCCTTCGCGGTCGGTTCCCTCAGCCGGGTCGTCGAAATAGAGATGCGGAATCGCCTTCATGGGCTCGTAGCCGCCCGGGGCATCGTAGTTGTTGCAGGGGGCGGCGAAGCAGGCGTCGCGGACCAGGCGCGACGTGGTCTCGTGGTCGCAATGGTAGTCCGCGGGCGGCGCGGTGATGACGATGTCCGGCTGGACCCGGCGCAGAACCGCGGTGATGCGCCGGCGTGAGGAGTCGTCTTCGTAGATCGACAGATCGCGGAACTCGGCGCAGAAGTAGGCGGCGCCGATCATGGCCGCCGCATTGGCTGCCTCCTGGCGGCGGATGGCCGCAATGTCCTCGGGTGAGTGGTGGTGCGATCCGCAGTCACCGGGGGTCATGGTCACAATAGTGACCTCGTGGCCGGCCTTGGCCAGGAGCGCCAGCGTCCCGCCGGCGAAGATCTCCGCATCGTCGGGATGCGCATGAATATGAAGGATCCGCATGCTCCATACAGGGTACAATGACGGGTTATGTCACTGAAGAGCTATACGATCACTCAGGGTCCGCAGAGGGCGGGCGCGCGCGCCATGTTGAAGGCTATCGGGTTCACCGACGAGGACTTGAAGAAGCCCAACATCGGCATCGCCAACACCTGGATCGAAACCATGCCGTGCAACTACCGTCTGCGCGAGCTCGCCGAGCGCGTCAAGGAAGGCGTGCGGGCGGCCGGCGGGACGCCAATGGAATTCAACACGATCGCGATCTCGGACGGCGTGACGATGGGCACCGAGGGGATGAAGGCGTCGCTCGTGTCCCGGGACATGGTGGCCGATTCAATTGAGCTCGTGGCGCGGGGCCATATGTTCGACGGACTTGTCTGCCTGGTGGCCTGCGACAAGACCACGCCTGGCGCCGCGATGGCCGCCCTGAGGCTGAATATCCCGACCATCGTGCTGTACGGCGGTTCGATCCTGCCAGGCAACTACAAAGGCAAGGACATCACGGTCCAGGACGTGTATGAGGCGATCGGCGCGCACTCCTGCGGCAAAATCACGGACCAGGAGCTCTGCGACATCGAGAACGCCGCTTGTCCGGGCGCGGGCGCCTGCGGCGGACAGTTCACGGCCAACACGATGGCGACCATCGTCGAGGCGATCGGCTTGTGTCCGGTGGGATACGCGAGCGTTCCGCAACCGGACCGGCGGCGTCCGCATATGAGTTACGAAGTTGGACAGATCATGATGGAGGCGGTGCGGCGCGACATCAAGCCCCGCGACATCTGCACGCGTGCCGCCTTCAACAACGCGATCGCGGCGGTGGCTGCATCGGGTGGATCGACCAACGCGGTGCTCCACCTGCTGGCGATGGCGCACGAGGCGGGGATCGACCTGGCGATTGACGAGTTCCAGACGATCAGCAGCAAGACTCCGTTGATCTGTGACCTGAAGCCAGCGGGCCGCTACACGGCGGTGGACGTCGATCGCGCGGGTGGCATCCAGGTGATCCTGAAGCGGCTGGTGGAAGGCGGCCTGGTTGAGCCGAGCTGCATCACCGTCACTGGCAGAACCCTGGGCGAGGAAGCGTCTAAGGCCGTCGAAACGGAAGGGCAACAGGTGATCAAGCCAGTGGCCGAGCCGATCAAGAAGTCCGGCGGGCTGGTGATTCTGCGTGGCTCGCTCGCGCCCGACGGCTGCGTGATCAAGGTCACGGGGATCGACCGCAAGATCCACCAGGGTCCGGCGCGGGTGTTCGAGCGGGAAGAGGACGGGATGGCGGCGGTCACACGCGGCGAGATTAAGGCGGGCGACGTGGTGGTGATCCGGTACGAAGGGCCGAAGGGCGGGCCCGGGATGCGCGAGATGCTGGGAGTCACCGGTGCGATTGTTGGCGCCGGGCTCGGAGATTCGGTCGCATTGGTGACCGATGGCCGGTTCAGCGGTGCGACGCGCGGGTTCATGGTGGGCCATGTGGCGCCGGAGGCGGCCGTGGGTGGACCGATCGCGGCTCTGCGGGACGGGGATCCCTTGACAATCGATATTGAGAATCGGGCGATTAATATTGATCTGCCTGCGGCGGAAATCGAGTCCAGGCTGGCGGAATGGAGTCGGCCGGAGGCACGCTATAAGACCGGAGTTTTCGCCAAGTACGCGTTGACCGTGAGTTCGGCGGCGCAGGGCGCGGTGACGTCCTGAGCTATGGCTGAATGATCAACCATGACCGGATTTTCAAGGAGTTCCTTCGGGCGTTTTGCGCCGAATTCATCGAGTTGTTCTTTCCGCTTCTGGCTGCGTTTATCGACCTCCGGTCGCTGAGGTTTCTGGACAAGGAGATTTTCACCAAAATAATCGAAGGTGAGCGGTATGAGGCGGATCTGGTGGTCCTCGCGGTGGTCCGCGGCGGGCACAGGGAGATTGTGATTCTCATTGAGCCACAGAACAAGCCGGCACCAGTGTTTCCGCGCAGGATGTTCAACTACGTCTCGGAGCTTCATCTGCGCGACCGGACACATCCTTGACACTTTAGCCTGGATTCTTGCTTGACACTTATCAAGGGCGGGTGCGGCTCGATCTTCACCTTACACCTTCTCCGCGC
>VFZX01000428.1 GCA_016871015.1 Acidobacteriota bacterium | reverse complement strand
CGCAACCAGCGGCCGCGCACCGAACTTGTGCCGCGCGTGCTCGACCGTATTGATGATCCCCGCGTGGCCGCAACCCGAGATCAACACGAGCCCCTCCGGCGTGTCGAGCACCATCGACATATCCTCCGGCACGTTATCCGATCCGCTCCAGTTGCGCTCGGGATGCTTGCGCGGCACGGGACCCGTGAGCCAAACCCCCGGCGCGACCTCGGCGAACGAGTCGTGTTCCACGAACTTCGCGCCCGTCGCTTCGTATTCCGCCCGGACCTTGGCCATCCAACCCTGCCTCGGCGCAAAGATCCCCTTGCCAACGTGCGCGCGCGACAGCGCCTTGGCATCACGCGGCATCGCGTCGCGGCGAAGCGTCATCAGTCCCCCGGTGTGATCGCCATGGTTGTGGCTGAGGATGACGTCGGTCACACCGGCCAGGTCCACCTTCAGTTCACCCAGGTTCTTCGATACTGTGTCCGGCCGTGCTCCTGTGTCGAACAGGATTCTGCGCCCGTCCACGTCGACCATGGCCGCGAATCCCCACTCGCCGATTCCGTTGTTGTCGGTGAGCATCGTCGACAGCACTTGGATGTCCGCCTTTCGCACCCTGGTCTGGCCCAAGGCCGTGGCGGCCAGCAGCAGCGAGATTGCCAGGCGGCTCATTCGATCGCCACCCTGGCCGTGTGCTGGCTTCTGGCGCCTGAGGTCTCGACAATCAGCGGAATGGCTGGCCCGGACGGCGCGCTTTCCGGAATCCGGAATGCCACTTGATACCGTCCGCCCGGATCGAGCGGTGTTACGGAGATGGCCTCGGCGGGCACGTCACCGATGTAGACCGTGACAGACTCTGGCGCTGCTGAGTCCAGACCTGTCACCTGGATCCGCATCTCACTTCCACGTGGCACGGGGCTCTCTGCCACCTGGCCCACTCCGGAGCCATCCACCGTGTAGACGCCAGGAGCCGCATGCAATGCCGGCACATTCACCGGAAGGTTCAGCGCCGTCCCGCGAACCACACCCCGTAACCGGACCGTTACCGGCGTGTGCACGGCGATACCGGTGGGACAGATGAAGGTCACCGCGTTGCGTTCCAGGCGTGCCAGCCGCGCCGCTTGGCCACCCACCTCCACACTGACCCCATTGGACTCCGTCGGCAGGTTTGGAAGGTCAAGCGGCTGCGCGGGTCCGATCTCCGGCGTGTGAATCGTCATCCAAGCGCCCGGGGTCAGCGCGTTGGGCTGGCGGCTCGCGTCGTTGACCACCGAAGACGCGTTGAACAACCGCGGCGACAAGAAGTTCGCGGTTGCTACGACACCCTGCTGGACTACCAGAGACGTTGAGCTTGCAGGTCCACCCAGGTCCCCGAACCAGTTCGCAAATGCCAACTCAGCAGTTCCTGGCGCGCCCAGCTCGACCTGGCCGCCGTGCTCGAACCAGCCGTTCTCGCCAGGCGGTGACAACTGGACCGCGGCCGGGGCGGGAACAGCAGTGGAAGTCCGGGTGAACGACACCGCCGCTTGCACACGGTGCTGCACCGCCAATCCGGCTGTGAACGTGGAGCCCGGTTCCGCGACTACGACTTGCTCGCGTTCTCCCCCGTTGGACCAGCCCTGAAACGCGAGCCTCGACTGTGTCGAAGAGCCGAGATTCTGCGTCGCCGCCACGGAGATCCGGTGCGTGGATCCGGGCGGCCAAGCCACGTGCCGCGGCGTGTTGACCGCGACTCCGTCGACACTGACGATTGCGCCCCGCGGATTCGCCGTAATCACGTTGAACTCGCCGCGGGTGAACGACGCCACATAAAACGCGCCGGCCGTACGCAGGTTGAGCTCCGCCGGATTCGACCCATTCCCCTGCCCATTTACCGCCAGGAAGGTGGTGCCCCCAGCGCCTGGCTGCCACTGGAAGAACTTGAACCCCTCGGCGGGCACCGCGCGGAGAAAAATTTGGGTCCCGCTTGGATAGAAGCCGTCCTGCGAGGCAGGCGTCAACTCGACCGAGCCGGAGGCGGCCGGGGTCACCCCCGTCCGTAGCCGCAGATATTCGGCGTAATTGGCGACGTACACCGCGGCTTCGTTCTCCACGGTGATCTCGTGCCCGGCTGCGCCGCCGTCGCTCCAGCGGGCAAACCGGAGCTGGACATTCGGATCGGTGGACTCTCCCAGGGCTGGGGCTGACAACGTGTGCTTCTGCCCGGGAGCCCAATCGAACGCCACCGGCGAAACGTGACTTTCCCCATCCACCACGACAGCCTGGCGCGACGGAAACGTGTCGACGATAACCTGCCGCACCGGCTCGCCATAGAGCCGCGCTACCGCCCGGATTTCGGCTGCCGACAGCCCCGTGCGCTGGCCGAAGGGGATGCCCGGAGGGATCGATTGCATCGTGGAGCGCCCCGAGATCCCGAATCCGGTGCTGGAGTAGTGCATGATCGAGCCGAAGTCGTAGGGTCCGACGTCGCTCCGCGCCAGGATCGCTTGGGTATATGCCGACCGGTCTGCCGGATTAATCAGTTCCGGAAACACTCTCAGGAATAGGTTGCGGTCATTGCGTCCGTGGGTGTGATGGAGGCCCACCGCGTGTCCAATTTCGTGTATGGTGTTGCCCAGGGAACAACCGTCACCGAGGTTCACCCCCTGGATTCCACCGATCATGCCGACGTTGGCTGTGCATCCGCTCGCCACCCGGTTGAACCGGACGTAGTTCGTCTCTCCCTCACGCGGCTTGAGGCGGATGATGGTGTTCTCGTGCCACACCTCGATTGCGCGGGTAATCCGGTCCTGCATGGGCATCGCAGGATCAATTTCGTAGGGGATCACGCGCCCGGTCCAGCGGAACTGTTCACCAGTGATGACGCCCGAGGTGTTGATTCCTCGCTTGTCCGGTCCGGGGGGCCGCAACAAGCCGTCTACGGGCCCCAGCAACATGTCGCCTTCGACCAGTGCCTGTCCGTGGTAGTCCCGGAAGGTGACCGGCTCGCCCAGGTACCAGCCCTGCATCACTGGAAGATCGGCAAGACCGGCGGGAGGGGTCTGGGCCGAAATCCCGAGAACCGCGCCGAGAAGCGTTAGGTAGCGCATTGCGACAACTCTGCTGCCAGATATCGTAGCGCGTCCCCGTCACGCCGGGCAGAGGCCTTGATCCGGTCCCAGTCCTGGGCCATGATGCAGAGTTGTTCGAAAGGTGGACAGTGCAGGTACATCGGATCGGCGTCCTTGCACCAGGTTTCGTAGGTGGCCACGGCTTGGCTGTACCGGCCAAGCCGGACCAGCATCCGGACGAGCACTTGCGCCGGATAGGTCCCGATCTGCTCGTAATCGTAGGAGGCGACCTTGCCCTGAAAATGGGCGATACACTCCTCAACTTCTTGGCCGAGCAGCGCTTTGAACCAGGCCGCGTGATCGGTGTAGAGGTCCTCAAACGGTGGATCACCACGGTACTGAAGCTCGGCCGACAGACGCCGTCCGTATTCGGTCAGCTCGACTGCCAGGCGCAGCACTTCGGGATCAGAAGCCTCAGCCGAGTACCGCACGATCGACCCGAGATGCGACACGTCGACGTAATAGTCATACGCGCCAAACATCCAGTCCCGAAGCAGCTCCGGAATCGCATTGGTTTCCGGCGCCGCGCCTTCCACCTTTTCGAGCGACCGTTTGAGATTCGCAACCAGATCCTCATGGATCGTGCGGACCAGCAACTCCAGGCACTCGAGCCGCGTCGGCTGGTGCGGATACTGGTCAAACAACGTGATCGCGCGGCAGATTCCATGATGCGCCAGGAGCATCCGGAACCCCCGTGCGGGGTGAACCTGCTCGCTCAAGGCAACGTCGATCACCGATTCGTCGCCTGCGTCCACTGGGGTCCGCTCGATCGCCTCGCGGACCGGACCCGGCTCGCCGAGCGCCCGGAAATAGGGCCACGCACGGGCAATCTGTCCATCGGCAAGGAACAGCTCCCCCGCTTCACGCGCGGCGGACATCACGGTTTCATCCGGGATCGCGCTCTGGGTAAGCAGCGGCAGCCCCAGCTCCCAGCGCCGCTTCATCAGCCGGGCCTCGAACAGTTGCGCGTACTTCTTTTCCTCGCGGAACCGCGCGATCAACTCGTCGAAGGCTGCCGCGGGATCGCTCATCGTCAACGGACGAATTCGAGGTTGACCCGGTGGGGAATCAGACCCGCCTCGTGGCCCATGTCGAGCAACAGTTGCGCCGCTTTGGGGACGTCCTCCCCGCAGTCGACGGTGTGGTGGTTGACGTACATCCCGACGAACTGGTCCGCGGTGGCCGGGTCCATGTCGCGCGCGTAGCGCAACGCGTAGCCGAGCGCCTCGCTCCGGTGGGCGAGGGCATAGGCGATCGATTCACGCATCAGCCGGCAGCATTCGCTTTTGACTTCGTCCGGAAGCGACCGCAGCAGAGCGTTGGCGCCCAGCGGAAGCGGCAGCCCATGCGTGCGTTTCCACCACTTGCCCAGATCCTCAATCAGATAGAATCCGCCGCGCGAGTACGTGAGCTGCGCTTCGTGGATGATCAGTCCGGCTTCGGTCTCGCCGCTCCGGACCGCGTCCGGAATGCTGTCGAACGGAACCACCACGGCTTCGAAGTCCGGCTGCATGAGCCTGAGCGTAAGGTAGGCGGTGGTCATTTTCCCCGGCACGGCGACGCGCTTTCCCCTGACTTCGTCGAGCGTGTACGGCTTTGTCGAGATGAGCATCGGGCCGTAGTCATCGCCGACGCTTGACCCGGATGCCATCAGCGTGTACTTGTCCGCCACGTAGGGATAGGCGTGGTAGGAGATCGCCGTCAACTCGTATTTTCCGTCCAGCGCGTGGCGGTTGAGCGACTGGATGTCCTGCAGAGTGTGCTGGATCGAGACCATGTCCGACCGGACCTTGCCGGCCGTCATGGCGTAGAACATGAAGGCGTCGTCGGAGTCAGGCGAATGGGCGCAGTAAATCTCCTGGGCCATCCTCTCAGTAGCCCTTCTGCTTGTCGACGACATTGAGCAGAGGCTGGCCCTCGGCGAAGCGGCGCACGTTCTCGCGGATCGTTCCCACCATGCGCGCGCGGTCCTTGTCGGAGCGGCCGGCGATGTGGGGAGTGATGATCACGTTGTCGAACTTCCACAGCGGGTGGCCTTCGGGCAGCGGCTCGGGGTCGGTGACGTCGACACCCGCGCCCGCGAGCTTCTTGCTGTCCAGTGCCTTGACCAACCCGGGCAGATCATAGATCCCGCCGCGGCTGACCGCGATGAAGTAGGAGTCCTTCTTCATCAGCTCAAACTGGGAGGGACCCATCATCTTGTGGCTCTTCTCGGTGTGCGGCGCGGAGATGAACACCACGTCGGCGGAGGGCAGCACTTCGTTCAACTGGTCGGGCTTGACCACCTTCTGCCAGAAGGGCGAGAACGGGATGTCCTCGGGGTCGACACCGACGACGTTCATGCCGAATCCCCAGGCGCGGATGGCGATCTGCTGTCCGATGCCGCCGAGCCCGATCACTACGGCGTTGCGGCCCCGCAGCTCGATTCCGGGATAGGGCCGGGCCTGCCACTTCTGCTGCTTCCGGTGCTCGATAAAGGTGAGGATCCCGCGCGACATGGTGAGCAGCATGGCCAGGGCATGGTCGGCGATTTCCGGTCCCTGGACGATCTGGTTGTTGGTAAGGATGATGCCAGAGTCGCGCAGGTCGCTGCCGCCGGACAGGTGCAGCACCTTTTCGACACCCGCGCTCATGGTCTGAACCCAGCGGAGCTTCTTGCCTTCGCGGACGAGGTCCGGCTTGATGTCGCCGATAAACGCGTCGGCATCGGCGATCTCCTGCCGGAGATTCTGGGATGTGGCAGCCACGATGCGGGCTTTGGGCGAGGCGCTCTCCAACTCCTTGAGCATCGCGGGGTCGGGGTTGAAGATGACGACTTTCTTTTGCTGCGCAAAGCTGGCCAGGGCGCAGAGGGAAATGGCGAGAATGAGCCGGGACATGATGCGGTGTTTCTCCTGGAGAGGAGATTCTACCGCAAATCCTCAGCCAAGCGCGAGGGCCAGCTCAGAGTGGAACTGTTCCAGCACGCCGTGGAGACGGACCAGAGCCTGTTGCGCGCCGGCCATTTCGTGGTTCCTTCCCATCATTTCGAGGCGGAGCGCTTCGGCGGCGGCGATCTCGGCGCCCAAAGTGCCCAGCGATCCCTTGAGAGTGTGAGCCGACCGGTGGAGCATTTCCGCACTGCCGGACTCGACCGCGGCCGCAATTTCGGCAACCAGGTCTTCGTACTCGGACATGTAGAGTTCGGCGACCTCGCGCAAAAGCTCCTCATCCCCGCCGACGCGGTCGAGCGCGACGGCACGGTTGAAACTCAGGAGCTGGTCGGCGGTGGGCATCGCGGAAAGCTTCCCCATACTAATCGGCGGATTCCGCCGTTCCTACAGTGACTCCTCTGGTGATTCTACCTCGTTCCGCCCAACCAGCCAGCCGTGTCTTGCGAAGATCCGTCCGCCGCCTAAAAAAACTTCATGA
>VFZX01000427.1 GCA_016871015.1 Acidobacteriota bacterium | reverse complement strand
CTCGTTGATCCGCCCGAACGACGCAGTCCCGAACGTCACCCCTGGATTGCCGAACGCGGGATGGTTCCAGACATTGAACGCCTCACAGCGGATCTGGAACTTGAGACGCTCGGCCACGGAAATGTTTTTGAACAACGAGATGTCCCAGTTGTGCAGTCCCGGACCCAAAACGTCCGCCAGCGTCCGTCCCAGGTTTCCGAATTGATACGGAGCTGCGTTGGCGAATTGCGCGGTGTCGAAATAGCGGTTCAGGCGGTTCTTGACAGGACCCTCGAGCTTTGGTGACGCGCCAGTGCTGTTGGGCCGTTGCGCCCCGCCCTGCGACTGCGTCGTGTTCACGCTGCTGGTGACGGAAAGCACGTTGCCGGTCTGAAGCGTTCCGATCCAGTTCATCTGCCAGCCTTCGACGATCCGCCGGACCACGGCGTTGGTTCCCGAAAGCCAAGCCTGGCCCTTGCCAAACGGCAAATCCCAAACGCCAGTCAGGACCAGGCGCTGCGGCGTGTGGATCGCGGACAGTCCGCGCCCGGCGCGCAGATCATAGTTGTCCTGCCGGGTTCTCACGTTGTCGATGAGCTTTGAATTCGTGTAGCTCGCCAGGAACGTGAGTCCCCGGCCGAACCGCCGCTCGAGCTTGGCGAGCAGCGCGTGGTAGGTGGAAGTCCCGTCGTTGAACTCGCGCAGGGTGACGCCGGTGAAATGCGGATAGGGGCGGATGAGCTGCGCCGTGGTGGTGGTCGCCGTCGCCAGGCCGCCGGTCTGGATGCGTCCAAAAAACGGATTCGTAACCCGCGTCAACAGCGCGTCCCCAAGCCGCATCTGTTCGGCGGTGATCTGGTTCACGTTGAGGTTGCTGTTCTGAATGTGGATCCCGCGGTTGCCGGAGTAGGTTGCCTCGAGCAGCAGATTCGCGTTCACGGAATACTGGAGGCCGAAGCTGTACTGCTGCGAGTACGCGATCGGCCGCGTCACCTCGGTGAACGTCGCGCCCTGGCCCACCAGCGTGAGCAGGCCTTGCGATGCGCCGATCGGTGGCAGCAAGCCGGTGGGGAACGGGTTCGCAAGCCGGTCGTGCGGCAGGATTCCATCAATGCTGGTCACCATCGGAGTGGCTACGCTGAATCCGGGTGACGCGCCCGTGCCGCGGCCAGCCGTGGTGGTTCCGGCGAAGAAGATTCCAAATCCGGTACGGACCACGAGTTTCGGATGCACGTGATAGGCAAGTCCGAGGCGTGGGGAGAAGTTCTTCCACACCGGATCGGTTTGGCCGCGCGGCTGTCCATCACGCGCGGCGAACTGCAGTCCGCCGTTGACGCGAAGATTCGGCGCGGCTGTCTGAAGCGGACTCGGCGTGGTGTACGCGAACCCGCGCGTCATCTGATCGAAGCGTTCCGTTCGTGGGCCCTCGTATTCCCACCGGAAGCCCATGTTCACGGTGAGCTTGGGTGACAGGCGGTAGTCGTCTTGGACATAGGCTCCGTAGAACAGGTTCTGGAACGCGGTGGAGACGTTCTTGTCGATGCTTCCGCTCGCGGGCGTGCCCAACAGGAACGAAGCCACCGGATGTCCGCTCATCAGATTGCGGACTGGATCCGGGCCGCGCGTCCGTCCCTCGTTGAACGAATACGTTCCCGCCGCGCTGCCCACGCTGTTGCCGACATCGCGGTAGACACGCGATTCAAATCCCCACTTGAGCGCATGCTTGCCGCCGATTCGCGTCATGCTCGCCTGCAGAGTGTGGACGTCGCTGAAGTCCTCGGCGTCGCCTGAGCGCCCAAGACCGGAGATGCCACTCACGTTGATGATCGGGAACGACTGGCGGACCACTTGGCTTTCCAGCGCGGATGGAAATCCGAGCGAACTCAACTGGAAGTCCCGTGGGCGCGCCTCGGTCACGTTTCCATAGCGGGACACGCCGTAGCGCACGTTGAACAGCAGCCGGGGCGTCATCGTGTAAACATAGTCGAGCGCGGCGCCGCGGCTCAGCCGGTTGAGGAACCGCGACTGCGTGGCCAGCGTCCGGAAAATATCGTCGTCGCCGAGGCGCGGACGCCGGCTGGCCGAGACGCGCGCGAACAGGCGCTGTAGGCTGGTGAAGTTGTGATCCACGCGAGTGATGAACGCGTCGTAGTCGTCGGGCGAGGCGCCGGACCAGAAGAAGTTGTCCACCGCCGCGGGTCCCACGCCAGTCTTGTTCGGCTTGCCGTAGTGCTCCTGGATCCGCAACGCCACCGGATCCATGGCCGCGCGCGGAATCCGGTTGCCGGGATAGGGATCGCGCAGAAACCCGCCAGCCAACGCCGGATTTGCGCGTTGCGAGAAGGGATCAAAGATGAGCAGCGGGCGTCCCTGCGGATCGAAAGTACGCGAAAAGTCTCCCCCGCGCTGTTCTTCCGTGGGCACTGTCGTCAGCAGCGACGTAGGATCCGCCTGGCGGATGCTCTCCCAGCTTCCGAACACGAAGGTCCGGTTGCGGCCATCGTAGACTTTCGGAATGTAGACCGGGCCCCCGGCCGACGCGCCGAACAGGTTGTAGCGTTGCCGGGGCTTTCCTTCATTGACGCTGTTGTTGATGAAGCTGTTCGCCTCCAGCTTGTCGTTGCGCCAAAACTCATACAGCGACCCGTGGAACTGGTTCGTGCCCGACTTGACGATCGCGTTGACCACGCCTCCGGCGGCCCGGCCGAACTCGGCGTCGTAGGTGTTGATCTGGACCTTCATCTCCTGCACGGCGTCGGGGGAGGGGACAAACGCCGCCTGGCTCGAGATGTTCATGTTCGCGATGCCGTCGAGCAGGATATTGTTGCTGTTGGCGCGGCTGCCGCCCATCGACACGTTGGACACCGCGCCGTTGTCAAACGGACGGGTGAACAGGCGCGCGTCGGTGGGGACCATGCCGGGCACAATGCGCGCCATCAGATATACGGCGCGCCCGTTCATCGGAAGATTCCCGATGCTGGTCTGGTCGACCACTTGTCCCACCGAGCCGGTGGTGGTCTCAAGCAGCGGCGTTTCCCCTCTTACGACGATCGACTCGGTCACCTGGCCGGGATCGAGCACGATGTCGATCTCGACGCGGTCCTGCACGCGGACCACGACGCCCTTGCGTTGAAAGGTGCGGAATCCGGGAGAGCTCACCGAGACCGTATAGGTGGATGGCACCAGGAACGGGACGGTGTAGGCCCCCGTGCCGGCCGACTCCGTCTTGATGGCAGTGTTGGTGGCCTCGTTTTTGATTTCAACGGCCGCTCCTCCGATTACGCCGCCAGTCGAGTCGGTGACGCGGCCGAGGATGGTTCCACGGAATTCCTGCGCAAGGAGCGGTACGGTGGCAAGGAGCGGAAGGAGCGGGAATGCGGCACTGACCCTCATGGACACCGATTCTACTCCAGTTCCGCTGCTGGGGTATCCTAACCGGAATGGCCACCACCGGCGCCGCACCTGAAGCCGCGAAAAAACTCGACGAGCTCTACGAATTCGACCGCGAGCCGGTGACGCAGGATAAGCTTCTCGGTCCCGGCTACTTCATCGGTGCTTTCGCCGGCGAACACGTCGCCGCCACCGAATTCGTCATCGGCGCGCTTTTCGTCAACTGGGGTGCCACCGTCCGCGACATCTTCTTCGGACTCGTCATCGGCAACCTCCTCGCCGTCCTCACCTGGACGTTCATCTGCGCGCCCATCGCCGTCTCCACCCGCCTGACCCTCTATTGGTATCTCCGCCGCATTGGCGGATCCGTCCTGACGCTGATCTACAACATCATCAATGCCGCGCTTTATTGTGTGCTGGCCGGCTGCATGATCACCGTGTCGGCGTCCGCTTTCCGGATTCCGCTCGGGATCCCGGCGCAAGTGAACTGGTATCCCACCGACTGGAGATTCATCGCGCTGGTGCTGGTCGTGGGCGCCGTCGTCGTCGCGCTCGCGACACTCGGGTTCAAGAGTCTGGCCACCTTCGCCGCAGTCTGCTCCCCGTGGATGTTCCTGATGTTCATCTCCGGCGCGATCGTGATGCTGCCCCTGTTGTACCAGGCCTCCGGAGGCGGATCCTTCCTCGACATGTGCTCACGCGTGGTCTGGACCGGACGCACGCCAGATGGATCCGAGCCCATGGGCTTCTGGAAAGTTGCCGCATTTGCCTGGATCTGCAACCTCGCCATGCACGGTGGACTCTCTGACATGGCCATGTTCCGGTATGCACGCAAAGCCAGCTACGGCCTGGCTTCGATCACCGGCATGTTCTTCGGCCATTACGTCGCCTGGATCTGCGCCGGACTGATGGGTGCGGGCGCCGCGATTCTGGTCTCCAAGCCGCTTCCGCAGCTCGACTCGGGTGATGTCGCCTACCAGGCGCTTGGATGGTCCGGCATCTTCGCCGTCGTGTTCGCCGGCTGGACCACCTCGAATCCGACACTTTACCGCGCCGGACTCGCGCTGCAAGCCATCACACCGGACTGGTCGCGCGCAAAAGTCACCGTGGCGGCGGGCGTGATCACGTCTGTGGTCGCCTGCTTCCCATTCGTGTTCACCCGGCTGCTCGACTTCGTGGGTCTGTACGGATTGCTGCTCTCGCCCGCAGGCGCGATCGTTGTCGCCGAACACTGGCTGTTCCCACGCTTGGGACTCCGCCGCTACTGGGCCGCAGGCCGGGCGTTGAACCTCCCGGCGCTCACCGCCTGGGGAGCCGCCATCCTGCTCGCACTGTTGCTTGAGCGCAGCGGAACGCTCCACTTGTTCTACCTGTTCCTGCCGGTCTACACGTTCACGATCGTGCTGTACACGGGACTCGCGGCGGTTTCGGGCGCACGGTCGGCGGAGAGTGAACCGGAATTCCCGGCGGCGGCCGCCGCGCCCGTGGAGGCTCCAAAGCCGCCGCGGACCGCAACCGGCAGGCTCTCCGGAGCTGTCGCGCTCGCGGCTCTGGTTGCGAGCGTTGTACTGCCCGCCGTGGCCGCATCGGATGCGGGACCCGGCTATCTCGAGCGGGTCGACGCGATAAAGCCCTGGATGCTGGCTCTCGCCGTTCTGTACTTTGCCGCTGGGCTGCGGTTCTACCGGGACTGGGCTCGCGACAGCTAGCCCCGCTCAGCCACCCGCCAGACGCTTCGCGGCGCGGGTCAACGCCGCCGCACACCGGGCAATCACCTTCACATCCACCGCCTCAGGCCCGCGATCCGCCCGATTGTGGAACAGCGCATTCGTTCCGACGAGCGAGACGTACCGCCCACCGCCCCCGTGGACCATACCCGACTCCCCACCCGGAACCGTACCGCGAGGCACCCGTTTTGCTATCGCCACTCCCTCCGCGGCCAACCCGTCCGCCAGCAGCGACTCCATCTCGTCATCCGATGCTTGGACGAAGCTGCCCTGCCCCTGCGCTGCACCGATGTTGGCCCCCAAGTGGATCCACGCACGCGCGCGCCGGATCAGCCCGGGACGGTGTTCGGAGAACGTCTCGATCCCAGCGTGCCCAATCTCGTGCCCTGTGGAAGCCACGAACAACACCCCGCGCGCAGGCCGGGAGCCATGCATCGCGCGGATCACTTCCAGCCAGCACACGATTCCACCACCGCGCTCGCTCGCGCAACTCCACCATCCGCTTCGCGGCGTCATGACGACCAGCGGTGGCAGGCCGCGGTCCGTTCCTTCAACCTGCGCGACCACGTTGAAAGCCTCGGCCCGCACGCGGTTCACTTCCGCGATCAGCGTTACTTCAGCGCCGCGCTTGGCCAGATCCGCCAGAAAGCCCGCCTCCTCACTCGACACCTGCAACACCGGAGGTCCATACGGATGCAGAAATTTGGGTGCATTGCTCGGACACAGCCCCGGGCGTCCACCGCGCGTCACCAGCACGATCGCCCGATGCCGGCCTTGCCGCCGGACCTCGCCGAGCGGTCCCGCCTCCGCCCGGTTGGGAATCACGTCGCCCAGTCCGACGGGCGAGTCGCCTCCCAGCACGCCGATCCTGCCCGTAACACCCTCCGCTCCCGTAAACCCGCCGTCAAACAGCGGCACTCCTTCGATACTCCGGCCACCGGCTCGCAACACCGCGGTTACAGGATCGACGCGCGAGATAGAAAACCGCTCGAATTCCGGCGTCAGGCCGCACTTACGGACTTCTGCCGCCAGCCACTCGCCGGTGACTTGGTCCACACCCGTCGCCGTCCGGTGGTCGCCTTGCTCTTCATACTCCCGGATGATCCGCGCCGCGCGGCGCTCCACGCTATCAGCGGCTGCCTGGGCGGCCAACCGAATCCAATTCCGGCGTGTCAGTCCCATTCGCCGATATTGTATCCGATGAACGGTTGACGGACGCATGCTCCCACCCCTGCCGGAGCAGCAACCGCTGGGCGCTGGTCACGGCGGTCTCGATCCTGAGCTGCTGCTGTTCGGTGAGTCTGGTCGGCCGCGCCTTTTCGGCGTTGTGGGTCGCCTGTTCGGCTCTGGTGCAAATTCCGAGTCGAGCCAAATTCGGTAACGGCCGACGTCTCGATCGAACCCGACTCCGATCACGCAGCCAACGCGGCTCGCCAGATCTCCGGCATCGTCGCC
>VFZX01000426.1 GCA_016871015.1 Acidobacteriota bacterium | reverse complement strand
TCTCATGCAACAAGCTGCCACCACTTCTCCGAAGACCTACGACACCCTAGTCGGGCGCACCACATCCCCACGGAAGGTAGCACAACAGGTTGGGGTCGGCTGAGTGAAAGGGATACCCAGTTCTAGTCATTTGAACATCACATTCGACGAAATCAATCTGCTCACCGGAATGGTGGGCGAACACGGACTCACGGCTACTGAGATCCGCGAGGGCGAAGCGGCGGCGTCCGCGGCCCTGGCCAGCTTCAGAACGCGGCTCCAACCGGAGAAGCCGGTCGCTGAGCAGACCTACGGTTTTCCGCATCTGCCGTTCGACCGCGCCTCGCGCGACGCGATCACCGCGTATGCCGGTTCGGTGCGCGGCCGTTTCGACACGGTGTGCGTCGTCGGAATCGGGGGCAGCGCGCTCGGCGCCTGGGCGCTCGATTGCGCTTTGCGCGGCCCGCATCCGGTGCAGGCGGCGTTCAGCCCGGCCAATCCGCGCCTGGTGATCCTCGACAACGTGGATCCGATGTTCATCAGCGACGCGCTCCGGTCGATGGATCCGGCCCGCACGCTGGTGCTTGCGATCGCCAAGAGCGGCGCCACCGCGGAAACGGTCGCGGCTTTCTTCGCGGTCCGTGGCTGGTTGGAGGACGCGCTTGGACCCGCGGCGGCGAAAGATCGGATCGCTGCGGTCACATCACCGGAGAAGGGCGCGCTCCGCGAATTGGTGGCCAAGGAATCGTATCAGAGCTTCGAAGTGCCGGAAAATGTCGGCGGCCGCTTCAGCGTGCTCTGTCCCGTCGGATTGCTTCCCGCGGCGCTCTGTGGCCTGGACATCGAGCGGATTAGCGCCGGCGCGGCGGAGATGACGGCACGATGCTGGAAGCCGGATCTCAGCGAGAACCCGGCGCTCCGCGCCGCCATGTTCCACTGGTTGATGCTGACGCGCCGTGGCAAGTCGATCCAAGTGGCGTTCCCATATGCGAACCGGCTGTGGGGGGTAGCCTTCTGGTTCCGGCAGCTCTGGGCGGAATCGCTTGGCAAGCGTGTGAACCGCGCCGGCGTCGTGGTCCACACCGGACAGACTCCTGTCGCCGCGCTCGGCACAACGGATCAGCATTCTCAAGTCCAGCTCTACGCTGAGGGTCCTAACGATAAGGTGTTCTCATTTTGGGCCGTCCGGGAGTTCAGTAGCCCGGGCCTGATCCCGGCGATCAAGACCGGACTCGAGCCGATGGACTACCTCGGAGGCCAGACGCTTGCCAAGCTGCTGGATGCGGAACAGCGCTCCACCGCCGCCGCGCTTACCACCGCGCACCGTCCCAACTGCACCTATACCTTGGACCGGTTGGACGAAGAGCACATCGGCGCGTTCCTCCAGTTGTTCGAGTTCCAGACCGCCTTCGCCGGTGAGATGCTCGGCATCGACGCGTTTGACCAGCCGGGCGTCGAGGAAGGCAAGAAGTTCACCTTCGCGTTAATGGGCCGCGAGGGATTCGGCAAACACGCCCAGAGCTACCGGGACTACGAGGCCCGGCGCGAGGCCGCCCGCAGTTCTATCATGGGGACATGATGCGTCCCCTTCTGATTCTGGCTTCTCTGGTTCCCGCGATCGCGGCGGACTTTCCCGCGCCAACGGCCGACCTGCCCAAGAGCGCCGGCTCGCAAAAGGCTGTCCTGGCCGGAGGCTGCTTCTGGTGCACCGAGGCCGTGTTTGAGCACGTGACCGGAGTCAAGAGCGTCGTCTCCGGCTATGCAGGCGGAAAGGCGTCCGACGCCAACTACAAGAAGGTCAGCGCCGGTGAGACAGCGCACGCCGAAGCGATCGAGGTCACGTATGATCCGGCCAAGATCAGCTACGGCCAGATCCTGCAGATCTTCATGCATGTGGCGCACGACCCCACGCAGCTCAACCGCCAGGGTCCGGATTACGGCAAGCAGTACCGGTCGGCGATCTTCTATGCCGGCGACGAGCAGAAGCGGGTCGCTGAGAGCTACGTCCGGCAGTTGACGGAGGCCAAGGTCTTCTCCGGCCCGATCGTCACCGAGCTTGCGCCGCTCGAGAAGTTCTATTCCGCCGAAGCCTATCACCAGGACTTCGTGGCCAACAATCCGTTCCATCCCTACGTGGTGGTCAACTCCCGCCCGAAGGTCGAGAAGCTCAAGAAGTCCTATCCGGCGTGGTACCGGAAATGAGCGAGACGGAAGCGCCTGCCGCCCCGCCGCGGCAGGCGGGGATCGTGCTGTTCGGCGTTCCGGTGCGGTTCCACTTCACGTTTCTGATCCTGGTGTTGTTCGTGGTCCTGGGCGGACTCAACGACAAGAAGTCCGCGGCTCAGGAAGCGCTGTTCCTCATCGGGCTGTTTCTCTCCGTGCTGCTGCACGAGCTGGCACATGCGTTGACAGGAAAGGCTTACGGCGTGCGGACCATCGAGATCATCATGTACCCGATCGGCGGCGTCGCGCGCCTGGAACGCCAGCCGGAGCCCCGCGCGGAGCTGCGGATCGCACTCGCCGGTCCCCTGGTGAACATCGCCATCGCCGGTGTGATCCTGGCGGTGCAGGGCGGTCCGGCGGCGGTTGCGAAGCTCAGTGACCGGCCCGATTCGCTTCTGCTCCGGCTCGCGGTTTGGAATCTCTACCTGGCAGCGTTCAACCTGGTGCCCGCCCTGCCGATGGACGGTGGACGCGCGCTGCGGGCCTTTCTCGCCATGCGCCGTGGTGAGGCCGCTGCGACGCGCATTGCAGCCAACATGGGCCGGGTTCTGGCGGTGATCATGGGCGTCTACGGACTGTTCCATGGAGAGGTGATCATGGCGCTGCTCGCGTTGCTGATCTACATGGCCGCATCGCATGAGAGCGCGGCATCTCAAGGCAAGATGCTCACGCAGGGAATACCGGTGCGCTCGGCGATGATCACCGATTTCCGCACTCTGCCCCACGGAGCCACGCTGCGCGAGGCCGCCGATCTATTGCTTGCCACTTCTCAACAGGACTTCCCGGTGGTCAACGGCGCCCAGGTGATCGGACTTCTCGACCGCACGTCGTTCCTGCGGGGCATGGCCGCCGACGGGCCGGAGTCCTACGTCGCGGGCGTGATGGACCGCGGGTTCCTCAAGCTCGATCCGGCCGCGGACCTCTCGGAAGCTGTGCCCGCGCTCAATGAGGTTGGTGCCTGCGGTCTGGTGATGGAGGAGGACCGGCTGCTCGGAATGCTAACGGTCGAAAACGTATCTGAGTTCCTGCTGCTGAGGAAGCTGGGAGTCGAGCCGAAGGCATGAGCCAACCGCACCATGCCGTGATTATCGGTGGCGGATTCGGCGGACTCAACGCGGCCAAAGCGCTCGCCGCGCTGCCCGTGCAGGTGACGCTGATTGACCGCCGTAACTTTCACCTGTTCCAGCCGCTGCTCTATCAAGTGGCAAGCGGCGGACTCTCGCCCGGCGATATAGCGGCGCCCTTGCGGACCGTCCTGAATCAGTATCCGAACGTGCAGGTGTTGCTCGGTGAAGTGACCGCGATTGACGCGGTGGCCCGCACGGTCACCGTGTGCGGCAACCCGGCCCCCTACGACACGCTGGTGGTCGCGGCCGGAGCGGAGAACTTCTACTTCGGCAACGCCGACTGGGCCGAACACGCTCCGGCACTGAAGACCGTCGAGGACGCGACGGAGATCCGCAGCCGCATCCTGACCGCGTTCGAAGCAGCGGAGCGTGAGCCGGACCGCGACAAGCGCCTCGCATGGCTCCGCTTTGTCGTGGTCGGCGGAGGTCCCACCGGAGTCGAGCTGTCGGGAGCGATCGCGGAGATCTCGCGCGACACCATGCGCGCCGACTTCCGTAGGATCCGCCCCGAGGAGTCGCAGATCATCCTGCTGGACGGCTCAGACCGGATCCTGCCATCGTTTGAGCCGGACCTTTCGGAAAAGGCCGCGCGCTACTTGATCCGCCTCGGCGTTCTGCCGCGGACCGGCGTTCGCGTGACCAGCATCGACGCCGAGGGTGTGGCGCTCACCTCGCCGAAGGGCACTGAGCGGATCGGGTCGCGCACAGTGCTGTGGGCAGCCGGTGTCCGCTCATCCGCGCTGGGCGGGATCCTGGCCAGGCAGACGGGCGTGGAGCTTGACCGCGGCGGACGGGTCCCCATTGGCGCGGATCTGTCGATCGCAGGGCACCCGGAGATCTTCGTGATCGGCGATCTGGCCCGTTTCGAGCAGGACGGCCAGCCCCTGGCAGGTGTCGCACCGGTCGCAATGCAACAAGGGACGCACCTGGGAAGGGTCTTGCGAGACCGGTTTGCGGGCCGGACGCCACCGCCGTTCCGCTATGTGGATCGCGGCATCATGGCGGTCATCGGGCGCCACGCGGCGGTGGCAGACATTGGCGGTGTCCGCTTCGGAGGACATCTGGCGTGGCTCGCCTGGCTGTTCCTGCACCTGTTCATGCTTGTGGGATATCAAAATCGCGTGCTCGTTGCGATCCGGTGGGCGTTTCAGTACTTCACGTATAGCCGCGGCGCACGTTTGATCACGCCCGGCCGAGTGTGATATACCACGGGGACAAAGGAGACCGTGCTCATGCCCGCTTCCGGGTCTGCCCGGCTGCTGTTGTTCTTCTCCGCCGCTTCACTGATTCATGCTCAGGCAACGGGACGCATTGAAGGGTCGGTCGCCGATTCGTCCGATTCCGCTGTGGCCGGGGCTACGGTCCTGTGCGTCAATACCGGAACCAATATCCGGCATGAGACCCTGACGGGTTCGGAAGGCGTTTTCCGCTTTCCCGAGTTGCCGATCGGCTCCTACGAGATCACGATCACGCGCGACGGATTCCAGCGGCTGCACCGTGGCGGCGTCGAACTGCTGACCGGCCACACGGTGAGCCTGAAACTCAAGCTGACGATCGGATCGGTTGCCGAGACCGTCGACGTGCGGGCTGAAGTTCCGCTGGTGCAGACGGCCTCGTCAGAGGTCCAGACCACGTTCGACAGCCGTGCCACGAGCGAGCTGCCGTTGAATGGCCGCAACCCGCTGGAGTTCGTCGTGCTGACGCCCGGAGCTGATTTCACGACTCTCGGCACCAGCCCCGGCCAACAGGACAACACCGGTGTCGTGGTGAACGGCCTTCGCTCGACCGACAACAACTTCCAGCTCGACGGCGCGGGCTTCAACAACCCGATGTACGCGTCGGCGCCGACCTTGCCGAATCCGGACACGCTCGGCGAGTTCACGGTGCAGTCGTCAAACTTCAGCGCGCGCGAGTCGCGGGCTGGAGCGGTGGTCCAGCTTTCCACGCGTTCGGGCACGAACAAGTTCTCCGGATCGTTGTTCAATTTCCTTCGCAACGACAAGATGGACGCGCGCAATTTCTTTGCCCGTAACGTATCGGAGTTCAAGCGCAACCAGGGCGGGGGCTCCCTTGGCGGACCCATCCGGCGCGACAAGATTTTCTTCTTCGGTTCCTATCAGATTACGGTGAAGCGGGGATCTCCGAGTCCGAAGCTGCTCACGGTTCCCTCGCTTGAACAGCGGGAGGGGATCTTTCCGGCGATCCGGCCGATCTACGATCCGGTCAACCGGCAGCCGTTTCCCGCGAACACGATCCCGAGGAGCCGCTTTGATCCTTCGACTCCCAAACTGATCCCGTTCACCCCGCTGCCGACGGGAATCTCTGCCAACATCGCCGAGTTGCCGACCGATGACGACCAGGACGACCACCAGGTTCTCGGCAAAATCGACTACCGCTATGGATCGAGCAACAATCTGTCGGTCCGCTACTACTACGACCGCAACCAGATCCAGCGCGACACGAACTCCGTCACAGGGGTCTACTCGCTGAACGACTACCGGAACCAGAGCCTCACTGCGCGCGATACGCACAGCCTTACACCTGCCATCACGCTGATCAACTCGCTCAGCTACTCGCGCACCTTCCGGTCGCAGGAGCCCAACGCACCGATCTACACAAAGGATCTGGCCACAGGCGTGGTTCCCGCCAACGAGCGCACGAAGCCCGAGCTGCGCGTGAATCTGGCGAACTACTTCAACTTCTTCAGCGGCGGTCCACTGCTGTTCCATCCGAGCTATTGGGAGGTTCGCAACCAAACGGCATGGACCCAGGGGACCCACCTCATTGCGTTTGGCGGCGACTTCTACAAGAGCCTGGAAGTGGCGATCGACAACTCGTTCGGATCCGGCATCTGGAGCTTCAGCGCGCTCCGCACGGCTGATGCCGGTGGCCGCAACGGCGACACCTACGCGTCGTACTTGCTGGGGCTCATGGCGACATTCCAGCAGACGTCGTCGGACCTGGCGCGGTTAGTGGAAAATCGTTATCAGTTCTGGATCCAGGACGACTGGAAGATCCGGCCTCGGCTGACATTGAATATCGGTCTTCGTTGGGAACCCATGTCGCCCGCGCGGGACGAACTGGGTCCGCTGACCGGATTTTCGCCGGGCGTCCAGTCCGGGGTGGCCCGCAACGCCCCGCGCGGCTTGATTTTTTCGGGCGACGTGCCCGCGAGCATCCTCTCGCGGGACTCGAACAATCTCGCGCCGCGCATCGGCTTCGCC
>VFZX01000425.1 GCA_016871015.1 Acidobacteriota bacterium | reverse complement strand
TGGCTGGCCGAGACAGGCGCCTCGCAGTGGCAATTGGGAGTGTTCGGGGTCTGCGGTTCGCTGAGTTACGCTTTGAGCGGACCGGTCGCCGGGATGGTTTCGGACCGGTTCGGACGGAGGCGGGTGATCCTGTGCGGCTCCGTGGCCACGATTCTGGCTCTGGCCGCCGCGGCGGTTTGGCGGTCGGCGTCGATCTTCCCGTTTCTGGCGATCGGCTGCGGCATCGCGGTCGCGCTCGTCTTTCCTCCGTTGATCGCATGGCTGACGGCGGACGGCAAAGACTCGAGCCGCAGGCTCTTTCGATTCTGCGTTTCGTGGAACGCCGGTGTATTACTGGGCCAGGTGGGGGCGGGATGGCTGTACTTAGTGCGTCCGGAATTGCCCCTGCTGGCGGTGACGATTCCGATGGCGGCAGTGGTGGCAGTGCTGCTGGTATGGAAGCCTGAGCCGCCGGTGGCGGCGACTGGAGCGGCAGCGGCGGGTGGGCCGCCGGGCCCTGGACCCAGGCCGGAGGCGCGCGCGTTCGCCTACATGGCATGGATTGCGAACGGAGCCGGAGCGCTGGCGTTCAGTCTGGTGACGCACCTGTTTCCCTTACTGGCGCACGAATCCGGAATCAGTCCGCCCGTCCACGGCGCCATGCTGGCGCTGGGCCGGATCACCGTGCTCGCTTGCTATTTCGCGTTACATCGCTCGCCGTTCTGGCATTACCGCATTTGGCCAGCGATGGTTGCTCAGGCCGCGGGGATAGCGGGCTTGGCTTTGCTCGGCTTCGCCGGCCCGGCCCTGCTTCTGGCGTTGGGTCTGATGTTGACATCGCCCATGATCGGCTACAACTACTTCGCGGGGATCTACTACAGCACCGAAGCCTTCGGCACGAACCGCCGCGGCGTTGCCAGCGGGATGCACGAAGCAAGTCTGGCCATCGGCGGAGGAGCAGGCGCGCTGGGCGGCGGCATTATTGGCTCTCTGTATGGCACGCGCGTCCCCTACCAGTCATGCGCCTTGCTGCTGGCGGCCCTCGTGGTGTCGCAGTGGGCAATTCACCGGGCCATGGACAACTCGGTGAGAGAAGGGCGGTGAGCGGCGGCATGAGGCCGGTTTCGATTCTGCTGACGATGGCGTTGGCGCTCCGCGCGGCCGATCCGGTGCTGCCTGGCACGTCGCCGCTGACGATCGCGCAGCCGCTCGACGAAGCGATGGTGGATGGGATCCATCGCTACTGCGACCGCGCCACGGCGTCCGCGAGGCAGACACGGGAACGAAAATGGCGCCGCGATTTCGCAAATGCGAAAGCCTACGAGGCGAGCATCGCCGGCAACCGGGCGCGCCTGGCAACGATGATCGGCGCGGTGGATCCTCGTTTGCCGGCCGGACGGCCTCGACACTACCGGTTCGAGATGTTGGAATCGCTCGGACGTTCCTCCGCCGTTGCGACCGGGAAGGGGTTCACCGTTCACGCGGTCCGTTGGCAGGCGCTGGACGGACTCACCGCCGAAGGCCTGCTCTTGAAGCCAGACCGGATCCGCGCCGCGGCCGTTGCGATTCCCGATGCGGACTGGACGCCCGAGATGTTCCTTGGGCTGGCGGAAGGCGTTCCGGAGCAGACGCGACTCGCGGCGCGCTTGGCGGCAGCGGGAGTGCTGGTGGCCGTTCCGGCGCTCATCAGCCGGCGCGACGAGTGGTCCGGCAATCCCGCCGTGGCGTTCACCAATCAACCACATCGCGAGTTCCTTTACCGGCAGGCCTTCGAAATGGGGCGCCACCCGATCGGCTATGAGGTGCAGCGGGTGCTGGCCGCCGTGGACCTGCTCGAACAAATGGCCACTCCTCCGTTTCCTGTCGGCGTGGCCGGAGTGGGCGAAGGCGCCTTGCTGGCGCTGTATGCCGGCGCCCTCGATCCACGCATTCGATCGGTATGGGTGAGCGGTTACTACGCCGAACGCGAACAGTTGTGGCGCGAGCCAATCTATCGCAACGTGTGGGGACTGCTGACCGAGTTCGGAGACGCGGAATTGGCGGGAATGATCGCTCCCCGGCGACTGGTGATCGAAGCATCCGGCGGTATCGAAGTAACAGGACCGCCGCCTGTCCGGGAGGGGAGGCGGGCCGCCGCTGCTCCAGGCCGGATCGAACGGAACCGCTTGGAATCGGTGCGGGCCGAGTTCGCGCGCGGTGAGACGTTCTACAAGCAATTGGACAAGGCAGCGGAGATGATCCTCGCGGTAAGCGGGAGCGATGGCGCCGGTCCGGCTGGAACGACGGAAGGTTTGCAGGCGTTCGCGGCCGGGCTCGGCGTGCGGACCGGGACCGCGGTGAAGTTGCGGACGCTGGCGCTTCCCGACGCCGCGGAGCGCGAGAGGCGATTATTCGATGAGGCGCAAAGCCATGTGCAGGGGTTGCTGCGGGTGAGTCACCGGGTGCGCGATGCCAGATGGCGGAGGGATCACACTTCGGTGGAGAGTTGGCTGGCCGAACGGGGCCGCCTGCGGGATTGGGTGCATGAGGAACTGATCGGACGGTTCGAAGAGGCGCGCGGTGCTCCGAATCCCCGATCGCGACTCGTGCTCGAAACGGACCAGTACACCGGCTACGAGGTCCTGTTGGATGTGACAGGCGACGTGATTGCCTCCGGAATTCTGCTCTTGCCACGTGGGCTTCGACAGGGCGAGAAGCGTCCCGTGGTGGTCTGCCAACACGGGCTCGAGTCGACGCCGATGGATACGATCGCGCGAACGCCGCGGGAGTACGCCACCTACAAGGCGTTCAGCGAGGAACTGGTGCGGCGCGGATTCATCGTCTACGCCCCGCAGAATCCCTATCGCGGCGGCGACCGTTTCCGGTCCATTCAAAGGAAGGCGAACCCGCTGAAGCTGTCGCTGTTCAGCTTCATCGTGGCGCAACACGAGCAAACGCTCGACTGGCTGCAGGCGCTGCCGTTCGTGGATCGCGAGCGGATCGGCTTCTACGGAATCTCCTATGGCGGCAAGACCGCGATGCGGGTTCCGCCGCTCGTGGAGCGCTACGCACTTTCGATCTGCTCGGGCGATTTCACCGAATGGGCCAGAGTCATCGCGACCAACGAAGAGCGCTACGGTTACAGCTTCACCGGGGAGTATGAAGTACCGGAGTGGAACCTGGGGCATGTTGCCGACTACGCCGAACTGGCCATGCTGATTTCACCCCGGCCGTTCCTGGTGGAGGAGGGGCATCGCGACGCAGGTCAACCCACCGAGTGGACGATGAGCCAGTACGGCAAAGTGCTGCGGCACTACGATCTGATGGGGATCGGAGAGCGGATCGGAATCGATCTCTTCGATGGTCCCCACACGATTCACGGGGAGGCGAGCTTCCGGTTTTTGCATCGACGCCTGCGTTGGCCGGAGCGGCGATAGAGCCAGAGACCCGCGGTCACAGCGGCAGCCGCAGGCGGTGCGTCCGGATTTTTCCCTGGCCGTCTTCGATGCTCCAGTGCGTGGCCAGCGTTTCGCCGTTCGACAGATTCAGCAGCGACGGCTGGCCGAAGCGGAGTGAAGTGAACATGTCGGCCGTAGCTTGGCCGGTACGCGTCTGCCGGCCCAGATGCGCGCCCCAGATCACCTGCTCCTCGAGCGGGCGCCAGCGGTCCCCGGCGAAGTCCACCACACGCACGTACAGTCCGGGGTCCTCCCCGCGCTGCGCATGGATTGTCGCCAGCCGGTCGCCGCCGAGCCAAATGAGACTCGAAGCCTGCCCCCTGTGGCCCGTGTCGATGGGCTGCGACCACGTGTGGCCGCCGTCGTGCGAAGTAGCCACTTGATTGGGCAGGTGCCGTCCGGCGGAGTCGTCGTAGGCCCAGACCATCGCCACCAGCCTTCCGGGCTGCATTTCGCAGATCCGTCCTTCGAAGGGAACGATGTTGCCACCGGGCGACCGGAAGTAGTGGGTGTGGTCATCCCAGGTTTGGCCCTTGTCGCCGCTTCGCAGCAACACACCGATGCGTCCTGAGGGATTGCCGCCATCGGGCAGCTTGAAGAGCGCCCCTACGGTGACCAGCTCGCCCGAGTGCAGTTCCACGCAGCGGGAAGAGATTTCCACCAACTCGGGGTAGCTGCGCGGGATGATCCGCGGCTCGGTCCAGGTATGGCCATCGTCTGTCGAGAATGAGACAATGTCCTCGCCGGGCTGGAATCCTCCGGTTTCGGGAATGGCGATGGATTGCTCGGGGTCGTCGCGGCGGAAACGGTAGCCGACGGCAACCAAGGTTCCGTCGCGGAGCAAAGCCGGTTTCATCGAGTCCGAAACCGGATACCCGACCGTGGATTTGTCATAAACGGGCCCCTGCAGCGTCCAGGTCTTACCCAGGTCGGCTGAGCGCGACACCCATGTGGTGGCGTTCGCAGCTTCAAAGGCTTCCTGGATCACGAACATCGCCACAATTTCGCCGGACGTGAGTTGCACCAGGCCCGGGAAGCACCCATGGCGGCTGCGGACGTGGGGCTTGGGATTCTCGTAGATTACGTGGCCTTCGATGTACTCGATCATGCGAACGTCAGTTCCTGCGGCTATGCGCCGAACCAGAAGGAATACAACTCGGCATTCCAGAGATGAAACTTCAAGCGCACGGTCTTACCCACCAGGTCCGCCAGATCGTTCCTGGTCTTCCACCGCACTGGCTCATCGATGCGGTCAACCATGGCGGGTTCGCACTCTGACCGCGTGAAGCCAGGAATTGGCTGGCCGGTGCCGGCGTCGGAAACTTCCGCCAAGACCCGTCCGCGCCACGAATCGCAGTTGATATGGAGGCGCTGGCCCGTCACCTTGACCGGTTTGGTGGAAACCGAGCCCCACTCGGGGCCTCCTTTGAGCGATACGAAACCGTCCATGCGTAAACGCGCCACGCAAAGCGCGCTTCCGTCGAGATACTTGCGCTGCAGCGTGTCGGCAAGGGACATGGCGCGATAGCGAAATGCGTTGTAGTAGAACCAAAGCTCGTCATTGCGGACTACGGGCTGGTTGGCAACCACAACTTGACCCGTGTCGTAGGCGCTGCCATCGCCGACGGGCGACAATTCCAGGAACGGAGCCCGGCCGGCGACACGATGCCAATGGAGCAGGTCACGGCTGGAGGCGAGTTCCACCGACTTGCGGCTGTCCACATTCTCGTAGAGCGGCGAGTGTTTGCCCGACCAATGATGCATCGCTGGCGTGGCCAGGTACAACCCTTCATAGGGAAAGACGGGAAAGTTGTAGACGTCGGTGCGCCACTCCTCGGGACGGTTGAAGATCGGCTTCAGATAAGCGGGGTCGTCGAAGAAGCGCTTCAGGCGCGTGTTGCCGTTCTCCTGATCCTCCTGGTCGGCGTGGAAGATCAGTCCGTGCTCCCGCCAGTGCTCGAAATCGGGGCTCGTGATCAGATGCCATGACCGCCCATACGGACCTCTTCGCTTGACCGTGGCGATGAACAGGCGCTCGTCCGAGTCGTAGGTGAGATGCGACTCGTCCTGGCTGGGCAGCGAAGGGACGGTCAGAGCTTCCCAGTTCAGCAGGTCGGCGGAGGCGGCCGATTGGAGTTTGCCGCCGCCATAGCGCAACCCCTTGAACCGCCGCCGCGGGTCGGGATCGTTGGGATCGTAGACCGGCCCCTGCAACAGGCCCGCCGCGCTGGGGACGATATTGTTGTCCTTGCCGATAGGGGTGCCACGCCAAGTGAGCGCGGAATAGTCATGCAGGCGCAGGAAGGGCTTCTCCCAGTTGATCCCGTCGGCCGACGTCGCGTAACAGGCGTAGCTCTCCATGCCCTTGGGAGCGCCGGTGACATCCAGCGCGACCACGGGGTCCGGTCCCTCGGCGCTGGTCAGATAGATCATCTTGAAGAGCTTCTCGTGAGGCAACCAGACGGGCGTTGTGCGAACCTGGATTCCGGCGTTCTCCCAGCGGTGTTCGGCGCGAATGGCGACGTTATTGGCGAACTTGCGCGGCTGATGGAGCTTGCGGGCGAGGTTCTCGATCGCTTCGATGTCGTGGTCGTCCACAAAGAGGTACTTGTGGCTTCGTCCGGCGATCGGGCGCCGTCCCGGGCCGGGAACCGGGCTGTTTTGCCGAGGCGAAGCTGCTTGGGCGGAAGTCTGCGCGTTCAACCGCGGCCCACCCATTGCCAGGGCGGCCGCGAAAGGACTGCTCTCGAGCAAGCGGCGCCTGCTGATCACGTGCGCACCTCACCGGTCCGGCGCGGCTGCGGATGTGGATAAACTTCGGACACCGGCGCGGGTTCGTGGCGCGCGCGTTCCTTGAGAATCGCAAAGGAGCGCCATAGTTGGCCCAGCCCGACAGCGTCTGTTCCGAAGCCCGGTGGTTCCCGCAGCACAGCGCTCCCTGTTCCGGCGGATTCGAGTGTCGTGGATGTCAAGTCCAGTGCAGCATATCACGATCTCGAGACTCCGATCAATTTCTCCGTTTGCTGCTGTCGGCGCAAAGTGAGAAGTTCCGGTTTGCGCAAAGTAGAAAGTTCCTCTTGACGCGAATCTGGAAGGATGGAACGAATCTCGATGAGCCAGGAACAAAGGGACCGGCTGGAGACCTTGAAGAGGG
>VFZX01000424.1 GCA_016871015.1 Acidobacteriota bacterium | reverse complement strand
TTGCCGAACCATTACCGTTGCACGGAACGCAGTCCCTTTCTCTCTCGACACCTCTCCCGCACTGCCCCCGCCCTCCTGACGATTTTCCCCGCCAAACTCGCCCAAAAATTCACCGTGCGAATCTCCCTTTCCACCGCCGGCTACGCCGAAGCACCGTCGTTTGCTGGCTCCGGGCTCGATTCCCGCCCGCCATGCGAAGTTCCTGCGAAGCGGCCGCGCGAGTGGGCGAGTCCGCCGATGTTGTGATAGAGGGTCGCGAGCATGGCCGGGTCGTCCGAGCCAGGCGCGGCCAGCGCGAACTGGTAGCAGCGCTCTGCTTCGTCGAACTTGCCCCAGAACTTGTATAGGACTCCGAGGTCGTTGGCGGTGCGGGTATCCGGCTGGAGCCCGTGTGCCTCCTTGAGCGGGACTTCCGCATCGGCATAGCGGCCGAGCTCCCGGAGCGCGGCTCCATGGACGGACAGCGCTTCCACTCCGATGACGCGGGCGGTCTCAGGGTCCTCGATGAGGTGATGGATGTTGCGCCAGATGCGAACGGCGCGCGCGGCGTGGTTCTCCGCTTCGGCCGGGCGGGAACCGGCGGCGGCCATGTTCGCGAGTCCGGTGAGGACGTTGGCGGTGTCGGGGTGGTCCTCGCCGCAATGGGCGAGAAAAATCGCGAGCGCCTCCTGGGCAAGGCGCTCCGCTTCAGGTCCGCTGGTTTCGATGGCTTGGTTGTACAACTCGGCGGCGCGGTCTGTGGGGTCAGCTACGGGATTCTCCATGTGTACCTATTATCGGGCATGAGCACGCGGCTACAGCACACAGCGGCAAACCACTGCGGCTATAATGCATGGAATGAAACGCCGTCACTTTCTCGTCTCATCCGCCGCCGCAGCAGCGCCCGCCATGGCGCAGACGCGGAGCCCCAATGATCGTTTGCGTGTGGGGATCGTCGGCCCCGGAGGCCGCGGCACCGGCGTCATGAAGGAGTGCATCGAATACGGCGGCAAGTTCAACGCGCGTGTCGTCGCCGCTTGCGACATCTGGAATCTGCGGCGCGACGCGGCTGCCAAGCTGCTGCGCGAGAGCTACGGCACCGAGCCGCGAATGTACTCGAAGTATGAGGACATGCTGGCGTCCAAGCAACTGGATGCGGTGATCATCGCCACGCCGGATCACCTCCACGCCACGATGTTGAAAGCCGCTGTGGAAGCCGGGCTCGATGTCTACTGCGAAAAGCCAATGGGGAACGTGCTCAGCGAGGCTAACGCAGCGCTCGATGCCGTCAAGCGCTCCGGCCGGATCGTGCAGATCGGCACCCAGCGGCGGAGCTATCCGAAGTACCGCGCCGCCATGCGCATGATCGCCGAGGGGCGTATCGGGCAGATCCTGCGCGCTGACGTGATCTGGAACGAATATGCCCCGTTCCGCTGGGCCCGCTCCGATGCCGACCTGAAGTCGCTTCAAGAGTCCGACGTGAACTGGAAGGAGTTTCTGGGTGGCAAGGCCGATCGCCCCTTCGATCCGCGCATGTACCGGAGCTTCCGCCTGTTCCGCGAATTTTCGAGCGGTATCATCGACCAGTGGATGACGCACGGCATCGACGTCGTTCACATGCTCACCGGCGAACCCTATCCGATGAGCGCCTTCACCGAGGGCTTCAACGCGATCTCCAAGGACTATCGCGAGAATCCGGACACCATCGAAGTGGTGCTGCAATACGGATTCGGCGGAAAGCGGTTCATGGCTACATATGCGACCTGCCTTGCCAACGCGACGGGCAAAGCGACACGCATCATTGGATCGCGCGGGGCGGCGCTGGTCGAAGACGTCTGGCGGATCACCGGCGCGGGCGTGAAGTCGCCGGATGCCGCGAAAGACGAGGAAATACCGGACGAGCCCGGCGTGGTCCACCACATGGCCAACTGGCTCGATTGCGTGCGCCGCCGCGATTCGGCGGGACTGTACTGCAACGCCGATGCGGGCTACGGCCATTCGGTGGCCTGCATCATGGCCACCGATTCCCTGTGGGCCGGAAAGCGGATGAAGTTCGATCCGGCGCGCCGCGCGATTCAGCAAGGGTGATCCCCGAGCCGCGGACGGGGCTACCGGACGGCAGTCTGGGTGTGGTTGAAAATTCCACCCGCTTCAGGGTCGTCTTGGTCTTCATGAGTTTGCTCCTTGAGTGTGGATTCGAGAGACTCAATCGCCTCCCACAGCTCACGGCAAGCGGCGAGTTTTGCAGCCTGCCGGCCAGGCCAGCCTGAAAGGCAACGAGCGCCCCGGTGGAGAGGCGCTCGGTTGGTTCGCGGGACCTCATGCTGCCGCCGGCTGGACTACCCGACCGCAGTCTGGTTGTGGTTGAGACAAGGCGGGGTGCAAGTACATCTTCCGGGAGAAGGTCTCACTCCGCCCGACTTCAGGGCTGTCTTGGTCTTCATGGGTTTGCTCCTTGGTGTTGATTCGAGAGGTTCAATCGCCTCCCACCTGGTAAAACGTAAGGTGGAAGCAAAACCGCTCACGGCAAGCGGAGAGTTTTTTACAGCCTGGCGACGAGGCCAGCCTGAAAAGCAACGAGCGCCCCGGTGGAGAGGCGCTCGGTTGGTTCGCTGGACCTGATGCTGCCGCCGGATGGGCTACCGGACCGCAGTCTGGTTGTGGTTGTTTCGCAATGCGCCCGCCTTCAGGGTCGTCTTGGTCTTCATCGGTTGGCTCCTTGGTGTTGATTCGAGAGGCTCAATCGCCTCCCACCTGGTAGAGCGCCAAATGGTCCCCAAACCCCTCCCGGCAACTGGAGATTTTCTCGGGCCTGTGAGGTTCGCCCACAGACCGCTCCCTCACCAGCGCGCCCCGGTAGCGCGGTCATTCCGTCAGTGAGTCATGGCGTACAGAATGTAGTTGATTCCAAACCTGTAGGCCAGCCCGGTCATCTCCGCCGGATACTCGGGCATGTCGGCATGCTCCCACGCGTCGCCGATGTCCATGTTGAAGTTGATCGCCACCACCATCCGGCCCTTCCGATCGTGCATCGCCCGCCAGTGCGGAGGCACGGCTTGCGGTTCCACGATAGTGGTCCCACCGGGTCCGCGCCGGAGATGCCGCAAGCCAGGGATCTGCGTCCGCTCCTCGATCCGGTACAGGACCCGCATCATCGCGTGCCCGTTGTCGATGTCCAGGATCGGCTCTCCGGGCAAGGTCCGCTCCATCGATTCGCGGAAGCGCTCCCAGTCCCGCGGCCCGTGGAAATCGTCGGTCACCAGGAACCCGCCACGCAGCAGGTACTCACGCAACCGCGCCGTCTCTTCGTCTGAGAGGTCCCAGAATCCGGTCTGCGTCGCATAGATCCAGGGATAGTCGTAAAGGTGCGGATCGAGCAGACCAAGGTGCCGTCCGTCGCCCGTGTGGATGCGCGTCAGCCGCCGGATCCCTTGGGCGAAGTGGACCTCGGCTTCGGGCCAGTCCTGCATCCACCAGCCGCGGCGGAATCCACGGCGCGCTCCGTAGTAATCGCGGTATTCCAGGCGCAGGAAATGGAACTCCGCATCGGGTGGCTGCTTGCCCGGATCAGCGGCCTGGCCGCTACTCAGTCCGGCGAGCACACCCGCGGCACAGAGACCGGCCGTGGCGCAGGCTCCCCGGAACGTCATCACGCCGCGCCCCCGTCACATCAGCCGGATTCCCCGGCACACCGTCCCCTTGCAGACAAAGCGCCGGGTGGCAGTCACGGTATTGCGTTGCGAGTCGGTCAGCGGAAAACTACCCTCCTCGATCCGCAGCAGCGCGACATCGGCCGGAGCGCCAATTTGCAGCGTCCCGAGCATCGGCACGCGGTTGACCACGCGTGCGGGCGCCGATGTCGTCGCGCGCAGGATATCGTCCACGCCCAACCCCAGGTGGAGCATCTTCGACATGGTCACCGGCATGTCGTACACGGGACCATTGATGTTCAGGTTGTAGATGTCGGTAGAGATCGTGTCCGGCAGGAACCCGTCTCCGATCGCCTTCTTCGCTGCCGCGAAATTGAAGCTGCCCAGCCCGTGACCCACATCGAACAGCACGCCTCGCTGCCGCGCCTCGCGCACCGACGCCTTCACCTTGCCTTGTCCGTCGATGATGCCAAGCGTGTGCTGGTTATACATGTGCGTCACTACGTCCCCAGGTTTCATCGCGGCCATCACCTCGTCGGTATCCGGCGGCGCGAAACTGATGTGACACAGCAGCGGGAGCTGGAACTGGTCGCACAGCTCACGCGCAATTTTGAGGAATTCGGACGAGTAGCGCCCCTGCATGTTCGAGCCGACCTGGACCTTGATCCCGAGCAGGATGTCCCGGTTGCGGACCACCGTATCCCCCGTCTGCTTCATGAAGCTCCGCACGTACTTCACGACGTCCATGTCAGGATTCCGGTTCGAGGGATAAAGATACACGTAGCCATAGACGCGCACCCTCGATGGCTCGACGACGAACCGCCGGAACCCGTCGGCCTGGTCGTAACTGAAACTTCCCGCGTCCACCCAGGTGGTGCACCCCGAGCGCGCGCCTACGGGATCGGGATCGACGCCGAGTCCGGATGCGCCCACGTAGCAATGGGTGTGGAGATCCACGAGTCCCGGCGTAACCATCGAGCCCGTGGCGTCCATGGTCTGGATGGCGCTGGCGGCGGGGATGGAGTCCTCGATCGCGGCGATCTTGCCTCCGCGGATGCCGAGGTCGGCCCGCCGGCGGAGCTGCTGGCCCGGGTCGCGGAGCTCGCCGCCGCGAATCACCAGATCATACGGGCGGACGGGTTGAGCCAGGGCCGGGAGTCCGGCCGCGGCGAGAGCGAACTGGCGGCGGTTCAGCGTTTTTCTCCTCCTCCGGCGGGCTCGACGATGGCGCGCATGGACCCTTTGCAGCCGGGCATGCGCCAGTCGGCCCCGTAGCCGTGGATTTGGTCGCGGCCGAACTCGGCCTGGGGAAGCTCGCAGGTGATCACGATCGTCCGTCCGAGCGTGTCCACTTCGACTGCGTGCCGGTAGGCTTCGGCCTCGGACTTCAGGAACAGCTTTCCCATCATTTCGATCACGTAGTCATAGGTGTGGTCGTCGTCATCGAGAAGCACCACGTTAAACAACGGGGTGAGTTCGTCTTCGTCCTGTTCGTGCGAACCGGGAAGGATCTCGATATCCGGCGGTGTCAGCGTTGCGGGCATGCGTTAGGGATTCTTGTCGAGTGCGGCGAAAATGTGTCCAACATTGATCTTGACAGTGTCGGCGATCACGGTTTCGGCCGCTGGTTTCGCGGGCGGCCATTGGCGCAGTTTCAAGATTGACTCCGCGGTCGTCCGCCCGTAGCCGCCGTCGGCGAGCGTCTTCAGCTTGTCCGGAGTGATCTCCGCTTCAACCTGCACTTGCGGCTTTCCGGCACGCTTGCCCCGGACCACCAGCTCCGTAAGCTCCTCAATGTAGTTGGCCATCTGGTAGATCCGCGAGCGCTCGTGCAGAGGTCCGTGTCCGCCGGCGATGTGGGTGAACTCGAACTGCGCGAAGTGGTGGAGCGTCGTGGGCCAGTCGAGCGGATAGCCGTCACCGAGAAAGGGAAAGAATCCGTGAAGCAGGTCGCCCGAGGCCACGACCTTTTTCTGCGGGCAATAGACGATCACATCGCCTGACGTATGGCCGCGCCCGCGGAAGGCCAGGTGCAGGTCGTGCGCCTTGTCGTGGAGGATGAGATCGCGGTCGACCGTTACGTTGGGAAGCTCAGGCGCGAAGTTCTGCATCTCGCGGATGTAGTCGTCAGTCTCGCGCCGCATCCGGTCCCAGTGGGCCTTCTCTCCCGGCGAGCCTGCGGACGCTGCGTTCTTGCGGTAGCCGTCCATGGATGCGCGCAGGGTGTCGAAGGAGGCTTTGAGCCGCGGGACCGTTTCCTGGTCGATCAGCTTGCGTGTGACTTGGGAGGAGACGATGTCGGCGTGCGGCGCGATCCGGCGGAAGGCGGGTAGCCCATGCGAGTGGTCCCAATGGAAGTGGCTCGCGACGACGTACCGGACGGGCTTTTCGCTGATCTGGCGGCGGATCTGGCGGACCAGGACGGCAACGGCGGAGGGTTTCGAGTGCGAGTCCATGATGAGCAGGTCGCGCGAGTTTTCGAAAATGACCGCGTTGGAATTCAATACGGTTTGCGGACGCGCGACCGCGAGATAGACACCATCCGCCGCTTTGGTGAAATCGAACAGGTCGGGCAGGGTAGTGGACTGTGCACGGGCCCGGACGGCCCGAAGCAGAGCCTGGTCGATGACCGCCGCCCCGGTCCAGACGCCGCCGAGTGCGGACTTGAAAAAGCCTCTGCGCGACTGCATGAAGCATATGGTAGCAAGCGGGTGTGAACCACACGGTCGAACGTGCGTTGACAGCGTCTCGGGCGGAGCGTACACTTGAACGAAGCTAAGGGCGGGCGAGCCCCAGTTAGGAGGACAGTGTGACCAGACCACCCACGAATGTCCGGAACTGGATATCCGCTTCACTCAGCAAGACCGTCTGAGGCGCCCGCGAAGCGATCGTGTTGTCTCGATGGTTTCCGGTGCCGGTCTCGGTCGCGAGACGCTACTCGAGGCC
>VFZX01000423.1 GCA_016871015.1 Acidobacteriota bacterium | reverse complement strand
CACATGGACTTCTTCCAATACAAAGCCTACCTCCATGCGCGGACGCCGCGGGTTCAGTGCGGCGATTGCGGGACGCACCGGGTGAAGGTGGACTGGGCGCGGCCAGTGAGGGGTACACGGTGCTGTTCGAGGCTCTGGTGGTGTCGCTGGTGAGGGCGAGTCCAGTGGCGGCGGTGGCGCGGCTGGTGCGGGAGCATGACACGGCGATCTGGAGGATTGTGCATCACTACGTGGACCAGGCGCGTGCAATAGCGGATCACTCGCAGGTCAAGCGGGTGGGGATGGACGAAACGGCGTCACGGCGCGGGCAGCGTTACGTTTCCTTGTTCGTGGACATGGACCGGCGGCGGGTGTTGTTCGCCACTCCAGGCAAGAGCGCGGCAACGGTGGCCGCTTTCGCTGCGGATCTGAACCAGCATGGAGGTGATGCCAACGCGGTCAAGGAAGTGAGCATGGACATGTCGCGGGCCTTCCAAACCGGGGCGGCTGAATCGCTGCCGGAGGCGGCGGTGACGTTCGACAAATTCCACGCCGTGAGTTTGGTGAATGCGGCAGTCGATGAAGTGCGCCGGGAAGAAGCCAAGCGGCGTCCGGAGTTGAAGGGAACGCGGAGGTTGTGGCTGTTCAATCCTGAGAAGTTGAAGGAGAGTGCCGCCATGTCAGCTCCTGCGTATGCCCGCACACCGGACACCCAAACTCCGCTCCACGCTCAAAATCCAGGTGGACATCCACCTGTCCGCCCGCCAAATCCAGCCTGCATTCCACTACCTTCCACGGCGGCGCCAGGCCCAGCGCCACTTGCATCAACTGAACGTCGGTGAGTGCGGACAGGGGGGACTTGGGGGAGGTCATCTCCGTAGGATAGCGGGGGGAAGAGGGGGAAGGAGGAGCCGCGAAAGCTAGACTAAGTTGTGCCGACCTTTCATTTCATCGCCCGATTTGAACCGAGGCCCGAGAGCGAACCCGCTTTTCGTGAAGAGCTAAGGCTTGTTGTCGAGAGGTCCCGAATGGAGCAGGGCTGCTTGCATGTGAACGCATTTCAGTCGGTTGGTTCGCCAGCCACCTTCGCGATCCATTCTGAGTGGGCTAGCGAAGAGGCATTCGAGATTCACACGAAGTTGGCCCATACCGTGCATTTCGTGGCCGAGGCCGAGCGACTACTGACCCATCGCATCAAAGGCGACCGGCTGACGCATCTCGGCGGCGGGCCAGGCCTGGCCCCTGGACCAACTTCAAATCGGGGCGGATAGAGAACGATAAGTCGCGTAGTGTAGAGCCATCGGCGGCATGGACCAAAATGGCCTATTGCGATGGGCGGTGACGCGGCAACAGGTTGTGCAACGGGTGCAGGTTCGCATCGTGAGATCCTCCTGGGACCAAAACCACATACGGACGGAGGAATGGATTTATGGACTCTTCAACGCCTGGTCCAGGTCGTCGATGAGGTCCCCGGCGTTCTCCAAACCGATCGACATGCGCAAGAGGTTGGGCGGGGTTTTCGTCTTCGGACCCTCGATCGAGGCGCGGTGTTCGATAAAGCTGTGCGGACCGCCGAGGCTGGTGGCCCGTGTAAAGATGCGTACGCGCGCAGCCACTCCCATCGCCGTATCCTTGCAGCCCTTGACCTGGAAGGACATCATTCCGCCGAAGGCTTCCATTTGCTGGCAGGCGGTCTGGTGTCCGGGATGGGACTCAAGACCTGGGTAGTGCACCGCTTCCACGCCCGGGTGCTGGGCCAGGAACCGCGCGATGCGCATCGCGTTCTCGCAGTGTCCGCGGACCCGCCACGGCAACGTGCTCACGCCCCGGAGGGTCAGCCAGCAGTCGAGCGGCGACGGCACCAGTCCGCCGAACCGTTGGGACTTGCGCGCCCGCTCGAAGAGGTAGTTCTGGTGGCGCGTGATCAGGACCCCGCCCACGACGTCACTGTGGCCGCCGATGTACTTGGTCGTCGAGTGGACCACCATGTCGATACCCAGGTCGAGCGGATGCTGCAGGACCGGCGTGCCGAACGTCGAGTCGCACACGGTGATCGCGTTGGCCTTGCGCGCGACCTCGGCGATGGCGGCAAGCGGCGTGATCTTGAGCAGCGGATTCGACGGGGTCTCGATCCAGATGAGCCGCGTGTTGGGGCGCAGTGCAGCGCGGACGGCCGCGGGGTCCGTCATGTCGACGTAGTCCACCGCGAAGTCCCACTTGGGGAAGATCTCGGCGAAGATCTTCTTCCAGCAGTAATAGACGTCGTTGGGCGCGAGGACGTGGTCCCCGGGTTCGAGCCCCTGGATGAGGGCCGTGCTCACCGCCTGTCCGGAGGAGAACACGAGCGCCTCTGTTCCGCCTTCCACCGACGCCAGGCACTGTTCGAGCATGACCCGGTTCGGATTTTCCTCGCGCGAGTAGCCGAATCCGAGCGGATACTCACCGTCGGCGCCGCGCTCGAAGGTGGTCGACATATGGATGGGCGGCGTGACGGCGGAGGTCGCAGGATCCGGCCGGCGGCCTGCGTGTACGGCGCGGGTTTCGATCTTCATCAGATCCCACGATACCGCGCGGATCGAGTCTCCACGGCCCCTCTGATCCGCCTTCCTACCGGACCCGGCTCACGATACACTGTTCGGTCGTGAGATTCATTTTAGTTCCCGCCATCCTGCTCCAGCTCGCAGCCCAGCAATACACCATCGGTGAACTGGAACGGCGGACCGTTCCGGCGCGCGACGGCGTCCACCTCACCACGGTCATCTACAGGCCGTTGGTGAATGGCGCGCCCGCACCGGGCCGCTTCCCCGTAATCGTGGCGCGGACCCCGTACGGCGCTGACGGCATTGATGTCTGGGCCCGCTACTTCGTTCCACGCGGATACGTAGCCGTGGGCCAGAACGTCCGCGGCCGCTACGGATCCGGCGGACGCTGGCGGCCGAACTCGGACGACGGAGCCGATGGCGCGGACCTCACCCGGTGGATCGGGCAGCAACCGTGGTATCTGCCTGAGGATCAGGGCGGCGGCATCGGCACGGTCGGCACTTCGTATGAGGGGGGCACGCAGCACGCGATGGCGATCGCCGGTGCGCCGAACTTGAAGACCATGATCCCGGTGGATGCGATGTCCAACTACGGGCGCTACGGGATCCGGCACAACGGCGCGTTCGAGCTGCGCTTCCTCAACTGGATCTTCTGCCTCGGCAACAACCCAAGCCGGAACCGTGTGGGAGACTTCCCCGGCTACTATCCGGTGGAAGATCCCGGGGTGCTGAAGATCCTGCGCGGGCTGCCCGAGCGCGTCCCTGAGTTCGTGCGCATGTTGCCGTTGCGCGCGGGAACCACGCCGCTCAAGCTGGTTCCCGACTACGAGAAGTGGCTGATCGAGGCGATGAGCCACGGCGACTACGACCGCTACTGGAAGGACATGGGCGCGAGCGTCGTCGACCATCTGACCGAGTTCAAGGACATCCCGGTGCTTCACGTCACCGGCTGGTACGACACCTGGACGACGCAAGCCGCCAACCTCAACTTCGTTGAACTATCGCGGACCAAGAAGAGTCCGCAGCGTCTGCTGGTGGGACCTTGGGTCCACGGCGGGCAGACGGCGAGCGTGCACGGCGAAGCTGACTTCGGTTCTGACGCCGCACTCGATTTCAACGCGGTGCGTCTGCGCTGGTTCGAACATCACTTGCGCGGCGTACGGAACGGTGTCGAATCGGATCCTCCGGTGCGGCTGTTCGTGATGGGTCCGGGGCAAAGCCGCAAGACTACAGACGGACGCGTTATGGTGGGCGGGCGCTGGCGGAACGAGAACGAGTGGCCGTTGAAGCGCGCGGTCCCGACGGCGTACTATGCGCATGCCGGCGGCGTCTTGTCCCCGGCGGCGCCACCCACAACAGCCGAGCCACTCCGCTACCTGTTCGATCCCAAGAACCCCGTCCCGACCGTTGGCGGATCCCTGTCCTCGGAGGGTATGCTTGCTCCGCGCGGCGCCATGGACCAGCGCTGCCGTCCCGATCTGTGGGCGTGCAATGGCAGCTCGATGCGGCTGTCGCAGCGCAACGACGTGCTCGTATTCCAGACCGCGCCGCTCGATCGCGACACGGAGGTGACCGGACGCCTGATCGTGAAGCTATGGGCCTCCTCGAATGCGCCGGACACGGACTTCACCGCCAAGCTGGCCGACGTCTACCCTCCGTCGCCGGACTTTCCCGAGGGCGTCGAGCTCAACGTGAGTGACTCGATTGTCCGCGCGCGGTACCGCCACTCGCTCGAACGGGCCGAAATGATGCGGCCGGGCCAGCCCTACGAGTTTACGATCGAGATGTATCCGTCCTCGCTCGTTTTCGGGAAGGGCCACCGGATCCGGCTCGACATTTCGAGCAGCAATTTCCCGCGGTTCGACATCAATCCGAACACCGGCGAGCCGCTCAACAACAATCGCCGCTGGGCCGTGGCCGAGAATACCGTCTACTTGGACCGGAGCCGTCCAACACGCATCCTGCTTCCTCTGGTTCCATAGAGAGATGGCGTTCCATCTCGGTCTCGACTACCGCCCGCGAGGCGACCAGGAGACCGCAATCCCCGAGTTGGTCCGTGGGTTGAACGATGGCGAGCAGCACCAAGTGCTGTTGGGCGTCACCGGATCCGGCAAGACGTTCACCATGGCCAAGGTAATCGAGACCGTGAACCGGCCCGCGTTGATCCTGGCTCCCAACAAGACGCTCGCCGCGCAGCTCTATCACGAGTTCAAGGCGTTCTTTCCGAAGAACGCGGTCGAGTACTTCGTCAGCTACTACGACTACTACCAGCCGGAAGCCTACATCCCGTCGACCGATACCTACATCGAAAAGGAAGCCACCATCAACGATGACCTCGACAAGCTGCGGCTGGCGGCCACCCGGTCGCTGTTCGAGCGGCGGGACTGCGCCATCGTCGCCAGCGTGAGCTGCATCTACGGACTCGGGTCACCCGACGCCTACTACGGCATGCTGCTGATGCTCGAAAAGGGCCAGCAGATCACCCGCAAGCAGATCACGCAGCGCCTGGTCGAGATTCTGTACACCCGGACCGAGGGCAATTTCCAACGCGGAACCTTTCGCGTGCGCGGCGACGTGATCGAGATCTTCCCGACCTACGACGACTGGGCCTACCGCATCGAGATGTGGGGCGACGAGATCGAGAATCTCTATCAGATCGATCCGCTGACCGGCACGGTCCGGCAGCAGTACTCGCGCCTGCCGGTCTATCCGAAGACGCACTACGTGATGAGCCACGACACCAAGGACCAGGCGATGATCTCGATCGAGCACGAGCTTCAGTGGTGGACTGAAGAACTGAAGAAGAGCGGGAAAGTGATCGAGGCTCAGCGCCTGCATCAGCGGACCATGTTTGACCTCGAGATGATCAAGTCGGTCGGCTACTGCCACGGGATTGAGAACTACTCGCGCCACTTCACCAACCGGCTGCCTGGCGAAGCGCCGCCGACGCTGCTCGACTACCTGGCTCAGGACGCGATCGTGTTCATCGACGAGAGCCACGTCACCGTCCCGCAGCTTGGCGGAATGTACCATGGCGACCGGTCGCGCAAGGAGAATCTGGTGGCGCACGGATTCCGGCTGCCGAGCGCGCTGGACAACCGTCCGCTGACGTTTGAGGAGTATGAGAACCGGGTGAACCAGGTGATCTATGTGTCGGCGACTCCGGGTCCGTTCGAGCTGACCAAGGCGGCGGGCGAGGTGGTGGAGCAGGTGATCCGGCCGACGGGCCTGGTCGACCCGCGCGTCGAGATCCGGCCCATCCGGGGGCAGGTGGATGATCTGCTCAAGGAGATCCGGTTGCGGATCGACCGCAACGAGCGGGTCCTGGTAACGACGCTGACCAAGCGGATGTCCGAGGACCTGGCGCAGTATTACGCCGAAGCGGGCGTGAAATGCGCCTACCTTCATTCGGAAGTGAGCACCCTCGACCGTGTAAAGATTCTGCGCAACCTGCGGCGCGGCGACATTGATGCGTTGATCGGGGTGAATCTGTTACGCGAGGGCCTGGACCTGCCCGAGGTGTCGCTGGTAGCCATCCTCGACGCTGACAAGGAGGGCTTCCTGCGCTCGGCGGGATCGCTCATCCAGACGATTGGACGCGCCGCGCGCAACATCAACGGTCTGGCGGTTCTGTACGCTGATGTCCGCACCGACAGCATGAAGCGGGCGATTGAGGAAACCGACCGACGCCGGAGAATCCAGGAGGCTTACAACGCCGCGAACGGCATCACGCCGCAATCGATCGTGAAGCCGATCGACATGAGCCTGGTCCGTGTCACGGAAGCGGACTATGTAGATGTCCCGTTAGAAGAGCCCTCAAACGAGGGCGAGCTTTCCACAGAAGAAATGACGAAAATGATTACTGAACTCGAAGAAAAGATGCGCGAGGCGGCGAAGAAATTCGAGTTTGAGCGGGCGGTAGAGTTCCGGGACCGGGTGAAGGCTCTGAAAGCGAGGCTGACGGATGTTGCGCGACCGGACACATCCTTGACACTTTAGCCTGGATTCTTGCTTGACACTTATCAAGGGCGGGTGCGGCTCGATCTTCACCTTACACCTTCTC
>VFZX01000422.1 GCA_016871015.1 Acidobacteriota bacterium | reverse complement strand
CCAGCAGGACCTTGATCTTGTCCGCCGCGGCCAATTGAACCGCAGTTATCAACAAAGCACTATTGAGACGCATGGCAGAAATCACACCCATTACTCGCTTTGTGAGCCGCGTGGCAAGCCATGCAGCTCGTCATGTTGGTCGGTTTTTCCTTGAACAGGACATCGCGCTCACCCACCGGACCATGGCAGGTGTCGCACGCGAATCCCTTGTCCTTGGCATGCACGGAATGGGAGAACCAAATGATATCCGGAACCCGGTAGATCCGCGCCCATGGCACCGCCTTCTTCTCCTTGGCGAAGGACGCCAGCTTCTGAATCTGCGGACTCTCCTTCTTGATCGCCACGTGGCAGCCCATGCAGAACGACTCCTTCGGAATTCCCGCCTGGAAACCCTCCCCGGACATGGTGTGGCAGTCCTGGCACTTCAACTTCGCCGCCGTGACGTGCGTCTTGTGGCTGAACGCGAGCGGCTGCTCCGGTGGCGTCCCCGGGAGCTTCTCCTCAACCGGCGGCGGAGGAGGCTTCTGCGCGAACGCCAATGCAGCCACGAGCAGGAACAGTCTCATGCCAGTGAAAAGGCCACGAATTCGTCCGTAGCCTTCGATCCGTCCTTGCCCCCCGCCGCCGCGACCACCACGTACTGCTTGCCGCCCGCTTCAAAGCTGCACGGCGTGGCGAATCCGCCGGAATCGAGCTGATGCTCCCAGAGCACGTCACCGGTGTCGGAATCGAACGCGCGGAACTTGCGGTCAAACGTGCCGGCCTTGAACACGAGTCCGCCAGCCGTGCAGATCGCGCCGCCGTGCGACGGAGTGCCGGTCTTCGGAATCCCGCGTTTCTTCAACTCTTCGAACTCGCCGTTCACCACACGCCATTTGAAGTCGCCCGAATCGCAGTCGATCGCGGTCATGTATCCCCATGGCGGTTTGACGGCGGGATAGCCTTCGTGATCGGTCACCGGCGCGCGGTCGACCAGCCCATAGCGGAAGCCCTCTTCCGGCGTGCCGTCGCGCAGAATGATGCGGTTGGTCCACTCATCCGAACCCACGAAAATCCGGTTGCGCTCGGGATCGTAGGCGAGTCCGCCCCACAGCGGACCACCACGGAATCCGGGGCGAATCAAGACGCCGCGCTTGGCGACCGGCGTGAACAGATCGCCGGTTCGCGCCGCTTCCCAAATCTTGCGGACATGGGCGTGCGCCTCTGGCGAGATGTTGGTGATCTCGTCCTCGCGGAATCCCTGGCGCGACACCGGCGGTGGCTTGAGTGGCACTGGCTGCGTGGGCCACAGCTCCTCACCCTCGACGTCGGACTTGGGAATCGGCCGCTCCTCCACCGGAAACAGCGGCTTGCCCGTGGCGCGGTCGAGGAAGAAGACGAATCCCTGCTTGGTCACCTGGACCACGGCGTCCACCGCCTTGCCCTTCTGCCGGATGGTCAACAGCGCCGGCTGCGCGGGCAAATCGTAGTCCCACACATCGTGATGGACCGTCTGGAAATGCCAGACACGCTTGCCCGTCCGGCATTCGAGAGCGAGCACGCAATTTCCGAACAGATTCGCGCCCTTGCGGTTTCCGCCGTAGAAATCGAAGCTCGGCGACCCGATGCCCGCGAACACGATCCCGCGCTTGGCATCCACCGACATGCCCGCCCAGCAGTTGGTCCCGCCGGTGGACTTCCACGAGTCGCCGGACCAGCTATCGTGCCCGAACTCGCCCGGCTTGGGCACAGTGTGGAAGATCCAGCGCCGCTTTCCGGTGCGCGCGTCCCAGGCGCGGATGTGACCTGGCGCTTCAGGGTACGGCCCCTCGCCCCCACCGCCGCCGGTGATCACCAGGTCCTCGAAAACCACCACCGGAGTTGTGTGGCGGAAGCTCAAGCCCGTCATGTCGTGGTCGAGCTCCAGCTTGAGATCGAGCACGCCCTTGTCGGCGAACTTCTCGTCCAACTCGCCGGTCACGGCGTCGATCGAGTACACTTGGTCGCGGAAGACACTGAAGATCCGCTTGTCGCGGCCCTGCTGCCAATAGGTGACGCCGCGGCTGATGCCGGGGGCTGAGCGCGACTGCTGTCCGCGCAGCGGATCGAAGGTCCACTTGGTGCGTCCCGTGACAGGATCGACGGCGCGCGTCTTCACCTTGGCGGTCGTCAGGTACATGGTGCCATCGACCACGATCGGTGTGCATTCGATCACGGTTGCCGGGCGCTCTGAGGCGTCTTCGGTGTGGTGGATCCAAGCCTGCTTGAGGCGCGAAACGTTCTTCTTATTGATGAGCGAGCTGGCCGAGTAGCGGGCCGCTCCCGCGTCGCCTCCGTAGACTTGCCATTCCTTCGGGTTTGGCGCGGCGTGGATCGAGGCAGCAGCCGCGGATGCTGCGAGAAAGTCACGGCGGAGCATGAATTCTCGATTCTATCAGCCTCGCGCCGGAGCGATCTGTTAGCATGGCTAACGAGCCCCATGCGAACCGCCGCCACGCTTGCCGGATTGGCTCTTGCGATCTCCGTGCGCGCCCAGACGCCGCTCCAGATCCTGGAGGCGAATTGCGGATCATGCCACGGCGCAGCGCAGATGGGCGGGCTCGACCTGCGGACCCGCGACGCGGCACTCAAGGGCGGCAAGCGCGGACCCGCGATCGTGCCCGGCAAGCCTGCCGACAGTCTGCTGATGAAAGCCGTGCTGCGGCAAGGCGATGTCCAGATGCCGCCGGGCAAGGCGGCGCTGCCGCCGGGCAAGGCGGCGCTGCCGCCGGATCAGGCAAACGCGCTGCATGCCTGGATCGCCGCGGGGGCGCGGTGGGAGACCACCGCCCGCAAGTCTGAGCCGTCGTGGTGGGCGTTCCGCAAGCCTGTCCGTCCGGCGGTGCCCGCGGGACACACGAATCCCATCGACGCCTTCGTAGCCGCCAAGCGCAAGGAGAACCGGCTCACGGCGGTGGCGCCCGCCTCCCGCGAGGCGCTGGTGCGGCGCGCCTACTTCGACCTCATCGGACTGCCGCCATCGCCCGCGCAAGTCCGCGCCTTTGCCGATGATCCGTCACCGGACGCCTGGGACAAGCTGGTCAATCGGCTGCTCGACTCGCCGCGCTACGGCGAGCGCTGGGGACGGCACTGGCTCGACGTAGTCCGCTACGCCGACACCGGCGGATTCGAGACCGACGTCCATATCCGCAATGCGTGGCGCTATCGAGACTACGTGATCGATTCGTTCAACCAGGACAAGCCCTATGACGAATTCGTGAAGGAACAGATCGCGGCGGACGAGATCTGGGGTGTCGACCTCGATCTCGAAGGCGCCTACGAAATGCCCAAGCACAAGCAGAAGCTGATCCAGCGCTGGCTGGGCACGGGGCTCTACTCAATCGGTCCGATGGCGGCTGAGGACACCTTCTACGGCGACCAGTACCGCGCGGAATGGCAGGCCGACGCTGTCGACGTCACCGCGTCCGCGTTTCTCGGACTCACGTTCGAATGCGCGCGCTGCCACGATCACAAGTTCGACCCTATTCCGCAGCGCGACTTCTACAAAATGGCGGCGATGTTTTCAGGCAGCGAGGAGCGCGAAGTCCCGATCGTGAGCCGCATGGCATGGGTCGAGTACACGCGCCACCTGCCGCGCGAATTGATGGTCGACGAGTTGAAGCGCAAGGTGCAACTGCTCGAGCGCCGGACACGTGGACGCGAGCAAACTCCCGCCGAGCGCGACGAGCACGAGAGCCTGCTGCGCCAGATCGGCGCGGCGTATCTGAGAGCGCCCAAGCGTCCGGACACGGCCAACGTGCTGGTCCACATGGACAAGGTCCACGACACACACGTACTCACGCGCGGGGAGTGGAAACAGAAGGGCGATCTGGTGCAGCCGGGCTATCCGTCGTTCTTCGACCAGGGTCCGCCGGTGCGCGACCGCGAGCGGCGCAAGGCGCTGGCCGAATGGGTCGCCTCACCGGACAATCCGTTGTTCGCGCGTGTGATGGTGAACCGCATCTGGCAGGGACACTTCGGATCGGGCATTGTCGCCACGCCCAATGATTTCGGCCGCCAGGGCGAGGCGCCCACGCATCCCGAATTGCTGGATTGGCTGGCTGTCGAGTTCGCCTCGCGCGGCTACAGCATCAAGGCGATGCACCGGCTCCTCATGGGATCGGAGACGTACAAGCTGTCGAGCGCGGCATCGGAGGCGAACTCGAAGATCGACGCTGGGAACCGGTACTTGTGGCGCATGAACCGGCGAAGGCTGGAAGCGGAGGCGGTGCGCGACGCGGTGCTGGCGGTGTCCGGCGAGTTGAACGTGAAGCAGGTGGGTGGTCCGCCCGTTGCCGTTCCGCTCGAAGTGGAAGAGCGCAATGGCATGCGCGACGCGCAGCAATGGGCCGTCTCAGGTGATCCGGCGGACTTCAACCGGCGCGGCGTCTACCTGTACGTGAAGCGGTCGTTCCGGCTGCCGATGATGGAAGCTTTCGATGCTCCCGACGCGGCGGCAAGCTGCGCGCGGCGGGAATCGTCCACGATCGCCCCGCAGGCGCTGACGATGATGAACGGCGACTTCGCGAATGAACAGTCGCGGCGGTTCGCGGCCCGGCTCCGCAAGGCGCACGGCGAGGATCGCGCGAAATGGGTGGCCGCGGGATACCAGGAAGCGTTGGGGCGTCCGGCGGCGGCGGCGGAGTCGGCGCGCGCACTGGCGTTCCTTGAAAAGAGCAGCCTCGAACGGCTGTGCCTGATGTGGTTCAATTTGAGTGAGTTCCTTTATGTCGACTAGACGGCGGTTCCTGGAATGCTCGGGGCTCGGATTCGGAGCCCTGGCGGCGAACTGGATGTTGCTGCACGACAAGCTGGGCGCGGCGCCGCGCGCCAATCCGCTGTCGCCGAAGAAGCCACCGCTGCCCGCCACGGCAAAGAGCGTGATCTTCCTGTTCATGCACGGCGGTCCGAGCCATATCGACCTGTTCGACCCCAAGCCGGACCTCGAAAAGCTGCACGGTGCCCCGCCGCCGGACTCGTTCGGCAATGTCCAGCTTCAGTTCTCGACGTTCAAGAAGCAGCCGATTCTCGCCTCGCGCCGCAAGTTCGCCAAGTACGGCGCGTCGGGCGCGGACATCTCCGACGTGTTTCCCCATCTCGCCCAGCGCGCGGATGACCTGGCGGTGATCCGCTCGTTCCACCACGACGGATTCACGCACACGGCGGCGCTGAACCTGCTGAACAACGGGTTTCCTCGGCTCGGGCGGCCGAGCCTGGGATCGTGGGTGGTGTACGGGCTGGGCAGCGAGTCGAGCAATCTGCCGGCGTTTGTGGTGATGCTCGAAGGGGGCATCAAGTCGGGTCCAGTGGTGTATCAGTCGGGATTCCTGCCGGCGATGTATCAAGGGACTCCGTTGCGGCAGGGTCCATCGCCGATCCTCAATTTGAAGCCGCCCGAAGGCGCGACCGGCGAGGATCAGAAGGCGTTCCTCGATCTCCTCCAGTGGAACAATGAACAGCATCTGGCGCGGCGCGCCGACGACACCTCGCTCGAGGCGCGGATCGCGGCCTATGAACTCGCGTTCAAGATGCAGATGGCGGCGCCCGAGGTGGCGGACTTGGCCAAGGAGTCCGAAGCCACCCGGCGGCTGTACGGAATGGATGAGGCGCGCACCGCCGATTTCGGCACGCGGTGCCTGCTCGCGCGGCGGCTGGTGGAGCGCGGCGTGCGGTTCATCCAGATCTGGTCCGGATCAGCCGGTGGCAGCGGCGACTGGGATGGCCACGCGTCGTGTGATTCCAACCACGTGAAGATGGCCGGAAGGACCGACAAGCCGATCGCCGGGCTGATCGCGGACCTGAAGGCGCGCGGGCTGCTCGATTCGACGCTGATCGTGTGGGGCGGCGAGTTTGGCCGGACTCCGACGTCGGACGGCAGTGCCAACGGCGGCGGCGACACGATGGGCCGCGACCATAATCCGTACGGGTTTACGATGTGGCTTGCGGGCGGCGGGGTGAAGGGCGGCAAGCTGATCGGGCGGACCGATGAGATCGGACTCCGGGTGGTCGAGGAGCCGTATCACATCCATGACCTGCACGCGTCGATGTTGACGCTGCTGGGGCTGGATCATACGAAGCTGACCTACTTCTTCCAGGGGAGGGACTACCGGCCGACGGATATGGGCGGGCAGAATGATTTTTCCCGCCGGTTGCGGTCGTAGGTACTGACCCACGACTCAGAGCCGGACGCGCCCACGAACTTCATCCCGGTGGCGATACGCAGAATCTGGCGGAGCTTTTCCAACCGGATATCAGACTCTCCGTGCTTGTTCCAGCGGCAGTGCGCACCAGAGAGTAGAGTGTAACAGGGAAGAAGGGTATAGGGTTAGATTTTCGTCCTGGAGATCCGAAAACCGATGAAGTCCCTGCCGTGAGGACTGACGCTGACCTCAGAACGGCTCTCGGCCCATGTCTTGTCCCAGAGCCACGCTCCTCCGCGCACGTACCCTTTCTCCCGCTGCCAGCCCTGTGCGAACCGGAGACATCCTTGACAAGTGTGCCGGTGGGCGGTTGACACAAACGAAGGGTAACCGGGGGACAGCGGTTAAGCTGGGGGATGCCCTGGCGAGAGGTGAG
>VFZX01000421.1 GCA_016871015.1 Acidobacteriota bacterium | reverse complement strand
TAGCCGGTGTACTTCCGGTAGTCGAACCCGAACTTGATCGAGTGGGTCGACGTCATCTTGCTGAGTGTCGCGGCGGCGTTGTAGTCGTGGTCGTCTTGTGCGGTTCCGCCGGGCTGCAGGTTGAGCACCGTGTACCCGGTGATGTTCATCTCCGGAAATCCCATTGCGCTGAGCCCTCGGGGATTGACGCCCTGAATGCCGAGTTCGCGCACGACCGCGTCACCCTTCAACGGCTCATATCCGTCCACTGTATTGCCATCCACCACCTTGTTGCGGTACCAGCCGAAGCGCGCAGTCAGCACCGTGCTCGGAGAGAAGACGTGAGTGTCGCTGAACACCTGGTGCCAGGCGTAACGGTTGCGGGTCCAAGCGAGACCCGGCCACGTGCGGGGCAGCACGTATGGAGTCCAGCGGTTCAGGATCCGGTAGAAGAAGTGGTTGTTACGCGTGATCTCGTGATCCACCCGGGCCGAGAAGTAGTCGACCTTGTAGAGGTCGAACGGATACGGGTGGAGGATCGTGAGGTTGTTGTTCAAGTCGTCCGGACCGCCTCGATTGGGCGTTGGAATGTACTTTTCCTGCACACGCAGTGGAACTTGATTGAGCCGCGCGCGCGGGATGACGTTACCCGCGAAAGGATTTCCATTCAGCGGATCGCGCACGGCGGTGGGCCGCTGCTGCGCCAGCAGTTGCGAGAAGTCCCCATCGCGCATCTTGGCAGTGGGCGCGTTGGTAAGAAAGAAGTTCTGGCTGGGATCGCGAATCCCGTTCCAGGAACTGTAGAAGAAGGTGCGGTTCTTGATGATGCGGCCCGAAGCGCTCGCTCCGAAAATATGGAACTTCTGGGGCACGCGGCGGGGATCGAAGAAGTCGCGTGCGTTCAGGGCCGAGTTCTGAACGTAGTACACGGCGGTGCCGTGAAAGGCGTTGTATCCGCGCTTGCCGACGAGATTGAAATAGCCTGCTCGCGGGTGCTCAGCGGAGTTGTTGACCGTGACGATCTTGACCTCCTCGACGTCCTCCATGTTGTGAATCTGGTTTACGGTGCCCTGCGTCGGCGCGCCATCGAGGCCCTCTTCGATCTGGCTGCCGCGCATGCCGGAGATCGTGAAGTCGTGGCCGCCACCCTGGCTGGGCGCGACGTTCGGCAGCGTCACCAGGAACATGCTCGGGTTGAAACGGTCGATTCCGCTCTGCGGTGAGAACTGGTAGTTCTTCACCGTGACCGAACCCGCGAGTTTGGTCTCTTCGGGATTGATGACCGCCGCGAGCGCCTGGACCGTCACTTCCGTTGCCGTTTCGCCAACCTGCAACGAAACATCCACACGGCGGACTTGCGCACTCTCCAGGATGAGATCCTCCGCCTTGAATGCCTTGAAACCCTGTGCGCGGACTTCGAGCCGGTAGACTCCCTTCTTGAGGTTCGGGATCTCGTAATTGCCGGCATCGTTCGAGATCGTGCGGCGTTGCACGCTCGTTTCGACATCGGTCAGGACGAGTTCGACGCCGGTGACGATGGCGCCGCTCGGATCGCTGACCTGGCCGCGAATCGTGGAACTCACTTGCGCCAAGGCGCCGCCAGCGGCCGCAAGAGCCAACGTGGTCAAAAGCAGAGTCGAAAGTTTGGGACTCATCACAACCCCCTGATCTTGATTTCGCAAGAACATCACCCAGGCGGTTCCCGCGACTCAACCACGATATTAGAGTGCGGATATTTTGTCAAGCAAACTGTCGCCCGCCATCAGTGGGAGTGACAAGCCGCCCTTCAAGTAAACTTCGTGAGGCCGGGCTGAGGAGGCGGGGTCAGTTCAATCTTGGTATCCCAATCGATGTGGCCGGGGACGAGTTGCTGCCGGGAGTTGAGTGCCTGCTCCCAAGTGATCTCCTGGCCGGTGTAGGCGGCCATGCGGCCCATCAGGGCCATGAGGCTTGTGTGAGCCATGCGGCGGCCGTCGCTGATAGGCTTGCCGGCGCGGATGGAGGCGAAGAACTCGTCATGCTCCTTCTGGTGCATGCGCTCGCGTTTTCCGGTGAAGGTCCACGGATTCGCTCCGGTGATGACTGGCGCCGGACCTTTTCCGAGGGTGCAGATGCCGTCGGCGCCGATGATGTAGTCGGCGTTTTCATTGTGGCAGCCATCGTGGCAGCGCACACCGAGGAAGCCGCGCGCGCCGCTGGCGTATTCGTAGACAATCTGGCAGTGATCGAAGGTATTACCCTCACCAGGGAACTGCCGTCCCCCGACGCCCACGGCTTTGACGGGCATCTCGTCGTCGAGCCACCAGGCCATCTTGTCCGCGCTGTGGCCGCCGGAGAGGCCGATACACAAATCGCCGCCGAGCCAGAGGAAGTCGGCCCAGTCGCGCATCTGCCACTCGAGATCACTCCACTCAGGGCGGCGCTCCTTGCCGTAGTACTTGTTGAAGCTCTGCCGGTAGTAAGTGGCATAGACGGTCCGCACGCGGCCGATGGCTCCAGCGCGGATCTGCTCACGCGCGGCGCGCGCGGTGTTGTCGTAGCGCCAGCAGAAGCCGGAGAGGATTCCGAGCCCGCGCTCCTCTGCCCGCCCGGCGGTGTCGAGAAAACTGCGGATGCCCGGCGCGTCAACGGCGGCGATGCACTCGGCAAAGGCGTGCTTGCCGGCATCGATGGCTGCTTTCAGGTGCTGAGGCCGAAAGGCGGGCGGCGCCGCGAGCAGGACGACGTCCACATCGCTGGCGATCACTTTTTGATACGCGTCGAAACCGAGATGACAGCGGTGCGTGTCCGCCTTCACGCGTTGCGGCGCATGCTTGCGCAGTTTCTCCAGGCTGCTGGTGAGACGATCCTCGAACAGATCGCCCAGCGCGGCGACGACGGTGTTAGCATCGGCATTGAGTGCCTCAATCGCCGCGGCCGTGCCGCGGCCGCCACAACCCACGAGTCCGATCCGCAGAGTCTGCGTGTTCGGGGCGGCAGAGAGGATCGCGGGAGAAGCGAGCGCTCCCGCGGTGGATGCCGTGATGAAATCCCGGCGGCTGGATTCGATGGAAGCGATGTTCGGTTTCATGGGGTTTCGATTGGGTAATTGCTTTTGCGCCAGGAACTTCTCGTAAACCGCGAGCGGCTGGGACATCGCATCGTCGAGCGGCGTGAGGGCGAGCCGAACCCGCGCTGTACGGACATCGCCGGGCACGAGATCATCGCCGAAGATCAGGAAATCCACTGCGCTGTAAGTGGTGGCGCGATCCTCAATGCGCGGTGTGTAGTAACGCGCGCTGATGCCGGAGCAGGCGGCGCGTCTCATCATGAGCACCACGGCATGTTTCTTCTCCGGATCGCTCATGAATGTGACCGGATGCGCGTAGTGCCGCAGGGGGAAAAAAGGCGCGACGTTCGCCTTGAACTCGCTCCGGTCCCAGCGCCCGTCGAGCGGACGGCGCGCCGCATGCGCATCGCGCGGAAATACGAGCGAACAACCGCGGTAAACCTCGCTGAACCCCGGCGTCACGAGATCGGCCTCCGGCCCTTTCCCCCTGGCTGTGCGCCGCAGCAGATACACGTGCGGGATCATCGCCACGTCGAAGTAGTTCGGAAGCAGCAATTCGTAGCCCGCATAGGCGCCCTTCGCCCTCAGCGTCACATCAAGATCGATGGTGTCCGGTCCGCTCACAGTGTAGCGCGCGGTGATCTCGCCCTGATGATCGTCCGTCGCCGGCCAGAAAATCTCCACAGCGGTGTCGGTGGCTTTCACTTCGCGCTTGTTCAGCCGGGGCGTACCCATGCCGAGATTGACAGACATTAGCTTGAAGAGATTCAACACCGAGTAGCGCGCACCATTGACCTGCTTGCCCGATCTCTTGTCCACCAGCCGGACCACGCCGTGATACGCGCCTTCCGCAACGATGCCGCCGGACATGAATGGCGTATCGAAATCGAACGCCCCCGTCTTCACGTTCTTCGTTAGCCGCGCTGGCTCGGCACTCGGGACCGGCCCGGGCGGCTGCGCACTGGCGGGCGGTGTGAGCACGAGGATGCAGAGAATAGTGGCCGTAGTGGTCTTGATACTAGAACTCCATGCGAATGCGCATTTCAAACTGGCGGAATCCGCCGCGCTCCGCTCCCCCCTGAGAAGGTACCATACAGATTAGTGATGACGCCGACCTGGCTGGGCACGGAGATGTTGTTCGCGGGGAAGGTGTAGTTCGGGTGGTTGAAAATATTGGAACCGGCCAGCATCAGGTCCGTCGCGAGGCTCTCGCCGATCTTGAAGCGCTTCACGAGACTGATGTGCTGGGTGTTGAGCCCGGGCCCTTCCAAGACATTGACGCCGCTGTTACCGAAACGCCCGGCGGGCGGCGCTGCAAAAGCCGATGCGTCAAACCAGCGGGTCAACTTGCGCCCACTGGCGGGAAGATTGCCATTCGCGACGCGATCGGGCAGGCCGCCGAAGGTGTTGGTGTTCGACGGGTCGGCGCCGCTGAACGTGGGGGAGAAGTAATTGCCGGTGGAGAAGTAGCCAAGCCAGTTGACCGTCCAGCCCCCGAGGATCTTGTCCGCGGCCACGTGCATATTGGGGCCAAGCTTCTTTCCGCGACCGACTGGCAGGGTGTACGCTACCGTGGAGACGGCGCGCATGCGGGGGGTGAAGTCGCGGTTGTAGAAGCGGTGTTGGTAGGGGTCCTGGAGATTCAACATGTCGTTCATATTGTGCGCCCAGGTCCAGTGGAAGTCTATCATCAGGTCGGACATCTTGCGCGTCACCTGGAACTGCAGGGCGTCGTACTTGGTGTTGCCACCCTCGAAGTTATAGACGGTGTTGACGAACTGCGAATAGGGACGCCTCGCCGGCGTGAAGGGAGTGAGACTGGCCGGGGGTTTGTTGATGTTCATCGCGTACCGGAGCTGGTGTCCGCGGGAACCCAGGTAGGAAAGCCGGAAGCCGACGTTGCGAATTTCCTTTTCCAGGCTGAGGTTGAATTGATGGATGTAGCCGTTGTTCGGGTTTGTTGGATAGCCCTGCACGCTTTGGGACGGGGGATTGCCCGACCCGGCGGATGGAAAGGCGCTGGGAAATTGCAGCAACGGCACGCCGTTCCGCATCTCCTGTACGAACGTTTCGCTGAGTTCGAACGGTCCTCCGGTAACGACGTAGGCGTCATAGCCGCGGTACTCGTTGAAGATGCCCCAGCCGCCGCGAATCACCGAGGTGCCCGACGGACGGTAGGCGAAACCGAAACGCGGCGCGAAATTGCGCTTGTCCGAATCATAAAGCACTTTTCCGGTAACCACGCGGATGTTGGCCGGGTAGATAGGACGTACCGCTTGAGCGGCTTCCTGCGGAATGATAACGTTGCCGGTGGCGGGGTCCCAGTTGAATTGCAGACCGTCCTCATACTTGCCTGGCCGGTAGAGTTCCCATCGCAGCCCGTACTCGAGTGTGAGGCGGCTGTTGACCTTGAACGAATCCTGCGCGAAGAATCCCCATTCGGAGGTGTACCGCTTGCGTTTCAGCAGAGGATTCAGGCGGGTGCTGGTGAATGGAAGTCCCAGGAGGAAATCGCCGTAAGCGTCGCCGGTCTGGCTTCCGTTGAACGCATAGTTGCCGAAAGAATCCGTGCTGATGCCGCCGTTGTAATTGAAGAACTGCCGGTAGCTGCCGCCGAACTTGGCGACGTGGCGGCCCTTCGCCCAGGTGGTGGAGTTCGAGAAAACCATCGGCCGGTAGATCCAGTCGCCGAGTGTTCCACGCGCCTGGAACGCGTTGAAGCCGGTGATGTTGATGGTGGGGAAACCGGGAGTGTCCGGGGCGAGGCCGGCGGCCGGTGCGGGTAGGCCGAGCTGCGAGGTGACCTGCGAACCGACGAAGGCGAAGCCGTCCTGCCAGGACTCGCGATGGATGCCCCAACGCACTTCGCTGACGACTCCGCTGCCGAAGACATGCGTGTCGGAGATCATTCCGGTCCACTGATGGCGCAGCCGGGTCCACGGCATGCCCGGCCAGAGACCGGGAAGCGTATAGTCCCAACGGGCGAAGGACAGCTTGCCAGCCAGGGTATTTGCCGAGGACAGCTTGTGATCGACGCGCACTGTTCCGATGTCCGCCTGGCGAATGTCGATCGCGAATGGATGGGTCCAGCGCAGATTGCCCGCCAGCAGATCCGGGCCACCGAAGTTGGGCACAGGGACATAGGTTTGCTGGAACCGAAGTGCCGTGGGATTGATGCGACTGGCCGGAATGATGTTCCCGGCGAAGGGCGTGCCGGTGAGCGGATCGCGAACGGTACGGTTGACTTGGCCGAAGTCGCCGGCGCGCATTCTCAGGCTCGGAGTGCTGTTGGTGTTGAAGGCGTCCTGCGGGAGCCTCTGCGCGCTGTAGCCGAGATAGAAGAACGTACGATCTTTGCGAATCGGTCCCCCGGCATTGGCGCCGAAGGTATGTCCTTTGTCGCGAAGTTTGCGGGGCGCGGTGCTGGGCCGCGCATTGAGAGCTTCGTTCTGGTGCAGGTAGAAAAGCCTGCCATGGAGACTGTTGGTGCCCGATCTGCGCGACCGGACACATCCTTGACACTTTAGCCTGGATTCTTGCTTGACACTTATCAAGGGCGGGTGCGGCTCGATCTTCACCTTACACCTTCTCCGCGCGATTGTCAATACCTCG
>VFZX01000420.1 GCA_016871015.1 Acidobacteriota bacterium | reverse complement strand
CCTCGCGGATCCAAAACTTCGCTCATTCCGCCAGTGTCGGCCATCTTCCGCCACCCGCGCTCGTTTCAACTGCCTGATCTAGGTTCAAGCGCGGTTCACGGAATCACGCAACCTCGCCATGGACGCGTTGATGGATCTGGTCACCGACCTGCTGAGGGCGCGGGCATCCGGCGTGGCCGAGGCGCAGTTGGCCGCAGCGCGGGAGGCACAGCGCCGGGCGCAGTTCTACCTGGACTTCGTCGAGGCGGAGAACTCTACCGGCTTCCACGCGCCGCAGGAGGCGATGCGCGTGCTTACGCAGTCCATCGATTGGAGCCGCAAGGGTCAAATGAGTTTGCGCGGGCGGCCTTAGTACACCGATTCAGAAGTTCGCTAACGTATCGGCGAGAGGCGTTCGGCGAGTTGATCCAGGCCGGTGAAGTTGTTCGGCGTGAGGACCTTGTTTTGGATGATCGAGCGTGCGCTTAGTTAGTTAAGCTAGGGTCGACCCCGGCGAGTACAAGGTGGCCGTGAAAACCAACGGATTCCGTTCCTTTGTCAGCCCGCGCATCCTCGTTAACTCAGCGCAGGCCGCTGTACTTGAGGCCGGCGACGCTCAGCAAGTGGTCGAAGTCACGGAGAGCCTCGTGCAACTTGCAGACCGAAGCTCCGGTGCGCGGCAGGGACGTCGAATTCCGGGCTAGGATTCCAGCTTGTAGATGGTCATGCCGCTGAGGAGCTTGGGGTAGAAGTCGGTCGATTTCTGCGGCATCACTCCACCACCGAAGCTGACTTCGGCCACTTCTTCGATTTTCGTTGGCTGGAGCAGGAAAGCTGCCTGAGCCTGGCCCGCGCGGATCTGGTCGAGCGCGGCGTCCACCCCGCGGACGTACTTCAGGTACTTCTCTTCGCGGACAGCGGCCTCGTCGATCCCGAGCAGCCCCTCGAGGACCTGTCCATGGAGGAACCGCACGTCGAGACTGCCCTTGGGGCGGGGAGCATCGAGCAGGTGCACAGTATCCCGTCCGGCGCAGGCAATGCCCATCCGGATCCGGGAAGGATCATAGACCGCAAGCGCGGCCTTGAGCGACGCGGCGTCCATGGAGGTGACCGTGCCGAGCCCGGCGAGCCTTGTGGTGAGCTGTTCCGGATCGAAGCCATCAAGGTTGCTGGCCATGCGGTGCGTGGCCAGGATCCGGAGTCCGGGAGAGTGCATGTTGACGAAGGTCATCATGACGCGGCGGGCGTCAGCGAGCGGACTCTCTTTGGCGAAGTTGAGCGCTGTCTCGTAGCGGTGGTGGCCGTCGGCGATGACGAGCTTCTTGTCCGCCATGAGCGCCCGGATGGCTTCGACTTCCGGCGGGCTGGAGATGCGCCAGAGCCGGTGCAGCGCCCCGTACTCATCCGTCAGCGAGGTGCCGGGAGGCGCCGCGGAGGCGGAGTCGAGGATCCGGTCGACCGCTCCCTCGGGGTCCGGATAGAGCATGAAGATCTGGCCGAAGTGGGCATGCGTGTGCCGGAGGACCTCGAGACGGTCCTTTTTGGGACCCGACAGGGTTTGCTCATGGCGGTGAACAATTCCAGCCGCGTATTCCTCAACTTGGCCGGTGCCAATGAAGCCTTTGCGGGTGAGCTGGTCGCCGGTGTCGGGATCGGTGAAGTCCTGGAAATAGGCATAGAAGGCAGGGCCGGGTTCCCTGGCGAGGACTCCCTTCGAGATCCAATCATTGAGGTAGGCGGCGGAACGGGTGTAGACGTTGGCGGAGGCTGTGTCGGTGGCGGATTTCTCTCCTAAAATAATCCTGACAAGGTTGTAAGGGCTTAACCCTAGGTAACGGGCTTGCATGGCCGGATAAATCTTGTCGTAGGGCTGAGTTACGAGATTTTCGATGGGGCCGGCGGCGGGGGCGTAGCGGTAGGGTTGAAACGGAAAGACTTTTGCCATGAATGAATTGGGGAGAAGTTCCAGGATAGCAGAGGCCGGCGCGGCTGCCGGCTAATGGCCTCAAGAAGCCCAACCGATAGAGTGTTGTGGCGCTAATCCTGACCGCGCTCTTCCTGCTCGTCTTCGCAACTGCCGCCGGAGCTGGCTACGACCTCAGCCACTGGATGCTGGCGGTGAAACAGGCGCGGCACGAAGCGGAGTTCGAGGCGGTGTCGGCGGTGATGGAGCCCGGGAGGGCGGACGGGAAGGCGTGCATCCAAGTGAGGAGAACGGTGCCGGTGAGGATGTCGAGGGCAGTGCTTGGAAGAGACTCGTTTGAGGTGGCAGGGCGTGCTTGTGCGGTGCAGGTGGAGGTCAAAGAATGGACCGAGGGGCTGTTTCCATTGGCGGTCCGGGCCCTGGGTCCGTCGCCAGGATTCGGCCTGGAGCTGGGACAGGCCTACCCGTTGGAGCTGATCGAGGAGCCCGTGGCGCGGACGCTGCGGCGCGGGATCATGGAGGGCTACCAGACGGTGCCGCGGAGAGTAGGAATGGCGCTCAAGACGGTCAGCATGAGTCCGGGAGAGATTGAGATCGCGGTCCGGGAGCGCATCGCTTCAGACGCTGATCCGGCGGCGGCCGGCCTGGACGGCTACTCGGGGAATGGCAGACGGATCGTGGCGGTCCCGGTGATTGGGGACGGCGGGACGATGGCCGGAGTGGCGGCATTCTTCCTGGAATCGCCAACGCGGGCACAGTTCGCGGGGTCCTATTTACAGGGCGGGCGGAGAACGGCGGCGGCACGCAGCGGGTACTTCGTAGCGAGGGTGGTCCGATGAGACGGCGGGGCGCGGCGATGATCGAGATGGCCCTGGCGCTGGCGGTGATCGGGCCGCTGATGGCGGGCGCGGCGGGGTTTGCGCATGCATTTTACGTGATCCATACGCTTCAAGAGGCTGTCTGGCAGGCGGCGAAGGCGGGAGCGCAGAGTCCGGTGGAGCGGGTCCGCGAAGCAGGTGTGGAAGCGGCGCTGGCGGTTGGGGGACGGTCGCTCAAGAACGAGCACGTTTCCGTGGAACTCATTGAAAACAATCAGCGCACGCCTGAAGTCAGGGCACACATTCAGGGGTACAAATTGTGGGCCCCCGGCGGAGGGTGGACCCTGGAGGGAAACCCGGCGGCGCGGATGCCCTGGACCGGACCGGCTGCAAGTACTGCACATAGGACCCGGAAGCCCGTAGTTCTAAGTAACTTACGGTCAAATTCCCATCTAGCCAACGAGGCGTATATTGCCTACAATAAGAATACGGTGACCCCGGAGAAAGGCACTAACTAGGCGAGGCGGAATGGACGGGACTTGCTGGCTGTGCGGCGCGAAATTGAGCCTTCTGCAAAGGCTGCAGGGACAGGGCTTTTGCAGTCCGCAGCACCGTGCTGACTTCCAGCGGGAACAGGAGCAGATGGCGCTCGCCCGGCTTCGCCAAACGGCGTCAGAACTCGGGAAGCCGACGGTCAAGGCGCGAACGCAGACCCGGGCGGCATTGGTGGGGGCTCCCCCCGAACCGCTGGAGCCGCCTCCGCAAGAGCTAGCTGCCGAGCCGCCAGCGCGACCGGCGTCTGTGGCAGTACCAGAGCGCGAAATTGAACCCGAGGCCCCCGGGTTCTTCACCAACCATTTCGCGCGCGGCGAATTCCTGTTCCGGGTGACGGCCGAGGACCCGGTGGAATGGGGAGGCGTCCCCGAGCCCCCGGCCGTTGTGTTCCTGCCGGCCCGCCGAGGGCCGCTCGGGACGCAACAGGCACTCACGGTGCTGGGGATTCAGGGGGACATCTGGACCATTCTTGTCTCGCGCGTGGCGCCACACCCGGTCCGCGCGGGGATCGTGCTACGGACCTCGGGCGCTGCAGTTCAGGGATACGACTGGCAGGGAGCGGACGGACGGTACAATTCGGCGCCGGAACCGGGTCTGGTGCAGCTAAGGGCGATCAACGTCCGGGTTTACGAGCTGTGGCCACGGTTTCCGGATCCGGATCCTGCCTGCCCTGGTGCTGGAGACGCGGAGTTGCCCGACGCCCAACTGGGAGTTCTCGCACCCTTGGAGATCCGGGCCTGGGAACAGCAGATCGCGGTGTCCTGGTCTTTCACCCCGGCGCAGTGGACGGGAAGCGTCCGGCAGGGACCCGTGTTGGCCGGCTCAATACCAGCCAGCCCCGTTCTGCCGCGGGCAGCCGGCATCGCAGATGCAGCGCCGAATCGCAGCGGTGCGGCCCAAGGCGAGGCGGTGTCCGGCAGGATCGCTGTCCGTTCCCCCTTGGCCGGCGAGTTGCCATCCGGTTCTAGCGTGAGTCTGCCTGAGTACAAGGGAAGCGGGTGGAGTGCCACGGAGTTGACCGCTGGAAAGCGTTTGGTGGCGGTCGCGGTTCCGGAGCCGCCCGATGGGCCACGGACATTGGCTCAGGCGCCGGCCGCGGTGCCCTGTCCGCCGGCCGCTTCTGGTCCGATCGCACGGTCGAGCGGGACGTTCCCGCGGGCGGCGCGGGACTTGGCCAGCGCTCCGCGAGTGCCTATCCGGGGCCTGACGCCGCGGCTCCGGGAACCGCAGCCGTCGCGTCTTTTCGAGTCTCCGCTTATGTCTCCGCCTGCGCCGCGGATGAGCGCGACGCATATCGGGGTGATCACCGCGCGGCAGCCCCAGGGAGCGCGCGTCATCCGGTTTGAGTTGCACCAAGACGCCGCGGCGATGCCGGCGGCCGCACTGTCGCCGGCGGCAGAGTGGCACGCGGGAGCCGGGGGTGCTGCCGTGTTCTCCAGTCATGGCCTTTCTGGCCTGCTTGGCGGCACACCAAAGCCCCAGCCCCGCATGAGAATTCCAGTGGCCATAAAGCCGGTTGTGACGCAACCCTTCCTCGAGCCGCTATCCTGCCCGTTCGGAGGTGATGTCTATGGGGCTCGCTGACGGACTCCGCGCGCCGAGAAAGACATCGGGCGCGCTGAAAGTGGTAGCGCCCGACGATTCTCCATTCGACCAGGGCGCGTCGATCGCACTTGAGCGGCGGGCGGATCCGCTGGTCATGCTCGAGGAGAGCCTTGCGGGCGCGGCGCTGGCGATGGAAGACTTCCGGGCGGTGGTGCGGCACTGCTCGCAGATCGTGCAAGCGTGTCCCGATCACTTCGAGGCTTGGTTCAACCTGGGATTTGCCCGGCAGCAGATCGGTGAGCTGGAAGAGGCGATTTTCGCCTATCACCAGGCGTCGCGGATCCAGCCGGCGGATGCACGGCCCTGGGTGAATCTGGGCATGGCGCGGCTCCAGGTTGAGGACGAAGACGGCGCGCGGGAGGCTTTTCAGACCGCGGTCCGTCTCGACCCGGACCAGACGCAGGCGCTTTGGAATCTGGCCCTTATCCATAAGGCGAACGGCCTGCCGGCCGAGAGCGAGAAGCTGTTCCGGCGGCTCACCAAAACAACACCAGACTGGGTCGAGGCCTGGTTTGAAGCCGGAATGTGCCGGTTGCGGCGGCAGGACTGGCAGGGTGCGGCCGAGGATTTTGAGCGGTGCCTGACGTTGCGGCCGCATTGGGAACCGGCGCTGGTGGAGCTCAGCGGGGCATCCCTGCCGGCGGGCGATCACGAGGAGGTAAAGACCTTGTTGATGAGCGCCTGGGAAGAGAATCCGTCCAACGTCACGATTCTCCACCTGCTGGCGTCGGCCGCGGTCGAGTCGGGTGATCTGCCGCTCGGTCTACTGCTGAGGAAAAAGCTCGGGGAGCTAAAGCAGCCGAGTGCGGAGCTGACATTCAATCTCGCATCCGTTTGTGGCGAGCGTGGACGGATCGATGACGCGATCCGGCTGTATTGCGAGGCGCTGCGCGAAAATCCGCGGCTGGCAGCCTCGTTGATCAACCTGGGCCATCTCTTGGCCCGGCAGGGCAAGCAGACCGAGGCGGCAGAGTGCTGGAGAAGGGCTCTGGCACTGGACCCGGCTCTGGCGAGCGGTTACTTTGAGCCGGAGGAGAAATGGAGTCAAGCATCTTGAGGAGCGCCAACCGCGGCGGCCCGGCGAACCGGAGGCGGCGGGGGAACCAGATCATCGAGTTCGCCTTTGTCCTGGTGCCGTTGTTTGGGTTGTTGTTCGGAATCATCGACTTTTCGTTCGCGATCTTCGTTCGCAGCACGCTCGAGCACTCGGTGCGCGAGGGTGTCCGCTACGCGGCAACCTACCAGTTGAAGACCGGAAAGTGCCAAGTCGATTCGGTGAAGGATGTCGTGCAGGCATCGGCAATGGGATTCCTTGCGGGCACCAAGCGCGAAAAGATCCAGGTGAGGTTCTTCAATCCGGAAGTGGATCCGCTGACGGGCAACTTCACCGAAATCACCGCCGCCGGCAACAATCCCGGCAACATCGTTGAAGTCTCGGTTGAGAATTACAGCCACAGCTTCATGGTGCCGTTGTACTGGGGTAAGGATCCCATGCGGGTCAACGTGCGAAGCGCGGACCGGCTGGAGGGGCTGGCAGCGGGAACAAGCCCGCCTTGCCGGTGAAGGGAGTGTTGCTCATGAGAGGTTCAAAACGCAAGTCCCGGCTCGGAAACAGCGCCATGGAATTCGCGCTGGTGGGCCTGGTGCTGGTGCCGCTGTTTCTAGGAGCCTGTCCGAGAATTGACGGGCGAACGCTCATCGCCGCCGGTCGAAGTGTGGTTGTTGCGTAGCACGATTTTTCGTTGCCAGGCTGCCGGAACGCCTTG
>VFZX01000419.1 GCA_016871015.1 Acidobacteriota bacterium | reverse complement strand
GAACTGGGTCCGCTGACCGGGTTTTCGCCGGGCGTCCAGTCCGGGGTGGCCCGCAACGCCCCGCGCGGCTTGATTTTTTCGGGCGACGTGCCCGCGAGCATCCTCTCGCGGGACTCGAACAATCTCGCGCCGCGCATCGGCTTCGCCTGGGATCTGACGGGATCGGGCAAGCTTGTCGTCCGTGCCGGATATGGGATTTTCTACCGCGTGATTCCACTTGCCGTCCAGCGCATCGTCGCCACCAACGGAACGTTCCGCACACAGGACATCACGGTCAACGATCCGTTCTCGTTCAACGAGCCGTGGCGCAACTACCCGGGAGGAAATCCGTTCCCGTATCACACGCCGAGCCGCGAGCAGATGCTCGACTTCCGCTTCCGCCTGCCGGTGTTCGCCCAGGCGTTGGATCCGAACACGCGCACCAGCTACACGCAAAGCTGGAACTTCACAATCGAGCGGCAGGTCCTGCGCGACACCGCAGTCAGCGTGGGATACGTCGGGAACCGGTCGCTGAAGATTCTGTCGGGCGTGGAAGGCAACCCGGCGATTTTCCGGGTGGGAGCCACGGCCGGCAACGTGGACAGCCGGCGGATCTATCCGGGGCTCGCGTCGGTGCGTTTGAGCACTCCGTGGCAGTGGGCCAACTACCATTCGCTCCAAATCCAGGTGAACAAGCGGACCCGCCGTGGGATGAGCGTGATCGCGAATTACGTGTGGAGCAAAGCGATCGACATCGGCACTGGCGGCACGATTGGCGGATTCAACTGGCAGGCGCGTGATCCGTTCAACTGGATCGCGGACAAGGGGCCCGCGGACACCGACGTCGCGCATCGCGTGAACATCGCGCTGCTCTATGATCTGCCGAAGCTGGCTGTCCCGCGCGGGGCCAGTGCCCTGTTGAACGGCTGGCAGCTCAACGGGATTCTCACCGCGCAAACCGGATATCCGTTCAAGATCTCGGCGGGCAACCGCGGACTCATCGGCGGCAACGCCGACTTCGGTGACCTCGTGGGCGATCCGCGGCGTCCGGCGGGAGCGGATCCGGTGCACATGTGGTTCAATACGGCCGCGTTCGTTCTGCCGCCACTAGGCGAACACGGGACGTTGGGACGGAATGCGATTCGTGGTCCGGGAAAGGCCGTCATCAACTTCTCCACGTTCAAGAATTTCAAGGCGACGGAGCGGTTCACGGTGCAGTACCGCTTTGAGGCGTTCAATCTGTTCAATCGCGCGAACTTCGATCCGCCCAATGGAGCGATTGGCGGCGTGAACTACGGGCGGATCCTATCGGCGGATGATCCACGCGTGTTGCAGATGGGGCTAAAGCTGTTGTTCTGATCCACCGAGGCGTGCGATCTCCCCGTCGAGATGCTGGAGCGCGGCCTCCAATTGTGCCCGGTGCCGGGGATGGCGCGCGGCATCGAGATCCCGCACAACGCGGGCGCGAGTGAGGAGCAGGCTCTCGCGCTGCAGGTCCGCGGCGGTTGGGGTCTGGCGTTGCGCGGCCCGGCGCTCCGCCTCGGCCTGTTCGACCTGTGACTCGACGTCCTTGCTCTCCCAGCCGCGCGCCATGGCTAACGCACCAGGCTCTCGCGATATGCGCCAATCAGCAGGTTGGTCATTTCGGTGGCGAGGTGTTCCCCGCATCCGGGCGCGCAACGGGCTGTAGTGGGCTCGTAGGAGCCCTCCGGATAGGCGCGCAGGTTCGGGATGTAGTCGAGCATGTCGTTGGCGAGCTCACTCACCAACGTGCGTGGGAAAGGCGACGCGCCTTTCACCATCATGCCGAGCTCGGTGAAGACTTCGGCGGGAAGTCCTGCGATCGCCAACTGGCCGGCGAACAGGATCGCCTGCACCTCCGTCTCGATTGGCTGGTTCTTGTGCACCTCGGCCACGTTGACGATCTTGAATGCTTCGACGAGATCGAGGAACTTCGGGCCGTCACGGGCGCCCGATCGCGCACGGCTGATTGTTTCCCGCGCGGCGGCGAGTTGTTCCGGGCCATACTGGAGCGCCGGCAGCCGGACCGCCTTGCTACGCACCCGAAGCGAAGCACCAGGCACGGGAACCGCTTCCATCTTCCGGTACAACTTCAAGACTCCCGCGGCGAGGATCGTCCCGATGCGTTCGGAGACCGCTGGTCCGCTTTGCTTCTCGCGCGTGCCCACGTCCACCTGGTTGATGTTGCCCGAGCATCCTTGAAGGAACAGCGTGGTCATCGCGGGCGACTTCGCCTCGGCGAGCCTGCGCGCCAACACGCCGGGAAAGTCGGCTGAGAAACCGGGCCCGCCCCACGCCGTGGTATGCAGAGCGAAGTTGACGATGGTCGCGATGGGCGTGCCGTCCGGCGCATCGAAATAGACTAGTGAGAGTTCCGGATCGATTGGACCCGCGGGCCGCACGATGTCCGGATTCATCTGCCCCGGATTGGTCCGCACGGATCCGTCTTTCATCAGGTAGCGGCGGTTGAAGCTGATTGAATCCTCGTGTCCACGGGCGAACCACACGCGCACCGGGGTGAGGCTCTTGGCTGCTTCACACACTGCCTGGGCGATCTTGGTTGGCAGCGCGTCGTGATAAGCCTGGGAGATCTTAAGCGTCTCTCCTTTGGCGCCTTCGAGGACAAGCGGAGTCATCTCCGGTCCGGAATGGCTGTGGGTCGCGGTGATCATGACGCGATCCCCCGGAATCCAGCCGGCCGCCGTGATCCGTTTGCGGGCCGCGACAACCCAGGCGCGGTGCAGGCTCTCGACATCGCAGCTCACCAGGGCCGCGCGGGCGCCGTCCTGCTCGAACACCAGAGCCTTGCACAACAAGTCATCGTGCGCGGCCTTACCGAGACGGATCGTGAATCCGCCACCCATCGGCATGCCGTCCGGCGGAGTGATCTTGACCTCGGCGCGGCCAAGCAGCAGGCCGCCGGCCGTCAGGGGCGCACAAAGGAGGATCAGGAGGACGAACCGCATACACATCCTACTCGAAGCCAAGATACTGCACTTCTTCCTCGAGCGCCAGCCCAAAGCGGTCAAGGACCCGTTGCTTGAGGCTGCCGATCACCTGCCGTGCCTCGCTCGCCGTCCCGCCGCCATCGTTGTAGATGAGATTGGCGTGGTAGCTGGCAACCTGAATCCCGCCGAGACGCATGCCTTTGGCCCCTACCTGTTCCAGGAACCAGGCCGATGGCACTTTGCCCTCGCGGATCAAATGTGCTGGCACTACTCCGGCCACCGGCGCGGGAAGCTCGCTCAGGATGCAGTTCTTGAAGATGCTGCCGGCGCAGCGCATCGTTGGGGGATACTTCGCGTCGCGGACTGCGCGGATCTCTGCGGCCTGTTTGGCGAGTTCGTCCTTGCCGCCATGGTTCAGTGCGAGACTGGCGCCGAGGATCGTCCAGGTTTTGTGCTTTTTGAAAATGCTCTCCCTGTAACGAAACGAGCACTCCGCGTTGTCTATCGCCCGGATCGTAGTTCCGTCAAAGAACCGGACCTCGGTAACACTCTCGTGCATTGATCTTCCGTAGGCCCCTGCGTTGCCGTACACCGCGGCTCCCACCCAGCCCGGAATGCCGGTCATCGTGTGAATTCCCGAGAGTCCTTGCGAGATCGAGTAGTCGACCAGCCTTTGTAGCGGCGTTCCGGCCTCCACCTCGACCACTGGCCCGCTACGGACGATCCGGGAGCCGGTGAAACGGAGAACCACTCCGCGATAGCCGCTGTCCGCCGCAATGACGTTGCTGCCCTCGCCCAGCATCACCCATGGAACCCGGGCGTCGCCAATGATCGCCCTTGCCTCAGCCAGTTGAGAGGGGCTGCGGACGTCCGCGACAATTGCCGCCGGACCGCCAATCGCGAAGCGCGTATAAGAACTGAGCGGCGCGCCCGTCTCAAGGGTCACACCTGGCAACTGCCGCAGGTCCCTGGCGAGCAGATAAAATGGATCTGCTGATCGCAAAAGGCCATTATACAAGGAGGGTCCGCTTTGCCGGCTTTTCCGGGATTCCCGCCTGAGATGCCCCGGTTTTTCAAGGGGCTTCGCGCCAACAATAACCGGGAGTGGTTTCAATCCAACAAAGAGATCTTCGAAACCAAGGTGAAGGCGCCGATGATCGAGTTGGTGGACCAGGTGAATGCCTGCCTTGCCACGTTCGCGCCCGCCTACGTCACCGATCCCAAGAAGGCGATCTACCGGATTTATCGAGATACGCGTTTCAGTAAAGACAAGACTCCGTACAAAGACCACATCGCGGCGTCGTTCGCGCCCGCGGAGGGCAAGGGCTGTGCGGGGGCGCTATTCTTCAGCGCGTCGGAGGAGTCCGCTGACATCGGCGGCGGCTTCTACATGGTGGAGCCGGAAACCATGCTTTCGATCCGGAGCCTGCTCGCCGGCAGCCACGAAGAGTTCAGACGGCTGACAGGCTCGAAGACGTTCAAGACTCTGCTCGGCCCGTTACGCGGCGAGCAACTGACGCGTGTACCGAAGGGATTCGCCGCCGGCCATCCTGCCGAAGAACTGCTTCGCCACAAGCAATGGTACTTCTATCAAAGCCTGGATCCCGCGGTAGCCACGTCCTCAAAACTGCTCGGCGAAATTGAGAAGCGGTTCGAAGTGCTGGCGCCGCTGCTGGACTTCATGAATGCGCCGCTTCTGGCCTTGGCAAAAAAGCAGGCCAGGGCCGCCAAGCTCCTCGAATGAACCGCCGCCAGTGGCTTTCCTACGCCGCGCTGCTCGCTGGTTGTTTCGTGATTTCAGTCGGCGCCGCCTGGACCACGCTCGGCCGCCAGTTCGACAACGACGTTTACGATTTTCTGATGCGCACCGCGCCGGATCCGGCGTCCGTGCCTTCATCGCTGATCGTCGGAATTGACGAGCAGACCCTGAGGTCGACGCCGGGCGGGATCCGCGCCATCCGCAGGATTCTCACTGACCTGGCGCCAGTGCTTGCGGATTCTCAACCCAGGGCCGTGGCCGTTGACATCCTGCTGGCTGACACGGATCCGGCGGATGATGCCGCGCTGGCAAAGGCGCTTGCGCGGGTGCCGAACCTGGTTCTCGCCACCGACCTGACACCGGGTGGCGAAGCGTGGGAGGACCCGGTGGACATCTTCCGCGCGTCAGCCGTAGCGGTGGGCCATGTCCACGCCGACCCCGACCGCTATGACAATGTCCTTCGCCAGGTGGCGCTCGAAAAGATCACCCAGGACCGGCTTCACCGCAGGTTCGCGCTGAGCTTGGAGGCATTCCGCGTGGCGCACAAGGCGGACATTCTCGAAGCGCCGGAGTCGATCACGATCGCGGGCGCGGAGCTTCCGGCCCGCCGCGAGGAGTCTCGCCCGATGCTGATCCGCTACCGCCGTGAGGCGCTACCGGTGCTTGCGGTGCACGAGTTGTTGTCGCAGCCGGAAGCAGCGATGGAACGGATCCGTGGGAAGGTGGTGTTCATCGGGATTACGGCGCAATCGGCGTCCCAGGACCGGCACGCGACGCCGGTCGCTTTCGGCCGCACGATGCCCGGGGTCGAGATCAACGCGAGCGCCTACGAGACTCTCGCGGGCGGCTCGTTCCCGCGTCCGGTCTCAAACACCGTCGAGTTCGGACTCTGCCTCTTACTGGCCGCCGCGGCAGGCGTCATCTTCGCCTGGTTCGCGGGTTGGCCGGCGTACGCGCTGGCAGCGGCGGTGCTCGCGGCGGTACATCTCGCGCCTCCGGTGGCGTTCCGCCAGGGATTCGTGCTGCCCTACGCGCCGCTGTTCTCTTCCGCGTGGATCTCGATTGTGGCAGCGGCAAGCTATCAATACTTTTTCGTTCGGCGGATGCTGCGGAAATCAGAGGCCGAAAAGGACCGCTACCAGCGCGCCATTCACTTTGTCGCGCACGAGATGAAAACGCCGCTCAGCACGATTCAGGGATCAAGCGAACTGATGGGCCGCTACAAGCTGTCCGAGGACAAGCGCGCGGAAATGACGCGGAACATCAACACGGAGTCGAAACGCCTGGCGAAAATGATCCGCACGTTCCTCGATGTCGAGCGGCTCAGCGAAGGCCAGATGGAGCTGAAGCGTGCGCCGGTGGACGTGGCCGGATTGGTGAACGCGTGCGTGGAGCGCGCGCTGCCGCTGGCTGAGAGCAAGGAGATCCGCATCCGGTCCGCACCACTCGATCTGCCGGCGGTGGCGGGCGACCAGGAATTGCTCGAGTATGCCGTGTACAACCTGATCAACAACGCGATCAAGTATTCGCCCGGCGGGACAGAGGTGTCGATCGAAGGGGCCTCCGCTGGCGGCTTTGCGCGGATCGCCGTCCGCGACCAGGGCATCGGCATGGATTCGAAAGAGCTCGCCAGTATCTTCCGCAAGTTCTACCGGACCCAGCGGGCTGAAGCGAGCGGCGAGTCCGGCACGGGAATCGGACTCTCGATCGTCGAGCAGATTGTCAGCCATCATGGCGGCCGGCTGGAGGTGTCCTCGGAGCCGGGCAAGGGGTCCTGCTTCGCGATGCTGCTGCCGTTTTCGGGATAACATCATAGAGATGGAGACCCGCAGCAGCGATTCAAGACGCCATTTCGTCGCCAAGTTTGCCGGAGGACTGGCAGGGACTCTTGCCGCGCCCCCGTCCGTGCTTGGCTCAAACAGCCGGATCCGGATGGGAATCATTGGTCCGGGCTCGCGCGGGAT
>VFZX01000418.1 GCA_016871015.1 Acidobacteriota bacterium | reverse complement strand
GCCGGCGATTCGATGAGAAGCCATCCGCGCCGTTCCAGAAGATCGAGACGGTGTGTTGGTTCCAGCGGGCGGCGGCCAGATCCAGGAATCCATCCCGATTGAAGTCGCCGACGGCGATCGTGCCCTGGGCGCCCGGGGATTCCAGGACTTGGCGGCGCTTGGGGTCGAAGCCAGCCTTTCCGCCATGCCAGATTACGACGCGGGCCGGATCTCCGTCCTTGCTAGGTGAGGGCTGGCAGTTGCCGATGAGATCGAGGTATCCGTCGCGATCGAGGTCCGCCACATTGAGGGTGAACAGACCCGGCTCGTGCACGACCGAACGGCGATCATCTTCCAGTCCCTCCTTGCTACCCCAGAGGATATTGAATCCCATCCCCGCATGCGGGTCAGCCACGTTGTGAACGATCGAGGCCATGACCAGGTCCGGGTAGCCATCGTCGTTCAAATCGGCGGCGATGGAGGCGTAACCCGACCGGATCCGGTAGTCTGAAAAGCTCGAGGGAACGAATCCTCCCTTGGCGCCCCAGAACACGCGTGTGGGCACATCCTCATTGATTCGCCCGGACAAACGGTTGCAGAAAATCAGACGGTGGCCGGAAGACTTGTCGGGTGGGGCAACGGCGACGTCGGTTACCGCCGCGGTGGGGATGCCGAACGCAGCCATGGCGAATCCACCGGTTCCATTCCCGTGGAAGACCCGGGATTCGGCCTGATACGTCTCCTCGCTCCGTGCCACGCCCACTGCCAGATCCAGGTTGCCGTCCCCGTCGAGGTCGGCGGTGGCCACCGCGGCCGCATAGGCGATTCCGAGCTTCGTGGGAGGAGAGTTGTTGAAACGGCCGCTTCGATCTCCCCACAGGATCTGAACGCTGTCCTTCCCGGCGCCGCCGTTGGCAAGAATAACGTCGGGCCAGCCGTCTTTGTTCAGGTCCGCAACGGTTAGCGCTGACGTGGGCGGAGCCGGAATTCGCCGGGGCTCGGCCCAGCGCCGCCCGGCCCTGCCGGACAGTTGCACAAGGCCCGAGTGGCGGAAGAGGCGTTGACCGGTGGTTGGGTCCGCGCCGATCTCTTCTTTGGTTCCGCCGCTGATCATCAGATCCGGTTTGCCGTCGCGATCGAAATCGCCCACTCCGAGGCACGCCACATCGGAAACCGCCAGGCTCGTCCGGGTGGGGTTTCCGAGTTTCCGCCCCTCGCGCGCGGCGCCGCTCCAGTAGGTCCACACTTCACCCGGGCTGGAATGGAGCACCACGAGTTCGGGCCGTTTGTCGCCATCGAGGTCCGCCACCTCGAGGTCCACTGCGTTGCGTTCCACCCGTTCGGTGTAGACCTCCTGCCGGAAGCCCTGTTCGCTTCCCCAGTAGACGCGCAGGAGCGTCTCCGGACCGTCTTCCTGCGCCCAACGGGAGCCGTTGACGACGGCGATGTCGAGCCAACCGTCGGCGTCCACGTCGGCAATTCGCAGCGCGCGTGGCGCATTGGTGATCAGGTTCGTCATGCGCCGTGCCGACCAGCCGTCCGAATCGCCCCAGAGTACGAACAGGTAACGCCGGGCCGTGACCCAGTTGTTGTTCGGCGTGAGTACCAGGTCGAGGAAACCGTCCTTGTTCAGGTCCGCCACGGCGGCATGAGTTGTTCCGAGCGGAGGCAGGTCCGAAGCTTTGCCGGCCTTTCTACCGCCGGCCATCCGATAGAGCGTGGCGGGCGGAGCGGTGACGAAATCGTGAGAAGTGCTGAAGACGAGGTCGAGATGTCCATCGGTGTTGAGGTCGAACCGGTAGACGCTCTTCACCTCGCCCTTCGCGGTCGCGATCAGGTTGTGTCCCGAAGCGTCGAATTGGCCGGCGCGGAAGTCCGCGTAGGTGTCATCCGTCCATTCCACATCCGGCGGCTTCTGTTGGGCGGCGCAAAAGAGGCCACCCAGCCACAGCCAGGGGACGAGCCACAAGGATCTCTTCGTGGCCAAAGGGCAAAGTCCCAGCAAGTTTCCTACCTCCACTCGCTGCCAAACCGCTCCCGATATTCCTCGAGCGGCGCGGCAAGTCCCCAGTATAGAGGCTGATCAGGGCAGCCAGATCGGCTCACTTGCTCATTGCCCCTGCCCCGCCAGTCTCCGGAAGTTCGCGGAGGCGAAGGAGGCATGGCATGCACCAGCGATCAACGCCGCGAAAGCCGCATCGGCGCTTGACCTTCAGGGGCGATCCGCTCCATCGGTGAGCCACGCGAGATCGAAACGAGCCAGCGTCAGGCTGGCTGAGCCTCCGGACTCGTACAGGGTCAAGATCGTCTTGTCGTTCGCCACCGCGAGATCGGAATAGGCGGCTTTCCCTTCCTGAATGAGCTTCGACACCGGCCATGTGCGGCCTTCGTCGTAGCTCAGCCGCGCCGTCAAGCGCGTGCGGCTTTCGGTGCTCGATGGATGCGTCAGCAGAATGCGATCCTTTCCTGTGGAATAGCGCGCGAGTCCAGCCTGGCAGGAGGGTTCCGGCAGGGCGGGATCCACTTCCAGTTTGGACCACGTGACGCCCCCATCTTCGCTCCGTGCGAACATGCGGGCATTCTTGTTCTGCCGGCTGCGTGCGTTCATGTACACCTTGCCGTCGGTGGTCTCCACCACCTCACACTCATCCGACATGTCATTGTCGAGCGGCTTGCCGCGCTTCCAGGTCTTGCCGTGATCGTCGCTATAGAAGGCATAGGAAAACTGCACCTTGCCCCAATTTGCCTGCGGCCACGTCGCTGGTCCCGGAGAGGTGTCTCCCCAGGCGGGAATGAGCAGGCGGCCGTTCTTCAGTTGGATCCCGTGCCCCGGACCGGCTCCGATGTACTTCCACGAGGGATCCTTGACGTCCCTGGTGATCTCCACCGGCTCGGACCACGTTACGCCGTCGTCGGTGCTCTTCATCACGAACACCTGCCGGTTGTCCTTGCAGAACGGCAGCCAGATCGTGCCGGTATCGCGATCGAGTACCGGCGTGGGCTGGTTCACGGTTCGGCCCCCGTCATCGGCGATGATCCGCATCGGCTCCCACGTCTTGCCGTGATCGAAGCTGCGCCGGAGAGCGAGGTCGATCTCGTCGGTGTCGCTCCCTTTTCCCTTCCGCGCTTCGGTGAAAGCGAGAATCGTGCCCTTGGCAGAAACCACGAGTGCCGGAATGCGGTAGCGCGAGTAACCTGCTTCGCCTGCTTTGAACAGATCCTGTTCTTCGAAACGGCCGGCTGTTTCGCTGGACCGCACATCCTTGCTGGCCGGCGGCGAACCGCCGCAGGCGGCCAACAGTGCGTACAGCGCTGCTGAAGCGGAAAGCCGACGGTTGAATTGTGCGTTCACCTGAGCGCCCTCCTATATACGAACCCTTGATCGTACTAAACTGCGATCTCCATCCGAAACTCACCCCCACCCAGTTGCTTCCGGTGCGCGGGCGGGAGGAGGGCACCGGGGACGCCCTTGAAGGCGGCTCATCTCAACTGACCGTGACGGCGAATTCGTTCGGCGCAGTGAAGTTGTAGATCTTCAGTGGACCGTATCTGACCGGAGCGCACCCTGGCTTGGGCTTAGAACAGATACTTCAAGCCGAACTGGATATTTCTCGGCTCCACTGCGACCCACGTGATCCGTCCGAAATTGGCATCCGATCCATTGATACTCGGATTCGCCAAAACGGTATGGTTCATCCAATTGAACATTTCGAAGCGGAAATTCAACCGGTGTCCTTCGCGTACCGTAAACCACTTGTTGATCGATGCGTCCCACGTGAACGCCCCGGGCCCGCGAACGACGTTGTATCCCAGGTTCCCGAACCGCCGCTGGGTGCGCACAGTGTCGAAATCGAACGCCCCTCGATTGAGCATGAGCAACCTGTCCGCGCCCCCGAGATACAGGCTTTGCCCGCCAACCGCGTCAGGACGCTGGCCGTCCGGGCGGCCGTTGCCGACATTGTCGCGCCCGGTCACCACGTTCAACGGAAATCCCGCCCGGTAGCCCATGATGCCCTGAAGCGTCCAGCCTCCGAACAATCCATTGGTGACGCCGCTCCTTGCGAACGACCCGGTTGGAATCTGATACGAGTACACGGCGGTCACGCGGTGCCGGACGTCGGTGACCTTCGGGCCTCGCGATCCGGCAATCCAGTTGAAGTCCTGCGTGACGCTGTCGCGCACGAACGCATTGTCGGCATTGTTGTATTGAATGCCCTTCGACAGGGTGTAGAAGAAGTCGAAGTTCAGCCCCTTGCTCAGGCGCTTGTTCACGGCCATTTGTAAGGCGTGGTAGGTCATGTTCGCGCCGAACTCCTGCAACCATGCCGCTCCGATGTCGGCGCCGAGGTCGCGGCGGCCCGTGGCCGGATTGATCGGGTTGATCAGCCGCGAGCTGTATAGTTTGGCGGCCCGGTTGAGCACGTAGGACGCCTGCACCGCCATCGTGGAACCGACCTGCTGCTGAATCGAATAGTTGCCCTGCAGCGCATACTCATCGCGCCGCGCCGGATCGGGCGCGAGCAGCCCGGGCTGCAATCCCCGGGGAACCAGCGACGGGTTCTCGCGGACCGACTGGACGAACGTCACCGGAAAGGGGAACGTCACTGGCTGAAGGCTTGCGGGAATGTCGATCACCGCCACCAGCGGCGCGAATGGCACCCGTTCGCTGATCCACGCCGCATCGTAGAAGAAGAATGGCTGCGGCGCGATGTACGTCATTCCCGCGCCCACGCGCATGATCGTCTTTCCGCTTCCGAACAAATCCCACACCAGGCCGAACCTGGGACCGAAATTGTTGCGGTCGGCGTTCCAGATCGGATCGCCCTTCTTGGTTCTGGGGCCAAACGTATCCCGGCTCGCCAACCCGATCGAGCCCTTGAATGGTTCGTAGTATTCGTAGCGCAGCCCGAGATTCAACTGGAGGTTGCGCGTGATGCGCCAGTCATCCTGAACATAAGCCGCGAAGCCGCCGAAGGCGTACCCGCCCTTAGGATTGCCAAAGAACATTTCCACCTGGAACGGCCGGTCGTCGATGGCGTCCTGCAGCGAATTGTAGAAGACGCGCGGATTCCCGAACTGGTCGCGGAAGCTGTCGGTGGACCGTATTTCGGTCCCCGCCTTGAAGGTGTGGGCGCCGCGGATGTGCGTGAGGTTGGCGACGCCGCTAAACACGTCGGTGAAGGTTCCGAGCTGATCCTGAAGATCGCTGCCACCGGTCAAACCGGCGATCGAGACGTAGCCCGCCTGCGGGCCCGGCTTCTGCCTCCCGTCATCAGGACCGCGAATCACGCTCGTGCGGTTGAAACCGAAGCGCGCGTCCACCGAAGTCCGGGGCGAAACCACCCAGAAGTCCGACACCATCACGTTGCGTTGCCGTAACGGGAATTGCTGCCGCACGTCCTGGCGCAATAGAGGGTTGAACACGTCCTGGGTGTTGAAGTTCACGCGCCCGGACAGGCGGTGAGGCCCGAGCAAGTAGTCCACGCGCGCAATGTTGGTGGCTTCGTTGACCCGCTGGCCATCATTGCGGAAGTGCTGGCCGACGAAAGGATTCGCCGTCGGTTCGAAGGTTTTGGGCAGGTTCGACAGATGCTCGCGCATTCGCGGATTTCGCAATGCGGCCAAGTACGCAGGCGTTGGCACCGTTCCGGTGATCGTCCGGCCACGGCGGATGCGGTCGCCCTCGAAATTATAGAAGAAGAAGAGCTTGTCCTTCTTGATCGGGCCGCCGATGTTGCCGCCATACTGATTGTGGCGAAGCGGAGGCCGCCTCAGCCCCGCGCGGTTGGAGAAGAAGTTGTTGGCGTCCAGCTTGTCGTTGCGCAGGAAGTAGAGCAGCGTGCCATGAAGCTGGTTGGTGCCGGACTTCGTCGTCAGGTTGATCACGCCACCCGTGGCGCGGCCGTACTCGGCGGAAAAGGCATTGGTGGTGACTTTGAACTCCTCCAGCGCTTCGATGCTGATCGAGTTGATGACTGTTCCGCTTCCGCCCACGCCGCCGATGCCCACGCCGTTGTTCTCCCCGAACGACATATCCACTCCGTCCATCAGCCAGTTGTTGCCCAACCCCGATGAACCGTTTAATTCCACGCCGCCCCGGTTGGCGTTGCCCCCCGAAAGGCTAACGCCGGGCTGCAGCACCAGCAACTGCGTGAACGTGCGCCCGTTCAACGGCAAGTCGCGAACCTTCTGCGAATCCACCACCGTTCCTAGCGATTGCGAGGTAGCGTTCACCAGGGGGACTTCGCCCACCACCTCGACCGATTGCGAAACCTCTCCGATCTGAAGCGCGAAGTCGATTTTCGGACGCGTACCCGAATTCAATTGCAGTTCGCCCGTTGTCGCCCGCCGGAAGCCGCTTTTCTCAACGCTGATCGTGTACCGCCCTGCCGGCAAGAGAGGGAACTCGTAGAGGCCCTGTCCAGTGGAGGAGGTCGTGGAGATCGCGTTGGTGCTCAGGTTGCGAGCTTCCACGCGAGCTTCCACCACGGCCGCTCCGGTCACGTCGGTGATGCCGCCCGTAAACGAACCTCCGGTGATCTGAGCCATGCATAAGGCTGGCAACAGAAGTGCCGAAGCGAAGAGGGTTGTCTTTATCATCGTTGCTCCAATCACGGTTGCGCGACCGGACACATCCTTGACACTTTAGCCTGGATTCTTGCTTGACACTTATCAAGGGCGGGTGCGGCTCGATCCTCACCTTACACCTTCT
>VFZX01000417.1 GCA_016871015.1 Acidobacteriota bacterium | reverse complement strand
ATTTTCTCCGAAAATGGGGCGTTCAGGAAACCAAGAAATCCGGAATATCGAGGTATTGACAATCGCGCGGAGAAGGTGTAAGGTGAAGATCGAGCCGCACCCGCCCTTGATAAGTGTCAAGCAAGAATCCAGGCTAAAGTGTCAAGGATGTGTCCGGTCGCGCAAGGTTGTCAAGGGGACATTTCTAGCTACTTTGCTCAAAGGGGACATTTTCACCTTGCTGTTACAGTGGCCTGTCCGCGCTCCATGCTACCCTGGGCTCCGGTCGATGAGTACCAGGGCTGAAAGCTTTGCCGCGCTGCTTCGGATTTTGAGAGGCGAGCCGCCGTCCATTCGGGATGAGGCAGGGTGGGAAGGCGTAGCCGGAATGGCCTCCCTCCACGGCGTGGTAGGCCTGGTCAAGCGCAGCCTTGAAGGCCAGGTTGTGCCGCCGGCTGTCCAGGAATCCCTGCGCAACGCCTACCGGCGGCAGGTGATGTGGAACATGGGGCTTCAAGCCCGCATGACGGAAGCTGTCGGCCATATCCAAGCCCTGGGCGAACCGGTGATCCTGCTCAAGGGTCTGGCGCTCTCTCAGACCCTGTACGGCGACCCCTTCGTCCGCCACATCAGCGACATCGATGTGATGGTGCGGGAGGAATCGGTGCTGCGGGTGCGCGACATGCTGCTCGACAGGGGCTGGACGCCGCGCGAGGCAGCCAGTGTCGATATCGATCGATTCTTGAAATTCGAGTGCGAGTTCGGGCTGCGGCAGGGCTCTGCTTCGTTGGAGGTCCATTGGCGGTTCGCACAAAGCTACTGCGAGTGTCCGGTCGATCTCGGCCGCATGTGGGAGCGCCCGGCCCATCCGGTGTGGCGCCGTGAATGCGCTGGAGATCGCACCGGACGATCTTGTCGTCATGCTAACCGTTCACGGCTCCAAACATGCCTGGAGCCGCCTCAAATGGGTGTGCGACATCCGGAGGCTGCTCGATATTCCGGGGCTCGACGTGGAAGCCGCGGTTGCCTCCGTGCGGCCTTGGAGGGGCGTGCGGACTGTTCTGGTTGGGATCCACCTGGCGCGGCACTTTCTCGACGCCCCGGTGCCTCCCCGCGTCGCCGCCATGATCGAGCAGGACAGCGGTCTGGCCCGCTTGACGCGGCAGGTGGAGCAGCACATGCTCTCCCCCACGGAGCCAAGCGTATTCAGGAAATTCCGGTTCAACTGGGACCGGCGCGAGCGGTTTAGCGACAAGCTTCGGCAGGCGGCCTCGGCGTTCACCTCGCCGACCGCGAGCGATCTGAACCACGCCGCTCTGCCGCTGCCGCTGCAAAAGATGCGCCACTTGGCAAAATTGTTCCGGCCTTGACGCAAGCCCTTCTTGGGGTCTTGTCTAAATATTTACAAGGATTTATCGGAGGCCAATGAAGTACCCTGTTCCCGCTGCCGCGCTGCTTCTCACTCTCGCGATCACCGGACCCGCCTCCGGCCAAGGTTGAGTGGCTGCGAGACAGGGCGCGCCCGTGCTTGGCGTGCTATGCAGCCGTCCAAAAGATGGCAAGGCTCCCAAAAAGGAAAAATTCGATCTCACGATCGGCTACCGTTATTTGCCTTCGCACCGCCATTTCATCGGTACGGTGGAGCAGAAAAATCGCGCAATCCTGGGAACCGAGATTGTCAACAACACCCACTTGTTCGATTTTTCTCTCTCCTATCAGGTGAACAACCGTTGGAGCCTGTATGGCACGGTTCCTATGATCCGCAGCCACCGGGCGCAGTTGTACAATCCGCGGGGTGACTTCTATGTCACCAGCCAGGGCGATGCGGCGTTTGGAGCCCGTGTGTGGCTGTTGCGACCGCCGACTGAATCACGCCGCAACATCGGTATCGGCTTCGGACTGAAAGTACCGACGGGGCGGTTTCGCGTGTCGGGTCCGGCGACCAACGCGCGCGGTGAACGGATCATCGCCACGGCGGACCAGTCGATCCAGCCGGGAGACGGGGGAACAGGCGCAGTGCTGGATATGAACGCCTACACGCCCGCCTACTTCGGCACGTGGCTCTACTTCCAGACAACCTATCTGTTCAACCCCCGCGACACGAACGGGGTGAATACGTTCCGGACGCGGCGTGGCGAGGACGTCTTCTCCGTCACCGATCAATATCTGGTACGCGGGGGCGTAACCCGGCTGATCCCAGGACTGAAGCGCGTTGCGGCCAGCTTCGGAGGACGCTGGGAAGGCACTCCGGTTCGTGACCTCATCGGCAGGAGCAACGGGTTCCGCCGGCCGGGATACGCAATCTCAATCGACCCGGGCGTGATGGCTACACTCGGCAAGTACACAGTGTTCTTCAATGTACCCATCGCGGTGGAGCGCAACCGCCGGCGTAGCGTGACCGACATCGCCAACCGCTTCCACGGTGACGCGGCGTTCGCCGATTACTCGATCATGATGGGAGTTTCACGGCGGTTCTAACGGCTTCTTCGAGGCGGTCCAGATCGGAAGCGTTGTTGTACAGGTGGACCGATACCCGCAGATTCCCGTGACGGGCTGACGCCAGGATCCGCTCCTGCTTCAGCGTCTTTGCCAGCGCGACCGCGTCGGTGCCGGGGAATCGCGCGGCGATGATCGGCGAGCCTTCGTGCTGGATGCTGGCGCCCATCCGTTTGAGCCGGTTCACCGCATCCGCAGCGAGTGCGAGCACACGGCGTTCGATCGCCTCCGGGCCAATCTCAAGCATCATGCGGATCACCGTGTCCATCGCGTAGAGGCAGGCGAAGGGCAGCATCCCACCCTCGTACTTTTCGGCGTCTGCGCTGAAGATTGGCGCCCCCTGGTGGAGATTGGCTACGTTGCGCCATCCGTGATGGCTCCGCCAGCCGATGCAGTTCGGGCGCAGCCATTGCCGCACTTCCGGATCGACGTACACGAATCCGGCGCCGTTCGGGGTCAACAGCCACTTGTACGCATCTATGGCCAGCATCGCCGGCCGCAGCCGCGCCGTGTTGACCTGGAATGCCCCCACTCCCTGGGTGCCATCCAGGTAGAGCAGAGTGCCTTGGGCCCGCAGCCGGTCACTGACTTCCTCGAGCGGCGGACGGAACCCGGTCGAGTAGTTCATCGCGCTCATGACCACCAGCCGGGTAGGCGGCGCCACGGCGTCCCAAAAGCTCTCCCATTCCGTCTCGATGAATTCGACTCCCTCAAGCAGCGCGGGATAGTACAAATTGTTCGGAAACTCACCCTTGAGCGCGACCACCCGGTCGCCCGGCCGCCACTCGATCCCTCCGATCAGCAGGCTCACCGCCGCCGACGCCGTGGGCAGGAAGGTGATGTCCGCCGCCTCGCAACCCACCAACCGCGCCGCGTTCTCCCGGATCCCGGCGGCGTCGTCAAACCAGGCGAGGAAATCGGAGCACGCCAGCTCATCCCGGTGCTGGAGGTGCGCATGGATCGCTTTCACACCCCGGACAGGCGTCTGTCCGTATGTGGCTGTGTCGAGGTAGGTCCAGTTGGCGAGTGCGGGGAATTCCGCGCGAATCGCGCACCAGTCAGGCACCATGCACCATTTGACGCATGGTGCCCGAGGTCGAGTCAAGGTACAGATTCCGTTATCCTGCAAGCGGCGTGAACCGGTAGAATAACATCAGGAGGAAAGGTGGCTTCCGCTCAAACGATTGAAGCGCTCCGCACGGCTTTGTTCAAGGCCTCGGATCCCTCCTCACCGCTACCCGCGGGTGATTCCAGGTACGTGGACTGCGGCGAGGAGCGCGGCACGCAGTTCCTGTTAAGAACCATTCGAGACGCGATTGATACCGGCGGGGACGTCGCGCAGCTCCTGTGCGGAAATCGCGGTTGCGGCAAGACGACCGAATTGTTCCGGTTGCAAAAAGAACTTGAAGCGAACTGGTTTGTCGTGTACTTGGACGCAGATTCGGCCCTGGATCTCAACGATGTCGACGGGAACGACCTGGTCCTTGCGATCGCTGCGGGGGTGTGGGACGCACTCAAGGAACACACGAGCTTGGATTTGGCTGCCCCGGAGAGCCGTGGGTCGGTGAGTTGGCTCAGGTATTCTCATGGAAGGTCGAAGCCGATGTGTCGATTCCGATCCTCTTCGGCGCGATCAAGGCAACGCTAAAGACCGATCCCAGGCAACGCAGCCTTCTGCGGGAGCACCTGACGCATCGTCCCTCCGAGTTGCGGGCCGCAATCAACGATCTGCTCGATCGGGCGAAGGAGGGCATTCTTCGTCGGCTGGGGCGGCGCGGATTGGCAATCATCGTCGACAATCTGGATCGCATCACAAACCAGAAGGTCCCCGGCAAGGAACGTACCTTCGCGGAGCAGATCTTCATCGACTCCTGGTCCTTGCTCAGTTGCCTCCACTGCCACTTGGTTTATACAATGCCGCCGTCGGTCGCCAACACTCCCCGTGGAGGGTTTCTCAGGCCGCTGCGGATTCCGATGATCCCAGTGGCGGGGCGGCGGGGATCGGGAACCGGACTCGCGCGGTTGACCGAGATCCTCGACCGCCGGGCGCGCTATGCAGGTCTGGATCCGGATGCGGTCTTCGCAACCCCCGAGCTGCGTGGACACCTGGCGTCGATGTCCGGCGGATTCGAGCGCCAGCTCCTCGATCTACTTCGAAGCGCCCTCTCCGCCCAGGGAGATCTTCCCATCGAGCGTCCCGCTGTGGACTACGCGGTCCGGCGGGCGAGAGACGACCTGGCGCAAGGACTGCTCACTCAAGGGAAACGCTGGCCCCGGTTGCGCGAGATCGAGTCGGCGAGACCGTGTGAGCTCGATTCGGCTGACCTCGATCTGCTCGACACACACTACATCCTGGAATACTGGGACGACGACGGCTACTGGTATGACGTGAATCCGGTTTTGAAACTGGCGAGGCAATTCCGGGCATGAGTACCGTACTGCCCTCCGCTGCCGTCCAGCCCGCGGCGATCGACGACTTTGAAGTGCTGTCGAACATGCTGTCCATGGCGTTGGGTGAATTCAGCCTGATCTACATCACCTACGATCTGCCGAGTACGCGGCAACGGATCCAGCAGCGCCTTCGGGAGCGGTTCGCGCAACGCAACCTCGCTGCGATCGATGTGTACGAGATCCCCGCGGACGATCCGAACCGCCGTTCCGAGAATCTTCTTGACCACTGGCCCAGCCTTGTCCGCCTGGCCTCTCCCCAAGGTCCGCCGGACGTGCTCTTCGTCAACGGCCTCGAGCGCCTCATGGCTCAGGGAGTGGACCGGGCGATCCAGCCGCTCAACATGGCGAGAAACCGGCTGCGAGCCGAGAACCCGTATCCGGTTGTGATCTGGCTTCCCGAAAGGTGGATGCCCGAAATGTACCGGTTCCCGGACCTGACCTCCTGGCGCAGCGGCTCGTTTTTCTTCCGCGGCGATCCGGAGCGAGTGCGCACCCGTGCTGCCCAACTCGCCGAGCGCGGGGAAGGCCCATTGTCCCTGATCCGCCGGTTCGTCGGCAGAAACCGCGTGCCGGATGCGGTGATTGAAGAGATCTCCGGGATCTTGCCGGACGCCGAGGCCGCTGGGTCGCCGCTGGTTCCGCGTCTCCGGGAGATAATCGCTGCCGCGCCGGCAGCGCCAGTCCTAGCGGCGCCTGACGAGGCCGGTATGGCTCCGCTTCGTGGCCTGATCACGGACCGGCTGCTTGTTGGGCGGGACCGGGACGTGGCTGCGATCGTCGCCAGTATCCAACACGTGCTTCCGCGTTTTTTGGTGGTGTGGGGCGAGTCCGGATGCGGCCAGAGCCTCCTATTGGCTGAAGGCGTCGCGCCGGAGCTTCAACGGCGCGGGATCCTGGCGATCGTCGTCGACGGCGGTTATGGCGATCTGATCGGAGTGCTTGAATCCCGGTTCGTTGATCTGAACGGCGAGAAGCTGCCCATTGAGGCCGCGGTCCGGCGCACGGGCAAGACGGTCACGATCATTCTCGATCAGTTCGAAAAGTTCTTCCGGGATGTGATCTCCGCAACCGAGCGTCAGAAGGTGTTGCAACGGCTGGCTTCGCTGGTCGACGACGTTCGCGTTCCGATGCGGCTCGTGATCGGCATTCGCGCTGATGCCCTTGGACGGGTGCTGGAATTCGGTGACCGCCTGGACCCGCTCGAAGTCCGGAAACGGTACGAGTTGAAAGATTTCGACACCGGGGCGGCGCGGGACGCCCTCGAGAGCATCGGGAGGAGACGGGGTGCGGGTTGGGCGGCGGACCGAGAGCTGTTGAATGAGGTGATCCAGGACTTGGCGAGCGACGCGCGCGTGAAACCAATCGATGTTCGCCTCATGGCCGCTGCAATGAGCTGCCATCGGGTCAAAGGCCTAGGCGACTATCGGACCAAGGGTGGCCATCGCCCGCTCCTCGGTTCCCTAATCCGCAAGGCAATCGCTGGGCTCAGTCGGAAGTTGACCTCGGCGGAATGGCTCCAGCTATTGACCACTCTGGTCGACGACCCGCCTGCGCGCCTCACACTTCCGGTCGGTGCGATTTCTAGCCGGTCCGGCTTGGATCTCCAACGCCTCAAGGCCGCGCTGGCTGAATTGACCGCTGCCGAGCTCGTCCGGGAAACGGAGAAGGGCGAGTATGAGCTGGTCCACGACGCGCTGGTGGTGAGGGTCCTGACCGCAAAGACTGACAGTCTCCAAGACAGGGGACCGCGGCGGTGGCTAGGCGTTGTGGCGTGACTCAATGCC
>VFZX01000416.1 GCA_016871015.1 Acidobacteriota bacterium | reverse complement strand
TCGACGCAGCATCTGACGAGGGCGACGACGCCGGCGAATAACGATCCACTCCCGCAGGCCCGGCTTCACCGCCGGGCCTGTTTCATTTCTCGATTGCCGCGCTTTGCGTCACAATGGCCGCATGACCTGCCGCCACTGAGGCGGTGTTGGGTCTCAAGAAGGGGGCACGTCAATGGCGATAGGTATATATTTCTCGCAGAATGGTATGTCTGCTGCGAAATATGACGAGTGCGTAAAACTGTTGAAAAAGGCCGGGGTGGGCAACCCGGCTGGACGTTCGTACCACGCCTCGTTCGGCCCGAAAGACGATCTTATGGTGTTCGATGTATGGACATCGCAGGCGGCGTTCGACAAGTTCGGTAAGAAGCTGATGCCCATCCTTCAACAACTCGGGATCAATATGAAAGAGCCGAGCGTGATGCCAGTGCACAAGGTGATCGTGCCGGCAAAGAAGGGCGCACCGCCTCGGAAGCAGGCGAAAGCCGCTGCTCCCAAGCGTAAGCGCTGACAACCACAGAACCATCACGCCCCAAGAGGCACACGAAACCGCGCCTCAACCGCTCCGGTGTTCGAGCCCAGTCCGAATCCGCTTCCGTTGCCGAAGCGGGTTCGGGGCGACGCTGGGGATTGCTCACGATTGACGCCGAAGCCCCGCTCCCGGATGGTCGGCTACTCGGAAACTGGCCGCGAGCGATGGACCAAAAAGGGGAACGTTTTCGCAACGGCATGCGCGATGCCCGGCCCGCATCACGCAAGGCCTTCCGGAGTCGCTGTACGCCCAGTTCCGATACCTCGCGGACGCTGACACGATAATGCGTCTTATGTCTCAAAAATGGGCGCGAACGCCGCAACCGGCTCATGGGCGTTGGCGCTGGCGGCCAGCCTGACCGCGATCTCATGCGAATATTGCGCCGAAAAGTAGAGTATTCATGCAAATCGCTGTGCACAACGAATCTAGTGCGTGGGTGCAACGGCTCCGCCCCTCGGAAATCGGTCGCGGGAAGGACCCGATCCGTCCTCCCAGTTCGCCGGGCAACGCGCGATCGGCCATCACGGTCGGAGCGATCAAAACGTTCGACACCGCGTTGTTCGCCACCGCCCACGTGACGACCGCGTGGCCGACTACAGCTCGTGCGGCCCGTCCTGGTTCGATGCCTTCTCCAAGCCTGAAATCGTCGCGCCGGGCCACCGGCTGTCAGCCGCGGCGGCCACCAATCAAACTCACTACACGCTCTACCCATCGCTGCGGCAGACAGTGGCGGGCCGGCCCTACATGACGCTGAGCGGAACCAGCATGGCCGCCAGCCTGGTGAGCGGTTCGGTGGCGCTGCTGATCCAGGAGCCAAGGCCACCTTCGGCGCGGCCCCGCCGGTCGCGCTGGACAACCGGCACCCCGGGCCGACCGCCTGGCGCTGCTGCCTGCTGCGCAGGAGCACGTCCTGCGACAGGAGAACGGCAAGGACCGATGTGTCCGCGCCGTCCGCGACCTGTCCCAGGCGTTCGCCCTTGCGGTGCCGCACGAAGAGGCCCTGCTCATCCGCGACGACGTGGCTTTCTTTCAGGCCGTGCTTGCCAAGCGCGCGCCGGGCGAAGCGCGGCCGGAGGAGGAACTCGATCACGCCGTGCGCCAGATCATCTCCCGCGCGGTCGCTCCTGAAGGCGTCGTGGACATCTTCGCGGCGGCCGGACTCCAGAAGCCCGACATCTCGATCCTTTCCGATGAGTTCCTGGCCGAGGTACGCGGGCTTCCCCAGCGAAACCTTGCGGTCGAGCTGCTCCAAAAGCTGCTCAGGGGCGAGCTCGCGAACCGGCGGCGCAAGAACGTCGTGCAGGCGCGCTCCTTCGCCGAGATGCTGGAGCAGACGATCCGCCGCTACCAGAACCGCGCGATCGAGGCAGCGCAGGTAATTGAGGAGCTGGTCGCGCTGGCGAGAGAGATGCGGGACGCGAAGGCGCGCGGAGAGGCGCTGGGCCTGTCCGAGGACGAGATGGCCTTCTACGACGCGCTGGAAACGAACGACAGCGCGGTCAAGGTTAATGGGCGACGATACCCTGCGGGCAATCGCCCGCGAGCTGGTCGAGACGGTGCGCAACAACATCACGATCGACTGGATCCTTCGCGAGAACGTCCGCGCCCAAATGCGCGTGCTAGTCAAACGCATCCTGCGCAAGCACGGCTACCCGCCGGACAAGCAAGAGAAGGCGACGCAGACCGTCCTGGAGCAGACGGACGTGTTGTCGGAAGGCTGGGCTATCGCCTGACCTGCCAGGCAGGCCTTCTGCATCCGCCCGGTAGGGGTAGACCCAACAGTCGTGCTCTGAGCCGCCATTTGAATCATGCGAGGGGTAGGCGGTCATTCATATCGAGATCGAAGCGGGCCGAGTCGATGTTGCCTTCCCCTTGGGAACACAAGGTCGGCATCTCCAGCTCAATTCTCGAAGCTCAATACCCGGCCCACCAGTGCCTCTGTCTACGCTTCGGATGCCACCTCACGATGGCCGCCGCAAGACTCGAGGTCAGGATGGATCGCTACTCCTTTCCTGTAGGGCTCTTTCATCCCCTACAACATGCCGGTTTATCCCGGCGCACGACCCCTTTTGGGCGCGCTCGATCTCGGCGGTGTCGCCGCTGATCGAGATGAGCTTGACGATCTCGGTGTCGAGCAGGGCCAGGTCGCCAGTGGCGAACGACGCGAGACTGGCGCCGGTGAGCGTCGAACTCGAGGCAAACGTTGGCGCGGCGAGAGTCGTCTGGACCGGTGCCGTCTCATCGAAGTGCCAGACCGTGAAGGTCAGGGTCGAGATGGTTTTGGTGTTGGTGAGATCCTGGAAGCCGACCGCGGCAATCAGGAGGACGCCGGCCTGCGGCGCGATCCCGAATCCCGGCTCTGGCGGCGCTGCGTTGTCGGTGAGGTCCGGCTCGGTGGGGACAGGCGACGCGGGCACGTCAGCAGGTTTCGGGCCGACGACCAGGTCGTACATCGAGTCCGTGGTTGTGCGGCCCTGGATGTCGATCGAGTAGTCGCGGTTCAGCCGCCAGGAGGTGACCCGGAACTCGCCGCTCTCGCCCGGCATGTCAGGATGCGTCATCGAGCACACCATGCCCGGCTCCATGTTGAGCGCCAGCACGGTGGTCTTGAAGCTGACCTGCCGAGCACGTTTCCACTCGTCCGCCGTGATCCCGCCCAACTCCTCGCGGAGGCGAACGGCCACGATCCTGCCGGCCTGCGACTTCGACGAGCTCCCAGCGAGATTGACGCTCGATTTCAGGAACAGCGGCCCCGCGCCGCCGCCGATCAGGTTGGCGTAGTCGATGTCATAGACGGCCACCGAGTTCGCGACGAACTCGAAATCCTCGTCGGCGAAGTTGGCGGTCAGGTGGTTGAAAGACGGCTTTAGCGGCGCAAGCTGGAGGCTCCGGAACAGGATGTTGCCTTCGGTGAAGGCCTCTAGCGCCGAGGAGTTCACGCGCACGCCGATCTTGAGCTTTCCGAACGTGAACGTGTAGTAGCCCAGGCAACTCATGAGGACTTCCTGGAGCCAGCCACCCATGCCTGAAAATTGCCGGAGCTGGTGCACAGTCTCATTGGATGGCTATCGTTTAGGTGGCTGGACTCAGCAGAAAGACGCAAGCTTGCACTGGTAGCGACCGGATCTATGGGCGAGCGGGCCTCCTGCCATTCTTGGGCAGACGCCAACGCCTCACGAGCCAAGCGCCCAGGGCGTTATGAATGGCTTCAAAGCAGGCCCCCGCAACCAAACGGGTTCCCTACAAGGCATGCCCTCGACGGGCCTACATAGGGTCGCCAGCAAGCGGACTGCACGTGTCCCAGCATTTCGGGTGTGGTGCTGGCGCCAAACCAGCGGCAGACCGTGCCGTTCCCCACTTTCGGCCAGGTGCGGACGCCGAGAGCCACTAGAACGCCCGCTATGAAGGTGGTTCGCATTTCACATCGACATCGCCAGGATGGTCAATGTCGGATTTTCCGTTGAGGCGGACACGTGGATGGAGCCATCGCCGATGAACAGGTTCGGCACGTCGTGTCACTGGCCCCAGCGGTTGGTCACGAACCGCCGCGGATCGTCCCCCATCCTGCAGGTGCCCTGCTCGTGAATCTGGCCGCCCGGAATCGAAACGGACTCTTGCCAGTCGTTGGCGCCGAACGCAAAGTGGATGCGCCCGGCCGGATTCCCCATGTGACTTTGGCCTCAGGGTGGATGTCGACGTAGTTGTCCTTGGACCCGGTCACCGGGGCCTCGACGGAAGTGCCGGTCACGGCCGCGGCATCCAGCGCGTCAGCGCACAATTCGGAGTAAGCCCGCATCGCCATATGGCGTGCGAACGCTCGATCAACGCGGACTCGCCGCCCCAGGTGGCCTGCAAGCACTCCGCCTCCCGTCCCATCATCCGCGCCGAGGGCCCTCTCGAACGCCGCCATATCGCGTGTCAGTCTACCAGGTTCACCGCTATGATGAGGAGAATGCCCGCGGCGGCGAGAATCGCACTCAGTCTGGCTGTGACGTGTCTGGGGACCGCACAGGTCCCCGCAGGAGACCGCGCGGCTATTCTCGCGGAAATGGATTCCAGCCTGCCGCGCTATGGCGATCTCTCGCGCCGGCTGTGGGATTTCGCGGAGCTCGGATACAAGGAAACCCAAAGCGCGCGGCTGCTCATCAACGACCTGCGTGCGAACGGATTCCGGGTGCAGGAGGGAACCGGTGGAATTCCGACCGCATTTGTCGCGGTCTGGGGAAGCGGCCGTCCGGTCATTGGAATCCTCGGCGAGTATGACGCTCTGCCCGGGATGGGCCAGGAAACGGTTCCGGTGCGGCGGGCTCCGCGTCCAGGCGCCCCGGGACACGCGTGTGGCCACAATCTGCTTGGACCCGGCGGCGCGATGGCGGCGGTTGCCGTGAAGAACTACCTGATGGAGAAGCGGCTTGGCGGCACGATTCGTTTTTACGGCACTCCTGCGGAAGAAGGCGGAGCCGGGAAAGTGTACATGGCGAGAGCCGGGGCGTTCGATGGGCTCGACGCCGCGATCATGTGGCATCCGTCCAGCTCGAACCGCGCCGATCTTGCCAGCGGACTGGCGATCACCGGGGGACGATTCCGGTTCCGCGGCCAGCCCGCGCACGCAGCCGCGGCGCCTTGGGCGGGCCGGTCGGCGCTGGATGCGGCCATGCTCATGGGACACGCCGTCGACATGTTGCGGGAGCATATTCCGCCCGAAGCCAGAGTCCACTACATCGTGAGCAACGGGGGGGGCCGCGCCGAACGTTGTACCCGAGCACGCCGAAATCCAGCTTTATGGACGGCATCCGCGGATGGCGGCGCTCGACGCGATCTGGGAAAGAGTCCGGAAGACGGCGCTGGGATCGGCGCTCGCCACCGACACGGTCGCGGCGTTTGATATCGAACACAGCTCATGGGAGGTGCTGCCGAACGACGCGCTGGCGGTGGTGATCGAGAAGAACCTGCGCATCGTCGGCGGAGTGAAGTACACGGCGGAAGAGACCGCATTCGCCGAACAGCTCCGGCGGACTGAAGGGATGCTTCCAGCGGTGCTCGGGACCCAGGAAACCATCGAGCCGGTTCTGACCTCATCGAGCGTGTCAACTGACCTGGGAGATGTCAGTTGGATCGTACCCTCGGCGCAGTTTTCGGCGGCAGCGTGGGTCCCCGGGACCTCGGCGCACACCTGGCAGGCGACCGCCTGCTCCGGAGGAACCATCGGCCGAAAGGGGATGGCCGTCGGCGCAAAAACACTCGTTCTGACCGCGCTCGACCTGATGCTCGATCCGAAGCTGATGGAGCAGGTGCGAGCGGCGTTCGACCGGCGCCGCAACGGGATCACCTACCGGTCGAGAATTCCAGAGGGGCGCAAGGCGCCGCTCCAGTACCGCGATCGGTGAGACTTTCGCCCTTTGGAGATCCGCCGCCTGGAGTGCGAAATCGTCGCCAGGCAGCGCAGAGCGGACCACCTGTTCAAGCCGCCTCCTCTCAGCGGCGGCGGGTGGTGAATCGCATACGTGTTCATTTGGAGAACGCCCGCCAGGCGCGTGTTCGAGGCTCGGGATGCGCTGGTCACACTGGTTCCGCTGAGCCTGCACACAGAGGCCGACATGACGGAGGCGTCAGACCTGCTCCGTGCCTTCGGCGACGAGGATCTGATGAGCCGGTTTCTAATGTATGCCCGGATGGTCTGATCTGAAAATGATCTACGGAGGAGCCCGGCTAAATCTCGCACAATTTTGGGATTTCCGGTGAGATTTTTCGCCCCTGAAAAGCACTACTCTATATGGGGAAATTTGACCACGGCTCCAAACGGGCATCGGACAGCGACCAGCGGGCGTTCCTGAAGCTGGTCGGCTGTATCAAAGAGGGGGAACAGGTAGAGATCCGCCGCCTGGAGTGCGAAATCGTCGCCGGGCAGCGCAGAGCGGACCGCCTGTTCAAGCTGCGTCCTCTCAGTGGCGGCGGATGGCGCATCGAGTACATCGAGTCGGTCTCGCGGTGGAAGAAGCGCGAGATCGAGGACATTATCGAAAGGGCGATGCTGATCTCGCTGGTGCCTGCCCAAAGAAAGCTGCCAGTGCGCGCCTGGATCATCATCATGCGCGAGACCGACATGCCCAAGAAGTGGCCGCCGGATTTCGTCCGGGTCCGGGGCCGCCTGAAGGATACACTCGAGCCGGAATACGTGTTCAACTG